>NZ_JBMDKB010000016.1:0-162058 GCF_057809495.1 Allobosea sp. FG18
TCAAGGGGTCAACATTGGACGCCGATCGGGGGGCAACTTTGCGGGCCGTTTGACAATTCGCGGCATCGCGGATAAAATCTGTGCGGGTTTCGGTTAGCGACAACGTCGCATCGATGCGGCCGAATGTGCCGGACGGGAAGCCTGCCGCCATCTTGTCAATAATGCGCTTATGTATGGTCATCGAGCGCTCATAAAGACTTGCGGACGATGAACCAAGTGCCGCGTCAGTTCCCGGCGGCCCATGCGGCACGCTGCTGCGCGAGAGCTGCCTCTAAGCGCTCTTCAGACCACTGCGCTCGGTATTGCGGCCACAGTTCCTTGAACCGGGCTTTCGCCTCCTCAAGGGTTTCGACGTAGCCGTGGAAGTCAGCGCGTCGCGGGAGATTGCCCGGCCCGACGAAGAACAGCCATCGGCCTTGCGAGGTCGCAACTTCCCTGTAGATCCTGCCTATGATGTTCGCCCGCTCATCGAGAACGAGAAAATCGCTCTCGTCTTCGCCTGGCCAAGTCCGCCGTAGCCGGAATTCGCTGTCGTCCAATCGATCAGGCCTTGTCGCTTGGCGGCTTGGAAGCCTTCATCAGCCTGCGAAGCTGCTCGAACAGCGCGGGGCCATTGAGCTGGTGTGTCGGATATGGATGACGAGGTCATCAAGGGCTCGATGGCGAGCTACACGTTCGAGCACATGGAGATTGCGGCTTACGAGGTTCTCATCGCGACAGCGGAGGCCTGCGGTGACGTGGAGACGGTGGCTGTTTGCCAGCGCATCCTCAACGAGGAAACAGCGATGGCAACGTGGCTCGGCGAGAACCTTGGGGCAGTCACCCAGAAGTTCCTTTCGCTTGATGAGCGCGAGGACGCCAGCGCAAAACGCTGATGTCCACGTTTCTCGGGGCCGAAGATGGCGCGATGTACCACTGTCTGACCTGCGGTAATCGACGAGCGCGGGATGAGGCAATCCGGCTCCTCAGCAGAACTGGCCGAACTCCAGCCCAGACGGAGGCTCTGTGGCAGGTCATCGAAGCGTTCAATGAAGCGGCCCGGCTCTTCAGGCGTAGGGCCGTAAACGACAATTTCCAGCCCGCCCCGACTGGCGGCGGATGGGGAAGCGATTACTCCGGCTGACGAGGAAGCTTGTTGGGTTGTGCCCGTCGCTGTTCAGCGAGCACTCGCCCAAGTGAGAGGCGCGGCCCGCTTTGCGGTTCCGGGCTTTCTCAAGCTCTGAGTATCACGACTTCGAGCCTGACAGCGATTCAGGGTCAGCGGCGACGCCTAGCCCGCCCGTTTCACTCCCGGCGCCAGAGGCTTTGCACTCGACATATTTCAAGCGCGTCTGGGCGGTATTCGTAAGGCCCTCCATTTCTAGCCACGCCAAGAACTCGTCCGGGCGTATCGTGACAATCTGAAGGGCTCGTCCGCGCGCGAGCCACGCGTTAATGACGCTGAGCGCTGCTGCGTGCCAGGCCTCGTAATCGCCGGGCATCTCGTCGCGGTCGTCGGCCAGCTCCCAAAGGCGCTGATAATCCTCACGCTCGTACCACGGCAACGCGACCGTATAAGCCTCAACGGTTGGTTTCATCGCTCCTGCCCCAACCAAAGAACCGCGCTACTCGCGCGCTCCAAGCGATGGGGGATTTAGGCAAAGGGTCGACGCCTGTGTCAACAGAGGGGGCGGCCATTACGGCGCGATAGTGGATCTCGGCCTCGCTCGAAAACTCAATATGGGCGCCGATCTTCCGCGCCATTTGCTGGGCTGCCTCATAGGCGTTCCTGATGTCAGGAGAGCGGCCATAGGCTTCGCCCGTCACATCGCGGAATGCCCAACCGGCATCATGACGACACACCGTGAGAACCTGCCTGGTGGAATTTTCCAACTCAACGCCGCTAAACGACACAGACGTTCTATCGGTTCCGCCGTTTTCAACTAGTGCGCCTGGGCTCTGGATTAGTTCACATCGCCGGCATCGACGGAAAAGCGGCCCCGGTAGATGACCTTTCGACTGGCTGCCTCGACAGTCATTGTCATCTCGATCTGGTCCGTATCAACCAATGCATCATGCGCAGCTTCCGCGATCGCCTGTCTGGCCTCGCGGCGAGCGGACTTATCGTCTGGGCATTCGATCTCGACGGCGTGGTCGCCGCCGTTGTGCGTGATGAAGCGGTAAGCGGGCATCAGGCGCTCGATGGTTAGTGCCAGGAGGTTGCGTCGTCGTGGGCTTCGTCCCACTGCGTGATGACCTGCACTAGCGCAGCTAATTCAGCGGCCTGCGGGGAGCCTTCGGAGTAGTCCGCCAGTTCACGGACACGCTGCGTCGCAGCCTCATACTCATCAATGGAGGTGATCCGCTGAGCGCCTCGGTCGTTGGCGGGCCTTGGTGGCTTCGGCGTTGTGACGTGCTCGAATGGCATGGCATTTCTCCCGCTGATCCGCAGCAAACGGCCCTGAGCTGGACACGGTTCCACGGAACGATTTCGTCCGCCGTCCGTTCGCGACTCGTCTTGTTGTGGAGTTGCGTTAGGAGTTGGCCATGGCCGGTCACCGTGCCCAGTGGAAAGGCTTCATCAAGTTCGGCGAGGTGAGCTTCGGGGTCGGGCTCTTTACCGCCGCCAGCACATCGGAGCGCATCGCGTTCCACACGCTGAACAAGCCCACCGGGAACCGCGTCAATCGCATCTTCGTCGATAGCGAAACCGGCAAACCTGTGGAACGCGAGGAGCAGACGAAGGGGTTCGAAATCGAGAATGGCCAATACGTCATGATCGATCCCGAAGAGGTCGCGGCTACCGTTCCGGAGAGTGATAAGACGCTCACCATCGATACGTTCATCCCGTGCTCCGACGTCGACGACGTTTATTTCGACAAGCCGTATTACCTCGTACCGACCGACCGAGTGTCCTCTGACGCATTTACCGCGCTGCGCGATGCCATGGCGAAATCAAAGGTCGCAGCTATCGCGCAGACGGTCCTGTTTCGGCGCGTCAGAACGGTTTTAATCCGTGCGCATGGCAAAGGCCTGATCGCGACAACGCTGCAGTATGATTACGAGGTTCGTTCGTCGGAAAAGGCATTCGAGGAGATGCCCAGGCTCCGGATCAAGGGCGAGATGCTCGATCTCGCCAAGCACATCATCGCCACCAAGAAGGGGGCGTTCGATCCCGCGGAGTTCGACGACCGTTACGAGGCCGCATTGGCGGAACTGGTGAAGGCCAAGATCGAAGGCAGGGCCGCGCCGAAGCGCAAGGAAATTGAAGTCTCGAAACCGGATGACCTCCTCGCAGCCCTGCGCGAGAGCGCCAAGGCGATGGCGGAAGCTTCAGGTTCTCGCTCCGCGGCAAATGGCAATCGTGGTCCGGCCCGCGACGCCAGGCGTGCCGCGCGGCCGGCTCCTCAACAACGCAAAGCGAGCTGAGGAGAGAGGCCATGGCTGTGCGCCCCTATTGGAAGGGCTACCTCAAGCTCTCGCTCGTCACCTGCCCGGTCGCGATGTCGCCCGCGACGTCCGAAAGCGAGAAGGTGCGCTTCCACACCTTGAACAAGGCGACCGGCAATCGCGTCGTTTCGCAGTATGTCGACTCTATCACCCGCAAGCCGGTCAAAGAAGACAACGAGGTCAAGGGCTACGAGCGCGGCGAAAACGACTACGTCATGCTGACCGAGGATGAACTCGACGCGGTCGCGCTCGATACCGTCAAGACGATCGATATCGAGAAATTCGTACCGCGCGACAGCATCGAGTGGATCTACCTCGAAAAGCCTCATTACCTGATGCCTGACGATCCAGTCGGCCACGAGGCTTTTGCAGTGATCCGAGACGCCATGGCGGCAGAAAAGGTGCTGGGCATCTCGCGCCTCGTCATGGGCCGGCGCGAGCGCGCTATCGTGCTCGAACCGCGCGGCGAGGGTATTGTTCTTTGGACACTCAGATTCGGCGATGAGGTCAGACCGGAAGCTTCCTATTTCGCGGAAGTCCCTGACAAAGCCGACGCGAGCTTGGTTCCCCTCGTGCAGAGCTATATCAAAGGACATACAAAATCCTGGTCCGCCGACATGGTCTCGGACCCCGTTCAAAGCGCTCTGCTCGACATCATCGCGCAGAAGAAAAAGTCCTTGAGACCGGCGCGGAAGGGGAAAGCAAAGCCTGCGGACGCTGAGAACGAGAGCAACGTCATCGATATCATGGAAGCTCTTCGCCGGAGCCTTGCGCCGCGAGGAGGGAAGCAGCGAGCATCCTGACAGCGGCGCCGGCACTGGCCAGATCGGGCGACGCCGCTGGCGCCCCATCCAAGTGGCTTCAATCTTTCCGGAGTTTCCCAAGGTTACCCGGCAAACCCGTTACAGCCATGTCGTCAGCCGTGAGGAAGCCATCATCCTCCTCCGGGTCGTGAGCGCTGTGACCCTTATGGGCTTCATCCCACTCTCGAATTTCGGAGATCAGGCGTTGGTACTCCCGGCCTTGCTCAGAATCCGGAAGCGCGTCGCTCAATGCCGCAGCCCTATGGACTGCTGCCTGATATTCCTCGTGGCTGCCAATGCGCATGATAGCCTCCTGATGAGCTGAATGCTCAGTCATTCCGGTCAGGGTTTTGGCCTTGGTGCCTGTAGATCTGTCGGGCTTTTCGGGGCGTCTCTGGGATCCACCTGGCCTGACTGCAATTCGCGCTGCGTTTGCAGGTGGTTCAGATTGAATCCGACGAATATCGCTACGATGATGAATGCGATAATCGCCACGACGCGTATGCCGACTTTCTTGGCGACCTTCGACGGGGGTGAATTCTCGATCGGCATCGCCTCACTCCGATCCAGTCCCGCTCGGGACATCGTCTTTGGTTTTCCGCTCACTGCGGCCGGAGGCGGCTGTGACGGCCAGCGACTGCTCGTACAGCTCCACCGCTGCGTTGATCGCGCTCAGTTCACGCTCCTCGTCGCCGCCCTTCGCAGAGCCCGCGAGGTGGATCGCTCGGTCAAGAGCCTCGTTCAGTTGATCTTCGTTGCGGATCACGATGCGTGCCATGCAGGCACAACCGCGGTTCAATCCGATCGTTCCTTTGCGCGCGAGAAAGCCGCTTGATTTGGCGCGCTGAGGTGCGATGGCCACTAAACAAAAAAGCGATGCAAGCCTCTGAACCAGATTGCCTTGAGCAAGCACGGCTCCCTTTCAGTTCCTGCTGGAACGGTGGAAATCAAAGTCCAGGCATCGGGTGAAGATGTACGTTTGCGCTGGGGCGAGTTCGGCGGCCCCATGGTCGACGGCGAGCCTCGAAGGCGAGGCTTTGGCAGCCTTCTTGTCGATCG
Source organism: Allobosea sp. FG18 (assembly GCF_057809495.1). NCBI lineage: Bacteria > Pseudomonadati > Pseudomonadota > Alphaproteobacteria > Hyphomicrobiales > Alloboseaceae > Allobosea > Allobosea sp. FG18. The sequence continues at coordinate 5,292 of NZ_JBMDKB010000016.1, forward strand.
AGCGGTCAAATCACAGTTGGGCGCACGCATGCACTTCGCCTGGCTTCCCTCCGGCTTGGTCGTCGAGATCGAGATGACCAAATCAAGGCTCAAGGCCTAAAGGTCGGAACAAACAAGAGCTGCATGGCTTGCTCCCTCAAAGGAGTCAGCCATGCCAAAGCAGCGTGAAAATCCGGCGATTTTGGAAGACGAGCGTGAGCCCGCCAATCAAGGAGAAAGCCCTCTCGCCGCCGATCCTATCCAGACCGGGCGCCGAGTAAGCGGCAGGACAAACGTCCATGATGAAGGGAGTGACGCCAACAATACTCCCGATGGCCTGACGGAGTCGGAAGAGGCCGTACGGCGGGCAGCCGAAGATTTACCACCCGGGCAGAGGCCCGAGGGCTCTACGGAGTCGATACCTGTGTTCGACAGAGCGGGCCTGCCGCCGAAGGTCTGAAGGGCGAGACTCCCTCGACGACCCGGTTGGCAAACCAGCAAGGCGTACGTCCGGGAGATGGAGCAAGTCTCATGATGATCGAGAACGAGGACCAATATCAGGAGGCCGTCGCGCGATTGAAGTCGATCGCCGAACTTCCCGACGAGGAGCGGGACGAAAGCGCCTTCCTCGATCTTTCCGCCGCGATGGTGGCATACGAGACGAGCGTGGCCGCTCCTGCCGAGGGATAGGAGGGACAGGTGTTTTCATTCCTCTCGCCGAGCCGTGTAACCGAAGCGGACCCCAAGCGCGCCATCGTTCGATGTGTCGACGACTATGAGAGAGCAACTCAGCGCGTGACGGAGCTCGGCAATCCGCCAGCAGGTTCACCCGAGGAGCTTGAGCTAATACGGCTCATCGAGGCGATCGAGAAATGGGAAGCGCGCCACGATGACGAGGACGGATGGGAATAGGTCGCGGTGCTATTACTGCGCTAACGCTAGGAGCTGACCACGAGCGAGAGCGACGGACGACCGGAGACCAAAAGGGCGGGGCGCTCCATTGCCCGCATGATTGTCATGGCTATGGGCTTCGCCTTGATCTTTGCCGTCGCGGTTTCGCTCGCGTGGCGGGGCAGCGGTGCCGTCGGTTGAGCAGAGGCAGACTGCGGCAAGCCGGACGGCGAAGAATCTGCGGCTCCTAGGAGCCGGCTGCCTCCTAACAAGCATGGCTTTCTGGCAAAGCTAGCCTGCGCTCACCCGCGCGAAAATTTGCCGCCTGCTTACCTCCTGCTTACCCGATGAAATCGCCTCGGGCCGGAGTGTCTTCTAAATATCTGATTTTGTTGGCGCGCCCGACACGATTCGAACGTGTGACCTTTGCCTTCGGAGGGCAACGCTCTATCCAGCTGAGCTACGGGCGCTAACCGTGCAGGCTGGATAGCCGATCCCAACTGCTTCGGCAATGCAGGATTTCGGATGAGGCGCAGTTCTCCGAAATGGACTGATCCCGCGCCAGGGTGCCCCATATGACCCGCCGATTTGGAGAACGGAGTGGATGGTTTCGAGATCAAGGAGGTCTTCACCGGAGACGCGACCTCCTCGTGCTCTCACTCGCTTCGCGGCGGCGGGGATCCGCTTGATATCCTGCATGTCGCGTGTGGCGGGCAACCCGGCCGCCACCAGCCGTCGGGGTCGAAGACCTGCTCTACCTCGAACGCACCGACCAAGGTCTGGCCTGCGACGGCCGCAAGGTGATCCGGCTGGCGGCGTGTCTCGACCATGTCGAACTCGTGCTGAGCGAGGAAGGCGCTTGGCTGCTGCAGCTGCCGCGTCTCGTCCGGTTCCGCTTCGGCGCTCGTCCCGAGCTGCTTCGGATCGCGCTGGCTCAGCTGCAGGCGCTGGCCGCCGCGGGGCAGGACTGCACCCTCATCGACGGACCGATGTGACGGTCCGTCGATGAGGGGACTCGTCTCAGACCTGCTCCTCCTTGGGGCGGGTCGATGGCCGCAGGCGCTCGCGCAAGGACTGGAAGATCACATAGAGCGCCGGAATCACGAAGATGCCGATCAAGGATGCTGCGAGCATGCCACCGAAGACGGGGGTGCCGACATCGCGCCGCGCGAGTTTCGACGGTCCTTCCGCGATCACCAGCGGTAGCAGGCCGAGGATGAAGGCGAAGGAGGTCATCATCACCGGACGGAAGCGCAGGCGCGCGCCTTCGGTCGCCGCGTGCAGCAGCGGGTGGCCCTTCTCGCGCAGCTCCTTGGCGAACTCGACGATCAGGATGCCGTTCTTGGCGGCGAGGCCGATCAGCACGACGATGCCGATCTGGGCGTAGAGGTCGAGCGTCAGCTTCGCCAGGACGATCGCGATGAAGGCGCCGAGGACGCCGACCGCTACCGAGAGCAGCACCGGCACGGGGATCGTCCAGCTCTCGTAGAGCGCGACCAGGAAGAGATAGGCGAAGAGCAGCGCGAAGGCGAGGATGATCCCCGTCTGCCCTTCGGCCCGCTTCTCCTGGAAGGAAACATCGGTCCATTCGCCGCGATAGCCGGGTGACAGCGTCTTGGCCGCGACCGCCTCCATCGCCTTCAGTGCCTGACCCGAGGAGACGCCAGGGGCAGGCGAGCCCTGCAGCGTCACCGCCAGGCGGTTATTGTAGCGGATCAGCGCCTGCGGGCCGACCACGACCTTGGCCTCGACGAAGGAGCGCAGCGGCACCATGTCGCCGGATTTGCTGCGGACGTTGATGCGGTAGATGTCGTTGACCGAGGCGCGGTCGGTGCCTTCGGCCTGGACCTGGACCTGCCAGGTGCGGCCGAACAGGTTCATGTCGTTGACGTAATAGCCGCCGAGCGAGGCCTGGAGGGCCTGGAAGACGTCGCTTAGGGCGACGCCGAGAATCTGGACCTTTTCGCGATCGATGTCGAGATAGATCGATGGCGCCGAATCCGAGAAGGTCGAGAACACCCGCCGCAATTGCGGGTCCTGATTGGCGGCAACCGTCAGACCGCGCAGCGCCTGGCCGAGCGCCTTGGCGTCGGAAGAGCCCATATCCATCAGCACGTAGCTGAAGCCGCCGCCACTGCCGAGGCCGATGATCGGCGGAGGCGCGACCGGGACGACATTGCCGTCGCGCACGCTGCGGAACTTCTGGGCGAGCCGAGCGATGACGGCAGAGGCCGAATCCTCCGGGCTGGTGCGCTGGTCGAACGGCTTCAGGGTTACGACGAAGAAGCCGGCATTGGGCTGGGAATAATTGTCGATGAAGTTGAGGCCGATGACCGTGGAATAATCGGCGATCGCTTTCTCGGTCTTGAGGATGCCCTCGACCTCGGCGGCGAGCGCCGATGTGCGGCCGATGGAGGCGCCGTCGGGCAACTGCGCAACGACGAAGAAGGCGCCCTGATCGTCCTCCGGCAGGAAGCCGGTCGGCGTGACCCGGCTCATGGCGTAGATGCCGGCGCCGAAGGCCGCGGTCAGAACAAGGCTGATGGCCGAGATGCGCACGAGGCGCGCCACGCCGTTGCCGTAACGGTCGCGCGTCCAGTCGATGCCGCGCATGATAAGGCCGATCGGGCCGCGCCGGGGTCCGTGATGCGGCTTCAGCAGGATGGCACAGAGCGCGGGCGACAGCGTCAGTGCGTTGATCGCCGAGAGCACCATCGCGACCGCCACGGTGACGGCGAACTGGCGGAAGAGCTCGCCGGAGATGCCCGGGATGAAGGCGACCGGCACGAAGACCGAGAGCAGCACCAGTGTGATCGCGATGATCGGTGCGACGATCTCGCCCATGGCGCGCTTGGTCGCCTCGGCCGGCGAGAGCTCCGGATGTTCCTCCATCACGCGCTCGACGTTCTCGATGACGACGATCGCGTCGTCGACGACGATGCCGATGGCGAGGACCACCGCGAGCAGCGAGACGGTGTTGGCGGAATAACCGATGGCGTTGAGCACGATAAAGGCGCCGACCAGGCTTACCGGCACGGCGACGGTCGGGATCAGCGTCGCCCTGAGATTGCCGAGAAAGATGTAGACGACAAGCACGACGAGGGCGAAGGCCTCGATCAGCGTCTTCTGAACCTCGTGGATCGTGGCGGTGACGAAGGCGGTCGGGTCGTAGGTGACCTTCCAGGCGAGGCCGTCGGGGAAGGACTTCTCGAGATCGCCGATCGTTTTCTTGACGGATTCGAGGGCTGTGAGGGCGTTGGCGCCGGGCGCCTGGTAGACGCCGATCAGCACGGCCGGGCCGCCGTTCAGGCGCGTGTCGCGGTCGAGATTGGCGGCGCCGAGCTCGAGGCGCGCAACGTCCGAGAGCCGCAGGACTGAGCCGTCGGCATTGGTGCGCAGCACGATCTTGCCGAACTCCTCCGGCGAGGTCAGGCGGCCCTTGGTTTGGATGTTGAGCTGGAGCTGCTGGTCGTCGGAGATCGGGCGGGCGCCGATGCGGCCGACCGCGGCCTGCGCGTTCTGGCCCTGGATCGCGGCGATGATGTCGCCGGTGGTGATGTTGAGGCCGGTCAGGCTGTCGGTGCGGACCCAGGCCCTGATGGCGTAGTCCTGGGCGCCGAAGAGCGCGGCGTCGCCGACGCCGGCCGTGGACTTGATCGCGTCGAGGAGGTTGATGGTGACGTAGTTCGAGACGAAGAGCTGGTTGTAGTTGCCCTTCGGCGCATAGACAGCGATGACGCCGAGAAGGGCCGAGGACTGCTTCTTGACGACGACACCGCTGCGCTGGACCTCCTGCGGCAGCTTCGACAAGGCGAGCTGGACGCGGTTGTTGACGTTGACGTTGTTGATGTCGGGATTGGTGCCGAGCTCGAAGGAGACCTGCAGCGAGTAGCTGCCGTCGTTGCCGCTGACGCTCTTCATGTAGAGCATCTTGTCGGTGCCGACGATCTGGGCCTCGATCGGCTGGGCTACGGTCTGCTCCACCACGGCGGCCGAGGCGCCGGGATAGGACGCCCGGACCGAGATCTGCGGCGGCACGATGTCGGGATATTGCGCGACGGGAATCGCGAACAGCGAGATCAGGCCCGCGATCGTGGTGATGAGCGCTATGACGATCGCCAGCCGGGGCCGGTCAACGAAGACGGAGCTCAGCATGACGTCAGCTCCGGCCGGTCGTAAGGGTCACCGGCGAAGCCAGCACCGGCACGCCGGGCCGGAGATTCTGCAGACCCTGGATAACGATCTGCTCGTTGCCGGAAAGGCCCTGGTCGATCGCGACATAGGAGCCGGCCTCGGCGCCGACCTTGACCCGCTTCACCACCGCCTTGCCGTCCTCGACGGCGAAGACATAAGAGCCTTGTTGGTCGGCGATCAGCGCCGATTGCGGGACCAGCACCTTTTCCTCGCTCTTGTCGGCCTGGACGGCGACGCGCACCAGCGTGCCGTCGAGGAGTTTGCCGGCGGGATTGGGCAATGTGGCGCGCACCAGCACGGTATTGGTGGTGCGCTCGACCGAGACGTCGACGAAGTCGACACGGCCCTTCTGGTCGTAGGTCGAGCCGTCGGAGAATTTGAGGCTGACCAGCGGGGCCTGTCCGTCCGCCGGCAACCGGTTCGTCTTCAGCGCCAGGAATTCGCGCTGGCTGACCGGGAAGGTGACATACATCGGGTTGTCGCTGACGATCTGGGCCAGCACGCCGGTATCGGGGCCGACGACATTACCCATAGTCACCTTGGTGCGGCCGATCCGGCCGGCGATCGGCGCCCTGATCTCGGTGTAGCCGAGATTGATCTGGGCGGTCTTCAGGTTGGCGGCGGCCGTGGTTTCGTCGCCCTGCGCGCCCTTCTCGTCGGCGACACGCTGGTCGCGGATGGCGACCGAGCCGGCATTCGTCTTCAGCAGGTCCTCGGCACGCTGGCGCTGCACCGTGGCGTTCTGGAGGGCGCCCTGGGCCTTCTCGAGCGCGCCTTGCGCTTGCTCGACCGCGGCCTCGAACGGGCTGCGCTCGATGCGGAAGAGCGGAGCCCCCTCGGCGACGGTCGCCCCGTCCTTGAACAGGACCTCTTCGAGATAGCCGGTGACGCGGGCGCGGATGTCGACACGGTTCACCGCCTCGATCCGCCCGACGAAATCGGCGGTCTGGGTGATGGCGCGCTTCTCGGCGATCACGGTGCCGACGGGAACGGCGGTGGGCGCCGGCTGCTGGGCGAGGGCGCCCGCGCCGAGGCCGAAGATGAGGAGCGCCGCGAGCGTTGTGGAGGAAAGGCGCAAGGCCGAGGAGAACCGCTGCGCATGCGCCATCCGAGACTGCTCAGACATTTGTTCACCCCTTAGCCATTGTTCGCCCCGTTCAATCGGAAGGTACAGGGCGAGCTATTCATAGCTGGATCGATACTGGGCACATTCCTCCGAAAACGCTACGGTCTTATTGCGCGCCTGCGTTGCGTGTCCGGCTTCCATCATTGTCCCGGCGGGAATGCACTCACGACAATCTGTCGAAGCTGTCGGTGCGGGCGACGTCCCCGTTGCGGCGATGGAAGGTGTGCTCGCAGAGCCCGGTCCGCAATTCGCACGGCTGCAGGAAGACGTGCAGATCGGAGAACAGGCGAATCTCGGTGGCGCTGACGCGGCGCACGAGACGGCGTGGGCCGAGCTCTTCGGGATGGATGAGGCCGGCCGCCGTCAGCATGTTCGGCCAGCGCGTGCAGCGTATTGGCGTGGAATCGGTGGACGCGCTGCGCCTTGTCCGGCACGATCAGCGCCCGCTTGGCCCTCGGCCACGTGTGCGGCTAGGGCAGCGTTGAAGGCTTCCTTGTTTGGATGATTCCGCAGATCGCCTAGATTCGGCCACCCAATCGCAACGTAAGCCTGCTCGATTGTCGATGGGTCGATTATCGACGTGCCAACCCATGTGCACGCCCCATACCGTCGGTTTGCTGAGGAAGCGACGCAGGGCGTTCGCGAGATCGCGGCTTGAATGCGTCCCGTCACGCGGGACCGCGCCCGGTCCGTTAGACACCGCCGACCTATCTGGACGGTTCCCGGTTTCGTGGTCAAAGCCGAGCATCACGCCGAAGCGCGCTCGAACGCTTCTGGACTGATGTCGTTCGCGCTCGGGACATGCGTCACTTTCGCGGGCGTTGAGAATACCGACAGCCGCGACCGATCGCTCTGCCACGCTCCACTTTTGGGGTCGCTTCAGTCGAAGAGCCGGCGCACGACGGCGGTGGTCACGCCCAATGTCGCGACCTGCGCAAAGGCTTTGACATAGTTGCCGGCGTAGAAGCCGCGGATCATCTCGATGCGCGTCTTCAGCTCCTCGTCGAACTTGATCGCGAAACCGTCCGCCAGCTTGCGCACGATCGTGCCGCGGACCGCGCGCCCGCCGATCGTGCAGATGACGGCCGTGCCCAGCGGCGCAGGAGGTTCGCCGCGCAGCCCAGCCCCAGTGATGGAAATGTCCGTCAGCCGCAGGATCAGGCTTTGCCCGGCACATTCGAGCATGATCGCCTCGTCGGTCGCGAAGCGCTCCGCCTTGCGGCGGCGTGGCTGTTCGATGTAGACGAAGCAGACGATGATGAGGACAATCAGGTTATACCAGCTCCAGGCGAAGGCCAGGCCGCCCGAAGTCAGGCTGTCGCCGCGCACATGGATCGCGAAGGCATAGACCAGCCCGGCCAGGGTGAGGAGAATGATGCTGCCGTAGATCTTCACGAGCGGCCATTCGATGAAGCGCTGGCCCCGGTCGCCACCTTTGGCGGTGACCTTGAACTTCTGGTTCCGCGGCCGCAGAAGCCCGGTGAAGACCGCTTTCAGAATCGCTGGAGCTGCGATGAACTGGGACACGTCGGTCATGAAGACCAGCGAGCGGCCGCGCGAGATCCAGCTCATCGTGACCGAGTGCCACAGGAAGAACGGCAGGAAATAACCGAGCAGGTCGTAGAGATTGGCATCGACGGTATGGATGCCGAACAGCAGGTAGCCGATCGGGACGAGCAGCCCGAGCAGCTTCGCGATGTAGACGGCGGTCCAGTTGAGGAAGGTGTCCACCAGAGACAGGCGATCGATGAAGGTGAGGCTCGATGTGCGCGAGAACGGGCCGCTGCGCCCACGCGTGATCTGCATGAAGCCCAGGCACCAGCGGCCGCGCTGCGTGATGTATTCCTTGAGGCCTTCGGGGGCGAGCCCGAGCGTGAGCGGCTCGTTCAGATAGGCGGTGGTGAAGCCCGTTTCCTTCAGCCGCAGCGTCAGCAGATAGTCTTCCGTGACGGAATCGGTCGGAAAGCCGCCGATCCGCATCAGCGGCTCGAAGCGGATGACGGAAGAGGTGCCGCAGCAGAACGCCGCGCCCCAGGCATCCTTCGAGGCCAGCACGACATCGAAGAAGAAGCGCTGCTCGTCCGGCCAGACATGGGCGGCGGCGAGATTGGTCTGGATCGGGTCGGGATTGATGAAATGCTGCGGCGTCTGCACCAGGCCGACGCCCGGATCCCGGAACAGGCACAGCGCTCGCGGGAGGAAATCCGGGAGCGGGACGAAATCCGCGTCCAGGATCGAGATGAACGCAGGAGGATCCGGCAGGGTCGCCAGATGCGCCAGAGCATGATTGATGTTGCCGGCCTTGGCATGGCTGTTGTCCGGCCGGGTCAGATAGCGGCAGCCCAAGCGCTGCGACAGTTCCTCGAGCCAGGGGCGGCGGCCGTCGTCGAGCACCCAGACGCGATAATTGCCGTGGTTCATCCCGGTTGCGCCGATGATGGTGCGCTCGAGGATGGCCTCTTCCTCGTTGTAGGTGCAGATCAGGACATCGACCAGCGGCGGCTCCAGGCTTGCGAGCCAGGCCTTGTTCGCCTCGACCTCGGGCGAGCGGTTCCGTGTCCGGCACAGGAAGATCGAGGCCAGGATCGCCGCCGACAGCGACGCCGCTTCCGCGACCAGGAAAATGCTGCCAGCCGCAAAATCGGCCGTCCAGCCGACCGGCGGCAGGGTCGACGTCACGCGCCAGTGGAAATAACGCAGCAGCAGCAGCAGCCCGACGCCAACCATCAGCATGCGCGCGGGTGTCCGATCATGCCTCAGCAACGGGGTGAGCATGACGGCAAGCCCGGCCGCAGCGAGGCCCGGCGCCAGTGCGGTCAGGAGATCGTGCGTCACGGCGCCGAGGCCTGTTCGCCGAACACGACGCGGCCGGTGCGTCCCACGGCGCAGACCTGTCCGGTGCCGAGATCAGGCACGGAAACCGTGACCCGGTAGGGTTCCTTGCTCAGGGCGGCAGGTTCGATCGCGAGATTAGCCGCCGCAGTGGCACGGCCGGTCAGGTTGACGACCTTCCCTTGCAGGTCACTGCCGCCATCGGCCGGAACGAAGCGGGCTGAGCTGCCGACCGAGAGGCGATTATAGACGGACTCCGTGACATTCGCCGTCACGACCGCCGTCGAGCAATCGATCAACCGGGCGAGATCCTGGCCGACGCGAACCTGCTCGCCGGGAGAGACCATGGCCTCCCAGATGCGCCCGGTCACCGGAAGCGTCATGGCGACGTCCGACTGGGCCTGATAGCGCGCACGCGTCGTGGCGAGCGCGGCTTCCAGCTGTTTCGCTTCCGCGTCGAGGCCCGCCAGTTCCGAGCTGAGATCGGCGATGCGCTGGCGCATCTCGTCGCCGCGCTGCACCGAGCTCGGCCGGTCGTTGTAGCTGTCGCCGAGGAAGATCCGGTTGCGCGCCGCTGCAAGCTCGACGGTCGCGGCCGTAAGCCGATGGCGCGTCGAGGTTTCGATCCCCTTCGCGATCGTGACCTCGCGCGACAGGCGGTCGAACTCCGCAGCCGTGACGTTCCCGGTCCGCGCCAATGTCTCGGCCCGGGCATAGGCAGCCGCCGCCTCCTCGCGCCTGGCGATGGCGACGGTGATTTGGCTTTCGAGCTCGGCCGCGCGAGCGGTCAACTGCTCGATCCTGCCCAGCCTGAACGCCTCGGCCTGCCGGTCGAGATCGGCCTCGGCGGTCTGCGCGCTGGCGAGCTTGCTGCTCAACGTCGCCCGCTGGCTCGCCAGCCTGCCAAGAGTCTGCTCCAACTCATCGAGCCGGCCGCGATCCGCTCGCGGATTGACGATGCGGAGCAAGGTCGAGCCTTGCGCAAGAGCATCGGACGCAGCCAGGTCCGTCGTCGATGCGACGACCTCACCCGCGATGGGCGAGCGCAGCGTCATGAGCCGTGCATTGACGACGGCCTCGACGCTGGATGTCTGAAGCAGCGTGCGCAACGGCACCAGCCCAAAAACGGCGACAACGGCCGCCCCCAGCAGAACCTTGCCCGCCCGCCGGACGCCAGGCGTCAGCAAAGACCGCCTGGTCGGTTGCGGTGTCATGCTTTCGGCCTCCGGCTTGGGCTCGCCGCCGTCGACATATCGTTTCAGCCTGCTCTGCAGGGCGCGCGCGTCCTGAGGTTCCGGGCCGTTGGCAGAGGCGGCTGGAGAAACCGCCTCGCGAACCGCAGCCGAAGCCTGATCCGGCTTCGCGTCACTGGCTTCAAAACCCACTGATTTCTCAGATTCCAGAGCTTTAGGGGGCATTTGCTTCGTCCCGGTTATCGAACGGACGATTGGGCAGAGCACTTTCCTAAAGCTTAAGTCCGGGTCGTTCGCCAAGCGAACGCAAGAACAGCGGAAATAAAGGATGAAACGGGCGCATCGGAGTCGCTGAACTTGTCATTCATTTTGCACGGGCCGCCGAGCGCGCTCAGGCTCCTCAGCCACTCGTCGGTATCCAAGAAGCCGGACATCCCATCGTGAAGTCGCAGGATAAAGGGGTGACATGCCCCCCGATCTTGAGGGGAGCATGATTTCCAATCGTGCCGGCCCTGTCGACCGTGGCGCGACTGGGCCGACAGCTGATCGCTCGCGGCTACGAAGCGTTGCCTATGAACGTCAGCGTTCTCAACTCCTCAGTCGTTGTGCGGCCGCGTGAGCGGGACGACCGACAGGGCCTCTAATTGCCAATCAATCGCACTTGCAAAGCATGCAGGCTTCGGGTTAGCAATGAGGTGCTTTTGCAATTCATTATCAATAAGGAAGCCTCATGACCCTCGGTTCGCGCAGGTCGGCTCTCATCGGTTTGTTGGGCGCCGCTTTCGTCGTCGCATGCGGCTCGGCGCCCGCTGCGGCGCAGGGGAAGTTCAAGGCCGTCACGACCTTCACGGTGATCGCCGATATCGCGCGCAACGTCGCCGGCGACGTCGCCGTGGTCGAGTCGATCACCAAGCCGGGCGCCGAGATCCACAACTACCAGCCGACGCCGGGCGACATTCAGCGTGCGCAGGGCGCGCAGCTCATCCTCTGGAACGGCCTCAATCTCGAATTGTGGTTCGAGAAATTCTTCCGGAACCTCAGGAATGTCCCGAGCGTGGTCGTCTCGCAGGGCGTCGAGCCGATGGGGATCAGCGAGGGTCCTTACAAGGGCAAGCCCAACCCGCATGCCTGGATGTCGCCGGCAGTGGCGCTGATCTATGTCGACAACATCCGCGACGCCTTCGCCAGGCACGACCCGAAGAACGCCGAGGCCTACAAGGCTAATGCCGAGGCTTACAAGGCCCGTATCAAGGCGGTCATCGAGCCGATCAAGGCGGAGCTCGCCGCCGTCCCGGCGGAGAAGCGCTGGCTCGTCTCCAGCGAGGGCGCCTTCTCCTATCTGGCGCGCGATTTCGGATTGAAGGAGCTCTATCTCTGGCCCATCAATGCTGATCAGCAAGGCACGCCGCAGCAGGTCCGGAAGGTCATCGATGCTGTCAGGAAGAACAAGATCACCGTGGTCTTCTCCGAGAGCACGATCTCCGAGAAGCCGGCCCAGCAGGTCGCGCGCGAAACCGGCGCCAACTATGGCGGCGTGCTCTACGTGGATTCGCTGAGCGAGACGGACGGCCCGGTCCCGACTTATATCGATCTGCTCAAGGTCACGGCGGACACGATCGCGAAGGGCCTGACGCGGTGAACGCTCCCGTCGACGATCGCTCGCTTCCGCCCGCTGCTGAGCAGGGGGCGGGCATCGTGGTGACCGATGCGACGGTGACCTATCGCAACGGCCATACCGCCCTCCGGGATGCGAGCTTCCGCATCCCGACCGGCACGATCGCTGCGCTCGTCGGCGTCAACGGCTCCGGCAAGTCGACGCTGTTCAAGGCGATCATGGGTTTCGTGCGCCTTGCGAAGGGCGACATCCGCATCCTCGGCATGACGGTGCGCGAGGCGCTGCGCCGCAACCTCATCGCCTATGTGCCGCAGGCCGAAGAGGTCGACTGGACCTTCCCCGTCCTGGTCGAGGACGTCGTGATGATGGGCCGCTACGGCCATATGGGCATGATGCGCATCGCGAAGGCTGCCGATCACGAGGCTGTCGCCGTGGCGCTTGATCGCGTCGACATGGGTGCCTTTCGCAAGCGCCAGATCGGGGAGCTCTCGGGCGGGCAGAAGAAGCGCGTCTTCCTCGCGCGCGCTCTGGCCCAGGACAGCCGGGTCATTCTGCTCGACGAGCCCTTCACCGGGGTCGACGTCAAGACCGAGGATCAGATCATCGCCTTGCTGCGCGAGCTGAGGGCCGAGGGCCGGGTCATGCTGGTCTCCACGCATAATCTCGGCTCGGTGCCGGAGTTCTGCGACCGCACCATCCTGATCAAGGGAACGGTGCTGGCCCATGGCCCGACGGCGGAGACCTTCACGCAGGAAAACCTGCAGCGCGCCTTCGGCGGCGTTCTGCGTCATTTCGTGCTGAACGAGCCCGGCCGCGGCGGGCAGGCGCCGGTCGGCGTGTTCACCGACGACGAGCGACCACTGATCCTGCGCGAGGGCAAGGCGTCCCGCCGGGAGGCCGAGGCCGTCGACGGAGAGCGGGAATGATCGCCGTTCTGCTGGAGCCGTTCGCCTATGGCTACATGCGCAATGCGATGTGGGTCTCTGCCCTCGTTGGCGGCGTCTGCGCTTTCCTGTCCTGCTATCTGATGCTGAAGGGCTGGTCGCTGATCGGCGACGCACTCTCGCATGCGATCGTGCCGGGCGTGGCCGGTGCCTATATGCTGGGGCTGCCCTTTTCGGTCGGCGCCTTCTTCTCCGGCGGGCTCGCGGCCGGCGCGATGCTCTTCCTGAACCAGCGGACCCGGCTGAAGGAAGACGCGATCATCGGCCTGATCTTCTCCAGCTTCTTCGGGCTCGGCCTGTTCATGGTGTCGCTGTCGCCGACCTCGGTGAACATCCAGACGATCGTGCTCGGCAACGTGCTCGCCATCACCCCGGCCGATACGATCCAGCTTGCGGCCATCGGCTTCGTCTCGCTCGCCATCCTGCTCGTCAAGTGGAAGGACCTGATGGTCACCTTCTTCGACGAGAGTCATGCGCGCTCGATCGGCCTCAACCCGACGGCGCTGAAGCTGATGTTCTTCACCCTGCTCTCGGCCTCGACGGTCGCGGCGCTGCAAACGGTCGGCGCCTTCCTCGTCATCTGCATGGTGGTGACGCCCGGCGCCACCGCCTATCTGCTGACCGACCGCTTCCCGCGGCTCCTGATGATCGCGGTCGCGATCGGCGTGCTGACGAGCTTCACCGGCGCCTATGTCAGCTATTTTCTCGACGGCGCCACCGGCGGCATCATTGTCGTGCTGCAGACGGCGATCTTCCTCACCGCCTTCTTCCTCGCGCCCAAGCACGGCCTGCTGGCCGCCCGCCGCCGCGCCGCCTGCGAGCTGGAGGCCGGCTGATGATCCTGATCGAGACGCTGCTGTCGCCCTTCCGGTTCGACTTCATGGTCAATGCGCTGGTGATCTCGGCGATCGTCCCGGTGCCGATGGCGCTCCTGTCCTGCTTCCTGGTGCTCAAGGGCTGGTCGCTGATGGGCGATGCGATCAGCCATGCCGTGTTTCCCGGCGTGGTCCTCGCCTATATCCTCGGCTTTCCCTATGCCATCGGCGCTTTCGTGGCGGGCATGATCTGCGCCACCGCCACCGGCTTCCTGAAGGACAACAGTCGGATCAAGCAGGATACGGTGATGGGCGTGGTCTTCTCGGGCATGTTCGGGCTCGGCCTCGTGCTCTACGTGAAGATCCAGTCCGACGTGCATCTCGACCACATCCTCTTCGGCGACATGCTCGGCGTGTCCGGGGCGGATATTTCCGGAGCGGCAGCGATCGCCGCGTTCACGGCGGCAGTGATCGCCGTCAAGTGGAAGGATTTCCTGCTGCACGCCTTCGACCCGGCGCAGGCGCAGGCGATCGGCCTGCGGGTCAAGCTGCTGCATTACGGCCTGCTCGGGCTGATCTCGCTGACGATCGTCGGCGCGCTGCAGGCCGTCGGCATCATCCTCGCCATCGCCATGCTGATCGCGCCCGGCGCCATCGCCTTCCTGCTGACCCGCCGCTTCGCCACGATGCTCCTGGCATCGGTCGCCATCGCCGTGAGCGGCTCGTTGCTGGGCGTCTATCTCTCGTTCTTCCTCGACAGCGCGCCGGCGCCGACGATCGTGCTTCTACTGTCGCTCGTCTTCGTTCTGGCGCTTCTGCGTGCGAGCCGGAGAGAACCGGCAATGTCAGCGTAGCCGCCGCTTCCGCGCTTTTGCGTATCAGGCCCGGGCCTTCGCGGCTGGCGCCTGCTGCCCGTCGAAGAAGCGCTCGCAGGTTTCGGCGACGCGCGCGACGGAGGCGTCGTCAACATCGAGATGGGTCACCCAGCGCAACGTGCCGTAGCGCCCGCTGACGGCGATGCCACGCTCGCGCAGGAATGCGGCGAAGGCTGCGGTATCGAACGCCTTCGGCGCCATGAACACCATGTTCGTACGCGCCGGCCCCGCGCCGAGCTCAGGGAAACGTCCCAGGACCTCTGCGAGCGCTGCGGCCCGCCGATGATCCTCGCCGAGCCTGGCGACGTTGTGCTCCAGCGCGTAGATCGCAGCGGCCGCGATCACGCCGGTCTGGCGCATGCCACCGCCCAGCATCTTCCGGATGCGGCGGGCTTTTTCGATGAACGCCTTCGGCCCGACGAGGATGGAGCCGACCGGTGCGCCGAGGCCCTTGGAGAGGCAGAGCGAGACCGTGTCGAACTGTCCGGCGATCCAGGCGGCGTCCCGGTTGCTGGCCGCGGCCGCGTTCATCAGGCGGGCACCGTCGAGATGGGTTGCAAGGCCGCGTGAGCGGGCGAGCCCGGTGGCGGCTTCCAGATAGGAATCGGGCAGGACGAGGCCGTTGAAGGTGTTCTCCAGCGCCAAGAGCCGCGTCATCGCGAAATGGAAATCGTTCGGCTTGATCGCGTTGGCGATGGCGTCGAGTGCGATCGTGCCATCCGGCTCGTTGGGGAGGGGTTGCGGCTGGATCGACCCGAGCACGGCCGCGCCGCCGCCCTCCAATCGATAAGTGTGGGCCATCTGGCCAACGATGTATTCCTCGCCGCGCTCGCAATGGGCCATCAGCCCCGCGAGATTGGCCTGCGTGCCGGTGGGGAAGAAGAGCGCCGCTTCCTTGCCGAGCCGCTCGGCGGTCATCGCTTCCAGCCGCTTGGTCGTCGGGCAATCGTCATAGACGGCATCGCCGACCTCGGCCGCGGCCATGGCGGCGCGCATCCCTTCGCCGGGGCGCGTCACCGTATCCGAGCGGAAGTCATCCACGATCATCGATCCGATCCTTGCAGGCTATGCGTTCAACCTACCCAACGCGCGCCCAGCTCATCATGCAAAAATCGAAGGGGAGGGCTCAGCATTCCGGCAGGTTGACGGCGAGCCCCCCGAGGCTGGTTTCCTTGAAGCGCTCGTTCATGGCTTCGCCGGTCTGGCGCATCGCCTCGATGCAATTGTCCAGCGGCATGAAATGCGAGCCGTCGCCGCGCAGCGCCAGCGACGCGGCCGCTACCGCCTTGATCGCACCGATGCCGTTGCGCTCGATGCAGGGTACCTGGACCAGCCCCGCCGCGGGGTCGCAGGTCATGCCGAGATGGTGCTCCAGCGCGATCTCGGCGGCGTTCTCGATCTGGGCGGGCGAGCCGCCGAGAACGGCGCAGAGCCCGGCCGCAGCCATCGCGGCGGCGGAACCGACCTCGCCCTGGCACCCGGCCTCGGCCCCGGAGATCGAGGCATTGTGCTTGATGAGGCCGCCGATCGCGGCGGCCGTCAGCAGGAAATCGGCGACCTTCCCGGGCTCGGCGCCAACGCAATGGTCGAGATAATAGCGCAGCACCGCCGGAACGACCCCGGCCGCTCCGTTGGTCGGCGAGGTCACCACCCGGCCGCCGGCCGCGTTCTCCTCGTTCACCGCCATCGCATAGACGCTGAGCCAGTCCGTCGAGGCATGCGGCTGCGCGCGATTGGCCAGCTTCTCGGCGGTCAGTTGCTGGTAAATCCGCGCCGCCCGGCGGCGCACGCGCAGGCCGCCGGGCAACTCCCCCTCCTGGCTCATGCCGCGTTCGATGCAGTCGTTCATCACCGACCAGAGCCGGGCGAGACCGCGATCGACCTCGTCCGGCGACAGGCGATGGATTTCGTTGGCGCGCTTCATCTCCGCGATGGAGAGCCCGCTTTCCCTGGCCATGCGCAGCATCGTCGCCGCATTGGCGAACGGGTAGGGCCAGGAGGCTGCCTCGGTCGCCGCGGCCGGCGCCTCGCGCTCCTGCGCCGTCACCACGAAGCCGCCGCCGATCGAATAATAAGTCTCGGACAGGAGTTCCGTCCCGGCTGAATCACAGGCGCTGAAGACGAGCCCGTTGGCATGGCCGGGCAGGGGAGGCCCGTAGTCGAAGACGATGTCGCTCGCGGGATCGAAGGCCAGCGGCGGCAGGCCGTCGTGGCGCAGCAGGTGGCTGCGGCCGAGCTCTTCCAGCTGGCGTTCGGCTGCGTCGAAATCGAAGGCGGCCGGCGTCCAGCCGAGCAGGCCGAGCGCCACGGCCCGATCGGTGGCATGGCCCTTTCCGGTGAAGGCGAGCGAGCCATAGAGCGTCGCCTTCACGGCCGCGGCCCGGTCGCGCGACGGGGCCTGGCGCAGCAGCTCGAGGAAATGCCCTGCCGCGGTCATCGGTCCCATCGTATGCGAGGATGACGGGCCGATGCCGATTTTGAAGACGTCAAATACGCTCAGGAACATGTCCCCCCCCCCCCCGCCGAACCCGGCGTGGAGCGCTTCCGCGGCTTGCCAAATGCCGGAGCGCTCCTTGTTGCCGTTTTATCGCTTTTTCTTCAGGCGAACCGCTATCCGCCGCGTTTGAACATGTTCTTGTCCGTTTCGGAGGGAATCTCAAACGGCGATCGCCCTGCCATGCGATGCCATCGCATAGCGGGTGGGCGCGCCGATGGCGATGTGCGGCGCTTGCCGGGCGCGATCGGCGGCACGCCCGGATGCGGGTTGAAGCGGCTCGTCATGCCGTTGCAGATAAAGCGGAGGCCGCCGAGGTTGCGCGTACGGGGCAGCGCGACGGCGCTGCTCCCGCGGTCCGGCCTTTCAGTCCGCAAGCCGAGCAAGCAACCCGGCGATCAGCCGGGTGCGCCGAACCAGGCTGTCCACTTCGATATGCTCTTCCAGCGTGTGATAGCCGGCGCCGAGCAAACCGAGGCCGTCGAGCGAGGGAATACCAGCCGCACCGGTGAAATTGGCGTCGGAGCCGCCACCGGCCGAGGCATGGCCAAGGTCCCAACCGAGTTCCGCGGCGATGCCGCGCGCCTGCCGGTAGAGCGCCATCGTGCCCTCGTCGGGCTCCCAGACCGGGCGGGTGACGCCGCGCTCGACTGTGAAACCGGTGCCGTCGGCTTCTCGCTGTGACAAAGCCAGCATGCGCTCGACGCCACGATCGAGGTCCTGCTGGCGCTTGGCCATGCTGAGCGCCTCGCCCCGACACGATGTCGGCACGCAGTTCACCCACTGGCCGCCCTGGATCACGCCGACCGAGAAGGTGCAGTCGTCATCGGTCATAGCCTCGATGGCGAGCAACTGCCGCGCCATCATGCTGATGGCGGAGCGTCCGTCCTTCAATCGCGAGCCGGCATGGCTCGGCCGGCCCTCGGCCGAGAGGTTGAAGCGGGCGATGGCATAGCGCCCGGTGACGACGCCGTCGCCCGGCTGGCCGGGTTCCGGCACCAGCACATAGCGGTGACGGCGCGCCTCCTCCATGATCAGTTCGCGTGTGCCGGGGCTGCCGATCTCCTCGTCGGAGGTATAGAGCACCGTGACCGGCAGCGGCGTTGCGACGCCGGCCTTCGCCAGGGCGATGATGGCCTGCAGGCCGGCATAGGCTCCGCCTTTCATGTCGAGGATACCCGGCCCGTAGCAGCGCGAGCCGTCGCGGCGGAAAGGCAGCTTCGCCAGCGTCCCGACGGGATGCACCGTGTCGAGATGCGACATCACGAGGATGCCGGGCTCACCCTGGCGCGGATGCGGAAAGGCGGCACGCACGCAGTCGCCGAGCCCCTTCGGCCCGGGGATGCGGGTGATCGCAGCGCCGGCAGCCGCCGTATCGGCCGCAGCGAGGTCCATCATCCGGTTGACGGCAGCGGTGTCGAAGGTCGGGCTCTCGCACTCGATCCAGGGGCGCAGGCCCGCGAGCAGGGCCTCTGTGTCGAGCGGCAGGCTGGCGAGGTCCATCGTATCGGCCTCAGGCGGCGGCGCGGGTTTCGACGAGCCGGGCCAGCAGGCTGGCGCCGACCGGCAGGATGCCGTCGTCGAGGACATAGGCCGGGTTGTGCACCGGCACGGTGCCGGCATGGCCCACCCAGGCATAGGCGCCGGGCACGACGCGCAGCATATCGGCGAAATCCTCGCTGCCCATCAATGGCTTGCCGTCGGTCAGCACGCCCTCGGCGCCGACGATCTCGGCGGCGACGGCGAGAACGGCGTCGGTCTGCGCCTCATGATTGACCAGCACGTTGAAGATGTTGCGGATGTCGACCTCGATGGTGACGCCGAAGCTCGCCGCCGTGCCGGCCGCGATCTCGCGCATGCGCTCGCGGACCAGCGCGCCGATCTCGGGCGAGAAGGTCCGGATCGTGCCGGCGAGCACGGCCTCCTCGGGGATCACGTTATAGGCCGAGCCGGCATGGATCTGCGTAATCGAGAGTACGGCGGCCTCGCGCGGGTCGGCGTTACGGCTGACGATGGTCTGCAGCGCATTGGCGAGGCTCATCGCGACCACGATCGGATCGCGCCCCATATGCGGCATCGCGCCGTGGCTGCCGCGGCCGGTGATCTTGATGTCGAAGAAATCGGCGCCGGCCATGGCCGGGCCGGGGAAGATCGAGATCTGGCCGGGATCGAGATCGGGCGAGTTGTGCAAGCCGTAGATCTCGTCGCAGGGAAAACGCTCGAACAGCTTCTCGGCGATCATGCTGCGCGCGCCGCCAAGCCCTTCCTCGGCCGGCTGGAAGACGAAGACCGCCGTGCCCTTGAAGCCGCGATTCTCCGAGAGATAGCGGGCCGCGCCGAGCAGCATGGTCGTGTGCCCGTCATGACCGCAGGCGTGCATCTTGCCCGCGACGGTCGAGCGCCAGGGCAGATTGGTGATTTCCTGGATCGGCAGCGCATCCATGTCGGCACGCAGGCCGATGCGCCGGCCGGGCCCGCCGGTGCCGTGGAGGATGCCGACCAGGCCGGTCTTGCCGATGCCGCGATGAACCTCGATGCCCCACGCGGCGAGCTTCTCCGCAACGATGTTCGAGGTCCTGACCTCCTCGAAGCCGATCTCGGGATGGGCATGGAGATCGCGACGGATGGCGACGAGTTCGTCCGTGAAGGACAGGATCTCAGGCAGGGCGGGCATGACGACTCCAGGGATCGGATGGTTCAGGCGAAGGGCTGGCCGAGGGGCGAGGTGCGCAGGCCCGGACGCAGCCGGCGCCAGGGCAGGGCGGCGGGGTCGACCGGCATCGGCCCCGGCGCGGCGCAGACGAGGATCGTCTCCGCGATCGGTTCAAAATCGGCGCGGAAATGCACCGAGCTCTTGTTGACGAGGATGGCCTGCTCGGTCGGCTCGATGCCGACCTGACGATACATGGCCTGATCGGCCATCTGCGCCTTGCGCGAGCCGACGACGATGCGGACATCGCCGATGCGCAGGCAGGCGCTGGGGCCCAGATTCATGCGCGAGCCCCCGTAGAACGGACCCGGCGCGACAAAACACCCGTCCGACAGCGTCTCGACCAGAAACGCGCCGGTCAGCGGCCGGTCGCCGGGGATGCCCGACTTTGCGCCGAGCGACAGCGAGATCGTCGCGCCTTCGCCAGCGGCATGGGCGGCAGCGGCAGCCGCGGGGTCTACGATGACGCCGATGGCCGCACGCGCGGCGCCTCCCTGCACCAGTGCATGCGCCATGCCCATCGTATCGGAATCGCCGCCGGCGCCGGGGTTGTCCTGAGTGTCGGAGATGACGACCGGCTTCGTCGCGGTCCCGGCGAGCCGCATCGCCTCCGCCACGCCGTCCTCGGGCGAGAAGACCCGGCCCTTGAACGCGGCCTCGCTGGCCATGACCCGGGCAAGGACGGCATCGGCTGCACGGTCGGCATCGGCCTGCGTCGCGCCATAGGCAAGGACGGTCGCGCCGCAATCGGGGAAATCCGCGGCCGGGAAGCCGGGCAGGAAGGACAGGGTCGGGACCGCCTCGCCTTCGAGCGCGGCCAACTCGGCATAGATGGTGCGGCAGGGCTCCATCGCCGTCGCCTGCCAGGCGATGGGAATGAGGTAGGGAACCTGGCGGAAGGCCTTGGCCGGGCGAGCCCCCGTCTCGAAGAGATGCGCCAAAACCTCGGCGGAGCGGCGGCCGGTCAGCGCCATGTCGACATGGGGGTAGGTGCGGAAGGCGACGAGCGCGTCGGCCATCGCCATCATCAGCGGCGTGACATTGCCGTGCAGGTCGAGGCTCACGACCAGCGGAACATCCGGCCCGACCGCGACGCGGACCCGCCGCAGCAACTCGCCTTCGCCGTCATCGTGATTCTCGGTGACCATGGCGCCGTGCAGGTCGAGATAGACGCCGTCGAGCGGCAGCGCCGCGGCGATGCGCTCCACCAGTTCGCCCGCGAGGGCCTCGAAGGCCTCGGCCGTGACATGGGCGGAGGGGCTGGCCGCGCACCAGAGCGTCGGCACGAGCTCCCAATCCCGGCCACGGGTACTGTCGACGAAGCCGGCGGCGCTGACATTGACATCCTTCACCGCTGCAAAGATCGCCTCGCCCCGCGCCAGCGGCGGCCAGCCACCGCCTTGCAGGAAGGCTTCCATCCCCGCTTTGCTGGGCGCGAAGGTATTGGTTTCGTGCAGAAAACCACCAAATGCGATGCGGCGTGGCATCCGTTCCCTCCCCGGTTGCTGCCGAGGTAATCACAGGCGGCAGCGCTCTCCAACACGCAAAAGCGCCAGGCCGGCCATGGTGAAATGGCGGGACTGCGCTTGGCTTTGGCCGGTGCTCGGGAAAGGTCCGCGAAACATACAGCGGGCGTGGCCGCGCCTCGGGCGTGAGGTGCGAGGCATGCCAAGGCGACGGGGGTGTCGATGCGCGCCGTCGTTGCTGAGGGCAAAGCGCCTTTTGCCGTTCCCCGAAACGAAAAAACCCCGAGCCTGTCTCGGGGTTCAATCTGATCAATTGAATTGATTGATGATAATGGCGCGCCCGAAAGGATTCGAACCTCTGACCCTCAGATTCGTAGTCTGATGCTCTATCCAGCTGAGCTACGGGCGCGTCTCAGAGCGTCATGACGCGTTGCGTCCGGCCTGATGACGGGGGAGATAGCCGGTCCGTTTTGTCTTGGCAACCCTCAAAATCGCGAAGTCATCGAATTGTTGTGATTGGCCTCTGGCGGGCCTCGGCCGGCGCGGGTCGCGATGCCATGAATGCGGAGCGCCTGCCCGAGGTCGTGCAGGATGCGGGGGCCGCCGCAAGCGGGCGCCAGCCCGCCTGCGACGAGGGCTGCGTCGGATCAGCGCGTGGCGCGACGCGTGGCGCGCGCGACCGACGGGCCGGATACCGCGCCGACAGCGCCACCCACGACGGCGCCGACCGGTCCTGCGACCACGGCGCCCGTGCCGGCGCCGACGGCCGCGCCGCCGATGCGCTGCTCGACGGTGTTGCCGCAGGCGCCGAGCATGAGGGCGGTAGCGACGAGGGCAAGGGAGGAGAGGCGCATGGTCGGTTCCTTCGATTGTCCAGCCATGGTGGCCGGGTGAGTCTTGTCAAAGCGGTCCCAGTCGGGCTTTTGCAAGGCAATGATGGCGATCGCTCTTGCGGTCCGCGCAAAAATCCGTATACAGCCGGCATCGCATCAGTCGCACCATTGCATGGGCGGTGAGGACCTTCGTGGTTCGCGTCGCAGGCTGAAGGTTTTTGACCGGCCCATCTCGCAAGGGCGGGCCGATGGAGTTGAGACGATGAAGATCCGTAATTCGCTGAAGTCGCTGCGTGCGCGCCATCGCGACAACCAGCTCGTGCGCCGCAAGGGCCGTGTCTATATCATCAACAAGGTCCAGAAGCGCTTCAAGGCGCGTCAGGGCTGAGACGTCGCGCGGCTTCTGCCGCGCGGTTGCCTCGGTTGGGATTTTGAAGAGCGGGGCGCCGGTGGCGTGCCCGCTCTTTGCGTTGCGCGCTCGCCCGGCTGTGATTTGACGATGCGGCTGCTCCGGCTAGAGTTGCGGGCATGATCCGCTCTCGCATCACGCCCGTTGCTGTCGCGCTGCTGTTGGCTCTGGCCAGTCCGTTCGCGGCGAGCACGGCCTTTGCCCAGCCCGTGCCGCCGTCGCGGCCCGGCACTGTGGCGCCTGACGACAAGGCGGATAATCCGGTCACGCCCAATACGCCACAGCGCAGTCCGGCGGCGACGCTGGAGCGGCTGTTCCAGCGCCTGCACGATGCCGCCACGCAGGAGGAGGCTGAGGGCGTCGCGCGGTTGATCCAGCGGCGCTGGGCCCGTTCGGGTTCCGACACGGCCGATCTGCTGATGACCCGTGCCCAGCAGGCGCTCAAGGACAAGCAGAACGAGCTCGCGATCGAACTGCTCGATCGCGTCATCAGCCTGCAGCCGGACTGGGCCGAGGCCTGGAACCAGCGCGCCAATGCGCTCTACCTGATGGGCGATGCGATTCGCTCCATGCTCGATATCGGCGAGACGCTGAAGCGCGAGCCGCGCCATTACGGCGCCATGATGGGATTGGGTATGATCCTGCGCCAGCAGGGCGACGACAAGGCCGCGATGAAGGCTTTCCGCAAGGCGCTGGAAATCTATCCGCAGTTCGACGCCGTGAAGAAGGCGGTCGATTCGCTGAAGACGGATGTCGACGGCCGCGACGCGTAAGGCGTAGTCGGCGTTGCCTCGCCTTGTGCGGAAACACGCCGTCATTCCGGGTCTGACCCGGAATCCATCATGAGGCGAAGCGCCCTACGATGGATTCCGGATCAGCGCTGCTTCGCAGCTTGTCCGGAATGACGGTGTAAGCAGATCTTCTGGGCCTCGCCCTTCAAGCCTTCTCGACATGCTCCTGCGCGACGAAGGCGATGCGGACCATGTTGGTCGCGCCCGGCGTTCCGAAAGGCACGCCCGCGACCACGATGATCCTGTCGCCCATCTTGGCATAATGCTCGCGCACCGCGAATTTGCAGGCGCGGAAGGCCATGTCGTCGGCGTCGCTGGCATCCTTGGTGACGATCGCGTGCACGCCCCAGACCAGCGTCAGGCGCCGCGCCGTGGCGCGGTTCGGGGTCAGCGCGATCACCGTCGAGTTCGGACGCTCGCGGGCGATGCGGAAGGCGGTCGAGCCCGAGGAGGTCCAGGCGCAGATCGCCTTGAGGTTCAGCGTCTCGGCGATCTCGTGGGAGGCCTTGGCGATGGCGTCGGCGCCGGTGGCTTCCGGTTCGTTGCGCTGCGATTCGAGGATCGAGCGGTAAACCGCGTCGTTCTCGACCTCCTCGGCGATGCTGTTCATCATCGTCACCGCCTCGACCGGATACTGGCCGGCGGCGCTCTCGGCCGAGAGCATCACGGCGTCGGCGCCCTCGAAGACGGCGGTGGCGACGTCGGAGACCTCGGCGCGGGTCGGCACCGGGCTCGTGATCATGCTCTCCAGCATCTGGGTGGCGACCACGACGGGCTTGCCCTTGAGGCGGGCCATGCGGGTCAGGCGCTTCTGCGTGCCCGGCACCTTCTCCAGCGGCATCTCGACGCCGAGATCGCCGCGCGCGACCATGATCGCGTCGGATGCGTCGATGATCTCCTCCATGCGGACCACGGCTTGCGGCTTCTCGATCTTGGCGAGCGCCAGCGCACGGCCGCGCACGATCTTGCGCAGTTCCGCCATGTCCTCGGGTCGCTGCACGAAGGAAAGCGCGATCCAGTCGACGCCGACCTCGGCTGCGACCTCGGCATCGGCGCGGTCCTTCTCGGTCATGGCGGAGACGGCGATCGTGGTGTCGGGCAGGCTCACGCCCTTGCGCGAAGACAGGCGCCCGCCGATCAGAACCTTGGTCACGGCTTCCGTCGGCGAAGCCTTCTCGACGACGAGGCGCAGCTTGCCGTCGTCGAGGATGAGGTGGTGGCCGGGCTCGAGCGCATTCAGGATTTCGGGGTGGGGCAGGTGGACGCGCTTGGTATCGCCAGAGGCGGGATTTGAATCGAGTATAAATCGCGCATCCTTTTCCAGCATCACGCCGCCGTCGCCGCCGAACTGGCCGACGCGGAGCTTCGGACCCTGCAGGTCGGCGAGGATGCCGACGGGGCGGCGGAACTTGCTCTCCAGTCCGCGCAGCATCGCGACCTTCTCGGCCAGCGTCTCACGCTGGGTATGGCTCATGTTGATGCGGAAGACGTCGACGCCAGCGGAGAACAGTTTTGCGCACATCTCCTCGGTCGAGGAGGCGGGGCCCAGGGTGGCGATGATCTTGATCCGGCGTTCGCGCTTCATTGTTCTTCCCCTGCGACCGGCGAGCCCACATGGCTCCGGCCGCGCCCTTTCGCTCGTTGTGGAGCGAGGTATGCCCGTCGCCGGGGCCTCGCCTCCGTTTCTTGTCCGCAGGGCCGGCTGACCCTGCGTCGGTTATCTACCTTATGCCGAGATTTTCGTCCGGCGTAAGCTGGTTAAGGCCGAGGAGCCGCGCCGCCGCTCGTATCGGTGAGCTGGATCGTCCAGCTCTTCTGCTCGCCGGTATCGACCTCGAAGAAGCCGGCGCGGTCGTAGCCGCGGGCCAGGCAGTCCTCAATGCCCCGGATCGTGAATTCCTTGTTGCGCACGCACATGACCGATTTGCCGGTCCATTCGCCGCCCTTGTCGTAATCGACGGCATGAACGTAGTAGAAGCGCGCTGCCAGCGTGCCGCGCAGCAGCGTCTCGCAGCCGCGCGGGCTGATGTTCCACCAGCCTTCGGTGATCCAGCCTTGCGCATCGCGATAGCCGATCGCAACGCCGATGCGGCTCGAGGTGGTGTTGCACATGCGCAGATCGGCCTTCGCCGGCGCCACGCTTCCAAGGAAGGCGGCCGCGCAGAAGGCGAGGGGGAGGACCGTTCGAGGAGAGCCCGGCATTCTCACGGTTCGATCAGGATCACGCGGCAGTCGTTGACATTGGTCAGGGTCGGTCCCGGCTGCAGCAAATCGCCGAGCGCTTCGAAGAAGCCGGTCGAATCGTTGTCGGCGAGGGATCGGGCGGGATCAAGGCCGATCTCGGCGGCACGGGTCAAAGTCTGGGGATCGACCAGGGCGCCGGCCGGGTCGGTCGCCTCGCCGCCGCCGCCATCGGTGCCGTCGGTATCGCCGGCGAGCGCGACGATGCCGGGCTCGCCGGCCAGGGCGATCGCGAGCGCCAGCGCATATTCCTGATTGGGGCCGCCCCGGCCCGAGCCGCGGAGTGTCACGGTGAGCTCGCCGCCGGAGAGGAGGGCGGCACGCCGGCCCTCGCGCTTGAGGCGCCGGGCGAGATCGGCATGGGCGGCTGCGACCTCGCGCGCCTCGCCCTCGAGATCGGCGCCAAGATCGTGCACGGCATAGCCGGCAGCCTCCGCTGCTGCGCGTGCCGCAGCCAGCGCATCGGCCGGATGGGCGATGATCCGGTATTCTGTGTTGGCGAAGGCCGGGTGGCCGGGCTTCGGCGTCTCGTTTCCGGGCTCGTCGAGCAGGGCGCGGGCGGCCGGTGGTAGGCTGAGCCCATAGCGGGCGACGATGGCGCGGGCCTCGGCCGTCGTGCTGGGATCGGCCACGGTCGGGCCGGAGGCGATCGCGGTCGGCTCGTCGCCGGGCACGTCGGAGATCGCGAGCGTCAGCAGCCGCGCCGGGGCGGCTGCGAGCGCGAGCCGGCCGCCCTTGATCCGCGAGAGCCGCTTGCGGACGATGTTCATCTCGCCGATCGGCGCGCCCGAGCGCAAAAGCGCCTTGTTGACCGCCTGCTTCTCGGCGAGCGCGAGCCCGCCGGCCGGTGCGACCCAGTTGGCCGAGCCGCCGCCGGAGAGCAGGACGAGCACGAGGTCGTCCGCCGTCG
Organism: Allobosea sp. FG18; assembly: GCF_057809495.1. Classification (NCBI taxonomy): domain Bacteria; kingdom Pseudomonadati; phylum Pseudomonadota; class Alphaproteobacteria; order Hyphomicrobiales; family Alloboseaceae; genus Allobosea; species Allobosea sp. FG18. Next base: position 31,610 of record NZ_JBMDKB010000016.1, read on the forward strand.
CGGAAGCGGCAAGCGCGAGCGCCCGCTCGGCGCTGTCGATGCTGCCCTGGTCGGGTACCGGGTGGCCGGCCGCGACCATTGGGACATGCCGGGTGGGCGCCGTGTAGCCGTGCCGGGCGACGGCATGGCCGAGAAGCCGTTCGGGCGGAAAGCCCCGATCGAGATAATGCGCTTCGGCCAGCGCGGTCATGCTGCCGGCGGCCTTGCCGGCGGCGAGCAGGATCAGGCGTCCTGTGGCAGGTGGCGGGGGGAGATGCTGTGGCAGGCAGCCGGCCGGATGGGCGCGGGCGACGGCGGTGTCGAAGATCGCGCGGGCGGTCGCGCGCATCGCTGCGATTGAGATATTGGATTGCGGCACGCCACGCGGCTCCCTTGCGTTTCCGCCACGCCGCAGCGGGCTTGCTCCTGAACCGTTGTAGGTCGCTGTGGCGGCGCCGTCATCCGCTCTCCACGGATCCGGCCGCAGTTTCTGGAGGACCATCGCCATGCGGACCGAGCGGATTCCCGCGCAGCGGCATCAGGACTGTTGAGGGCGGCGAGGCGAGGGCGAGTTCGGTCTTGACGGGCAGGCCTGATCCGGGCGAACGCTTCCGGCCAATTTCGTATCCGAGAAGGTTATCAGATGGACGATCCGGTTCAGGGCGACCAGCTCAAGAGCATCGTCGAGCGCATCGAGCGGCTCGAGGAAGAGAAGAAGACGATCGCCGACGACATCAAGGAGGTCTATGCCGAGGCCAAGGGCAACGGCTACGACGTCAAGGTGCTGCGCAAGGTCGTGGCGCTGCGCAAGCGCGATCTCGAAGAGCGCAAGGAAGAGGAAGCGATTCTCGACCTCTATCTGCAGGCGGTCGGCGAGTCGGTGTAAGCCGTTTTCCACGCAGGCATGAAAAAGCCCCGCATCGGTTTCCCGATGCGGGGCTTTTCGTTGAAGGGAGACTCAGGCGACGAGGGCGAGTTCGGCATTGGCGCTGCGGATCGCCTCCTCGCGCGCCTCCGGGCCATAGCCCAGCTTCTCGGCGCGGATGAAGGTGACGTTGGTGATGCCCGCGAAACCGAGCATCGTGCGCAGATGCGGCTCCTGCGAATCCATGACCTGGGCCGGGCCGCTGCTATAGAGGCCGCCGCGGCTCTCGACGACGATGGCGCGCTTGCCCTTGAGCAGGCCCTCGGGGCCGGCCTCGCTGTAGCGGAAGGTGACGCCGGCGCGCAGCACGTAGTCGAACCAGCTCTTCAGCGTCGAGGGGATGCCGAAATTATACATGGGCGCGCCGATGACGATGGTGTCGGCCGCCTTCAGCTCCTCGACCAGCGCGTTGGACAGGGCGAGCGCCTCGCGCTGGGCCGGGGTCTCGGTGATGCCGGCACGCACCGCCGCGGTGGTCTCGGCGTTGAGGTGCGGAACGGGAGCGGCGTCGAGATCGCGCTCGACGACCTTCAGGCCGGGCTTCTGGCTGCCGAGCCGCTCGACCGTGCTCTGGACGAGAAGCTTCGAGACCGAATTCGGGCCGGAGGCGCTGCTGTTGAGGACGAGGATGGAGGCCATGACGAGGGTTCCTGTGGCGGAATGATTTCGATGACCGGCAAGGTAGTGGTTCACGAACGGCGCTAGAACCGCCATAATCGGAACCAAACTGTTGCTGTGGGAGGAACGCCGATGGCGGAGCTCGACGATATCAGAAGCTTCATCGCGGTGGTCGAGGCCGGTGGCTTCGGCCGGGCGGCGCAGACGCTCGGCCTGGCGAAATCGATCGTCAGCCGGCGGGTGAGCCGGCTGGAGGAGGAACTTGGCACGCGCCTGCTCAGCCGCACGACGCGTGGCGTCACGGCAACCGAGGCCGGGCTCGAGTTCAAGGCGCGCAGCGAGCGTATCCTGGCCGAGCTGGAGGAAGCGCGCGAGGCCGTGGCGCAACGCGCGGGCGGCGTCGCCGGGCGGCTGCGGCTGGCGATGCCGATGACCTTCGGCAACCGGCATGTCGCGCCGCTGCTGGGCGAACTCGCGCAATTGTATCCCCGCCTCGAAATCGACGTGCAGGCGAGCGACCGCTATGTCGACCTGATCGGCGAGCGCTTCGACGCCGCAATCCGGATCGGCTCGCTCAAGGATTCCAGCCTGATCGCCCGGAAGATCGCGCCGGTCCATGCGACCGTCGTCGGCAGCCCGGCCTATCTCGAGCGGCGCGGGCGCCCGGCGATCCCCGCCGATCTCAATGACCATGACTGCCTGCTCTATAGCGGCACGAACGATCAGGACTGGGTGTTCCGCACAGGCAAGCGCTGGATCACGGTGCGCCCGCCGGGCCGGATGCACTCGGACAGCGGCGACACGCTGCTGTCATGGGCGGTGGCGGGGCTGGGATTGACCGTACTGCCGACCTTCATCGCCTCGGATGCGATCCGCTCCGGCGCGGTCGTGCCGGTCCTGCTCGATTATCCGATGCCGACGCGGGCGCTTTATGTCGTGCGCCCGCCCGGCGCCTATGTCCCCGGCAAGGTCCGGGTGCTGATCGACCTCCTGGTCGAGCGCTTCGGCGGTACACCCTATTGGGACCCCTGCCAGATGGAGGCGCATCAGCGCGGCCTGAGGCTCGACGAACCGCTGAGCGAACAGCTCACGCCCGCCACTGGCCCTGCGCATCAAGCGGCGTGATTCCGCGCATCACGCGAATTCGCGTGGCTTTGCGGTCCGGTTTCGGCACTCTCCCGCCACATTGAAACGGAGGTCGCGATGCTGCTCGTCGGAATGCTGGATAGTCCCTATGTCCGCCGCGCGGCGATCACGGGAACCTTGCTGGAAGTGCCGTTCGAGCATCGCTCGGTCTCGGTCTTCCGGCACATGGCGGAGTTCCGGGCGATCAACCCGCTGATCAAGGCGCCGACGCTCGTCACCGATGACGGCATCGCGATCAGCGAATCGCTTTTGATCATCCAGCATTTCGAGGATGTCGCGGGACGCTCGCTGCGCCCGCTCGAAGGTGTGGCGAGGCGCCGTGATCTGGCGCTGACCGGCATCGGCATCGTCGCCGCCGACAAGGCGGTCTCGATCGAGTACGAGCGCAAGCGCCCGGAGGCGCAGCGCTACGCGCCCTGGCAGGAGCGCATCGTCGCCCAGCTGCATGTCGCGCTCGATCTGCTCGACGCGGCGGCGAAGGAGGGCGAGCTGACGGCCGGGCCGGAGCTGTTGCCGAGCGATATCGCGGCCGCCATCGCCTGGGGCTTCTGCCGCTTCGTGATCCCGGAATTCGTACCGGAGGAGCGCTGGCCGGCGCTTGCGGCGCAGGCGCGCGCCTGCGAGGCGCTCGACGTATTCAAGGCTTGGCCGATCGACCGGGAATAAGCGCTATGGCAGTTCCGCAATTCTCCGAAACGCGGAACTGCCATAAGTTCTTATTTCAACGCATGTTCGCTGACGCGGACCTTCGGTTCTTCACGCGAACCGGAGTCCACTTCGCTCGAAAATGCTCTAGTTCTGGACGAAATTCGTCGGAAGCGGACGGACGGCCGGGCCGGAGAAGGTGCCGGGCTTGGCATCGACCGGATCGGCATGGCTGAAGCCTAGCGCCGCTGCCGGGCTCGGGCCGGCGATCGGCGCGCCGGAGGGGCCAGCGGCCCGGGCGCGGGCGGTCGCGACATTCACCGGCTTGCCGGGCGTGCTGCCAGTGCGCGAGACGGCGGCGAACAGCGAGTTCAGGCCGCCGCGATCCATCTCGGCGGTGTCCTCGGGCTCTTCCGGGACCGCAGTGGAGCGCTGTGTCGCCGTCGCGTAGCTGACGCCACCCTCGCGCGGCCGCACCGGCGGCAGCGAGGCGGTGACGAGGCGTCCTTCGGCAGCCTGGGCGAGGGGGGCTTCCGGGGAACCGGTCCCACGCAGCGAGGCGATGGCAGCATCGGCAAGCGCGGTCGGCCGCATCGGCGGGAGCGGGGCGTTGGTGGGCCGTCCGGCGACGATGATCTCGCTCGGGCCGGCCACTTCGCCGGGGCGGCGCGGCGGCAGGGAGGCGAGCACGAGCTTTTGCTCGGGCTGGGGTGCGAAGGCGAGCGCGCCACCGGCTGCGGGCAGGGCGGCGATCTGGATGGGCGCGCCGTCCTCCGCCGGGAGCGACAGGCCGCGCGGTCGTGCCAGCGGCAGCGGCGCGTCGATCAACTGCGGCCTGATTTCCTGCGGGCCGCGCTGCGGTGGAACGGCAGCAACGGCAATCGCCTGAGCCGGTGCTTGCGGGACGGGGGCGGGCTGCGGCGGAGCGGCGTTGACCTGCGGCGCCAGACGTTCCGACCGCTCGCGCGTCAGCGAACGCGTCACGGGTTCGGCTGGTTGCTGTTGCTGTCCCAGGACGACGGCGAGGCGGCCGCCATCCGGCGAGTTGGCGTCGCCGTAGCTGTTGGTGTTGGCATAGGCCATGACCGTCGGCTGCTGCCGCGGCGCGGCGCGGCGGCCGCGCGCGGCCGGGCGGGCATCGGCCTCTTCCTCGTCGCCGCCGAACAGCGAGGCCCAGAGACTCTTGCGGCCGGAGGCGATGACGGCGCCCTCGTCGAGCTCTGCGGTGGCATAGCCGGCGACGGCGCCGCCGCCCGACAGGATCTCAGCCTTGGCGAGCTCGTAACCAGAGAGTGGCTGCCCGTCTGCTGGCAGATGCACGGTCTTCTCGTCCGGGAAGAGGCGCACGAGCTGGTCGCGCGTCATGCGCGGCCAGGAGCGCACCGAGCCGACATCGAGATGGACGAAGGGCGTATGGGCGTTCGGATAGAAGCCGACGCCGCCGCGCTGGAGCCGCATGCCGATTTCGCGAATACGGGCCGTCGGCGTATCCGGCAGGTAGAAATCCATCGCCTTGCCGAGCATGTGCTGGCTGTGCTTGGCGACGGCGCGGGAGCGGCGGCGCAGCATCGCGTTGGTGCCCGGCGCGCGATAGGACGAGACGACGTGGAAGGGCTGGTCGGAGCCGAGCTGGCGCTGAACCTCCCAGACGACGTCGAAGAGGCGGGGGTCCATGCGGGTGGGCTCGTCGGTGCGCCAGTCGCGCAGGGCCCAGTTCAGTTTTTCCAGCGCAGCCCCATCGTAGCGGCCGTCACGCTTGAAGGTAACGGTCGTCTCTTCCTTCGTGTGCATGTGCCGGATGGTGATGGTGCGGGTGTCGCCGTTGGCGACGGCGTTCTGCGTGCCGCGGATACCGACCAGCGATGCGACCAGGGCCAAGCCGAGCGCAAGCGCTTGTCGCGCGGTCGGCTTGATGCCGGACGACGCGCATCCTGCAAGCGTGGCGGTTGTCCTGCCCAATCTGTCTGACCCGTCTCGGTGTCCCCGCCGAAGCGGTGCGATAAACGTGAACGAACAGTTGCGGAGAAGCGTTAACGTCTCGTTAGCGAGCCGGCAATCGCCACGCCAAGAATTTCCTGCCGAAGGTGGCTAAAGTCGGATCGTGGCGAAAAGGTGCCCGCGACGCGAGCCCCTTCGTTCAGCCGCCCTGCTGCTCCAGTGCCTGCCTGACGAGCCTGTGAAAACCGTAGACGTCGTCGAAGCGGGTGATCTGCCCATCATCGCCGACGACGATGGTGTTGTAGACGAGGTGGATCGGCAGGGGCTGCGACAGGTTGATGCGGCGCTCGCCCTTTCCGATCAGCTTCTTCAGCCGATCGCTTGTCCATTCCGGCCCCAGCACCTGGTCTGCCAGCGCGAAAGGGTTGTCGACACGGACGCAGCCATGGCTGAGCGCGCGTCGCTCGCCTGCGAAGAGGCGGCGATTCGGTGTGTCGTGCAGATAGACTGCATGCTCGTTCGGGAACATGAACTTGATCCAGCCGAGCGCGTTGCGCTCGCCAGGCGGCTGGCGCACCGAGATGCCGCCGCCCTTGGTGCGGGTCACGACATAGCCGCGCTTGGCGGCGTATTCCGGATCGGCCGCAAGACCCGGCAGGAATTCCTTCCTCAGGATCGAGGGCGGCACATACCAGGACGGGTTGACGATGACGTGGTCCATCTTGTGCGAGAAGATGGGCGTCGCCGATTCCGGCTTTCCGATGATGGCGCGGGTCTCGTGCACGACCTTGCCCGAGCGGATGACGCGCACGCGCATCTCCGGAACATTGGCCATGATGTGGTCGGTGCCGAGATCGGGCGGCAGCCAGCGCCAGCGCTCCATCTGGGCGATGATGTCCTCTTCGCCGCGCGCACTGGCCGGCTTGCCGAGCGCTGCGAGCGTGCGCTCGCTCAGGATGCCATTGGCGGGCAGGCCAGCCTTCTTCTGGAAATCGGTCAGGGCCAGCGCGGTCGAGCGGTCGAAGACTGGCTCCTCGCTCGGTCCAAGGCCGAGACGGGCGCGTACCAGCGGCACGCGCTCGTCGCGCATGCCGAGCTTGAGTGGCGGGCCGGCGGGAATGCGCACCAGCGGCGTGTCGTCGAGATGCTCGCGCATCTCCGCGAGCTTGGCCTTGAGGCGGCGATAGCCCTCATGGGGCGGATTGTAGGCGGCGAGCACGGCGCCGGCGTCCGTCGCGCCGGCGAGCTCCGAGAGCACCTCGGTGGCGGAAGGCAGGTAGAGCGTCGGCGTGATCAGCTTCGAGAGCTGGCGCGGATTGAGGCGCCCGCCACGGGCGTCGCGGGCATAGAGCACGGCGATGGCCGAGAGGCGGATATCGGCCTCGGCGAGCTTGGCCTTGTCGCTTGCCTCGAAGACGGGCAGTCCATAGTCGTTCGGGCGTAAGGCATCCTCGGCGGCGCGGCCGAGCTGCGTCGCGATGCGCTTGCCGGCCTCGTTCCAGCCCTTGCCGCCGACCCAGAAGGGGCGGTTCTCGTTGGCCTGATAGGCGGCGACGATCTCGTTGCGCTCGCGCTCGCCGAGGCGCCGCAGCGTCAGCGCCTCCGGCAGGGCGGCAGCGATCGCGGCGGAGAATTCCGCGCCCGGCGGAAGCTCGACGACGACCTTCGGCATCTCCGGCATAGGCACCAGCGGCTCGACGGTGCGCAGCGGGCCAGTCTGCGGGGCAGCCTCAGCCGGGGCCGGCGATTTGACGACGGGCGTCAGGGCCGGATCGGCGGCCGGCATCTCGATTTCGGGAATGTCGAGCGTCACCGCTTCCTGGGTGATGTCGAGCGGGGCGGCGGCATCCTGCTTTGCCGGGTCCAGCGGGCGGTTGCCGGGGATCACCGTGCCGGTGACGATCTCGGTATCGGCGGAATGAACTGGGGCGGTCGCAGCCTGCGCGGCGGAGGCCGGCGGCGCGATATCGGACAGGCTGAGCGCGGGCTGTTCCGGCAGCGGAATGCCGAGCGTCGTATCGGTGTTGAGAGGGGTCTCGGCGCGGAGCGGGAGGCATCCCAGAATAATGGCCAGGGCGGATGCCGAGGTCAGGTTCGCCCAATGGCGAGGACGCATGGTCGCTATCCCGATTGCTGCCGAATCCCGCCATTCCTGCGTGACTCGGTTGGTTGAGACAAGATGCGGCGGTGCAACAGACCGCCCCATTTCGATTGGTCGCGGCTCAGGCCGCGTCGGTTTCGTCGCCGTTCGCTTCGCTCTCGATCAGCCCGTAATCCTTGAGCTTGCGGTAGAGCGTCGAGCGGCCGATGCCGAGCTTGCGCGAGACCTCGGACATGTGGCCGCGGTAATGCGCGAGCGCGAAGGTGATGATCTCGCGTTCGAGGTCGTCGAGCTTGCGCATGTCGGAGCCGGCGACGAGGTCGAGGGCGTTGGGATCGCGTACCGGCATCTGGATGATGCGCGGCGGCGGTTCGCCATGCGCCTCGGAGCGGGCGAGCGGGGCAGGCGCCGGCGGAATGCGGACCTCGTAGCCGTCCATCTGCGCGGCGATCTGCGGGAATTCGGTGGTGTCGAGCTCCGGCCCGTCGGCCAGGACCACGGCGCGGAACACGGCGTTCTCGAGCTGGCGGACATTGCCCGGCCAGTCATAGCCGGTGATCAGGGCGGCGGCCTCGGCTGTGAGTCCGGTGAGCTTGCGGCCCTCCTCGGCGGCGAAGCGGGCGAGGAAGCCGCGCGCCAGGTCGGCGATGTCCTCGCGGCGCTGGCGCAGCGGCGGCAGCGTGATCGGGAAGACGTTGAGGCGGTAATACAGGTCCTCGCGGAATTCGCCGCGCTTCACCTGGTCGAGCAGGCTCTTGTTGGTGGCCGAGATCAGGCGGATGTCGACGCGCACCGATTTCTTGCCGCCGACAGGATCGACTTCGCCCTCCTGGATGGCGCGCAGCAATTTGACCTGTGCATCGAGCGGCAATTCGCCGACCTCGTCGAGGAAGAGCGTGCCGCCATTGGCCTCGACGAATTTGCCGAGATGGCGCTCGGTCGCGCCGGTGAAGGCGCCCTTCTCATGGCCGAACAGGATGGACTCGACGAGGTTATGCGGGATCGCGCCGCAATTCACGGTGACGAAGGGCTTGCCCTTGCGGTCGCTGGAGCCCTGGATCGCGCGCGCCAGCACCTCCTTGCCGACGCCGGATTCGCCCTCGATCAGGATCGGGATGTTCGATTTCGCGGCGCGCTCGGCCAACCGGACGACGCGTGCCATGTCCGGGCTCTTGGTCGCAAGATCGCGGAAGCCCAGCGTGTTCGAGGCACGGCGCTTGATATGGCGCAGTTCGTGCTCGAGCGCGCCGAGCTTGAGGGCATTGCGCAGTGAGACCTGCAGGCGCTCGGCGCCGACGGGCTTGACCACGAAATCGACGGCGCCGGCCCGCATGGCGGAGACGACCGTCTCGATCGAGCCATTGGCGGTCTGGACGATGACGGGGATCTCGATGCCGCGCTCGCGCAAGGCTGCGAGCACGCCCATGCCGTCGAGGCCGGGCATGTTGAGGTCGAGGACGATGGCGCTGAAACGCTCGCCCTCCGGCACGCCGAGCAGGGTCAGCGCGGCCTCGCCGTTGTCGGCGCTCGCGACATCGTAGCCGAAGCGCTTCAGCATCGCGTCGAGCAGGCGGCGCTGGACGGGATCGTCATCGACGATGAGGACGGTGTCGGTCATGGCACCTCGAAAGCCCGTGCAGCATGAAAGAAATCTTGGCGACAGGCGGAATCACCTGTTCCGTTCTGGGGCATGGTCGGCCAGAAGGGTTAAGCGGGGGTTTAAGCTCGGGGCCGATGGCGGATGTGATGCGTCCGGTTCCGCACTGGGCGTCATTGCGAGGAGCGGAGCGACGAAGCAATCCAGGGGGACCGGGCTGCACCGTTCAACCCAGTCCCCCCTGGATTGCTTCGCTGCGCTCGCAATGACGGCCGTGGCTCGCAATCCATGGCCAAGCCGCAGCGCAGCCTTTATGGAAGGGCACGTTTCAGTGCGCGAAGGTATCGAGCGAATGGGTTTTCATCAGACCGTCCTGCGTTCCGCCACGAAGGCGGGGGCGGCAAAACCGGCGCAGGCGACCGGCGATCTGCCGGAATGGGACCTGAGCCACCTTTATCCGGGCATCGAATCACCTGAGTTCAAGCGCGATCTCGACCGCGGCCTCGTCGAGGCGCAGGCGTTGGCCGGCCGCTATCGCGGCAAGCTCTCCGAACTCGCCGCCGCGCCCGATGGCAGCGCGACACTGGCCGCCGCGGTGAAGAGCTATGAGGGCCTGAGCGACCTACTCGGCCGGATCGGCGCCTATGCCGGCCTGGTCTATTCCGGCGACACCACCGACCCGCAGCGCGCCAAGTTCTACGGCGACACGCAGGACAAGCTGAACGCCGCCATCACCGAATTGCTGTTCTTCGAGCTGGAATTGAACCGGATCGAGCCGGAGGTGCTGGCGAAGGTCGCGAGCCAAGCGCCGCTCTCGCACTGGAAGCCCTGGCTGGAGGATCTAGCCAAGGACAAGCCGCATCAGCTCGACGACCGGATCGAGGCGCTGTTCCACGAGAAGTCGATGACGGGCGCGGCCGCCTGGAACCGGCTCTTCGACGAGACCATCGCCTCGCTGCGCTTCATCGTCGACGGCGAAGAGCTGACGCTGGAGCTCACGCTCAACAAGCTGCAGGACAGCGATGGCGAGGTGCGCCGCAAGGCGGCGGAAGCGCTGAGCACGGTGTTCCGTAAGGAGCTGCGCATCTTCGCGCTGATCACCAACACGCTCGCCAAGGACAAGGAAATCTCCGACCGCTGGCGGAAGTTCGAGGACGTCGCGGATTCCCGGCATCTCGCCAATCGGGTCGAGCGTGAGGTCGTGGATGCTCTCGTTGCCGCCGTGCGCGAGGCCTATCCGCGTCTGTCGCATCGCTACTACCGCCTGAAGGCGAAGTGGTTCGGCCGCGAGGAGCTGGATTTCTGGGATCGCAACGCGCCGCTGCCGCAGGTCGAGCAGCGCACGATTCCCTGGACCGAGGCGCGCGAGACCGTACTCTCCGCCTATGGCGCCTTCTCGCCGGAGATGGCGGATATCGCCCGGCGCTTCTTCGACGAGCGCTGGATCGACGCCCCGCCGCGCCCCGGCAAGGCGCCGGGTGCCTTCGCGCATCCGACCGTGCCGTCGGCGCATCCCTATGTGCTGCTGAACTACCAGGGCAAGCCGCGCGACGTGATGACGCTGGCGCATGAGCTCGGCCATGGCGTGCATCAGGTGCTGGCGGCGCCGAACGGGGCCCTGATGGCGCCGACGCCGCTGACGCTGGCCGAGACGGCGAGCGTGTTCGGGGAGATGCTGACCTTCCGCAGGCTGCTCGACTCGACCAACGACAAGAAGCAGCGCAAGGCGATGCTGGCGGCCAAGGTCGAGGACATGATCAACACGGTCGTGCGCCAGATCGCCTTCTACACCTTCGAGCGCAAGGTCCATGAAGCCCGCCGCGAAGGCGAGCTGACGCCGGAAGCGCTCTGCCAGATCTGGATGAGCGTGCAGGAAGAGAGTCTAGGCCCGGCGATCCAGCTGTCGAGCGGTTACGAGCCCTATTGGTGCTACATTCCGCACTTCATCCATTCGCCGTTCTACGTCTATGCTTATGCCTTCGGGGATTGCCTGGTGAACTCGCTCTACGGCGTCTACCAGAACGCCGCCGAGGGCTTCCAGGAGCGCTATTTCGCGCTGCTCTCGGCCGGCGGCAGCAAGCCTTATGGCGAGCTGCTGGCGCCCTTCGGGCTCGATGCGAAGGACCCCGGCTTCTGGCAGATCGGGCTTCGGATGATCGAGGGCATGATCATCGAGCTCGAAGGGATGGAGTGAGGGCCAAGGCCTCCGCTGCCGTCTCCATTTTATGCGAGTCATCCCGGACAAGCCGCGATAGCGGCGCCGATCCGGGATCCATGCCTGAACCGTTCCGGCATGGATCCCGGGTCTTCGCTGCGCTACGCCCGGGATGACCTCGAGGTTGCGGTGAAAATCAGAACTGCACCCTGAGACCCACCAGCGAGACATTCGCGGTGTAGTCCGAGCCCTGCGCGGTCGAGTTCAGGCGCTCGTGGGTGAAGCTCGCGCGCACGGCGAAGGTGCGGGTCAGCTTGTATTCGAGCCGCGCGCCGACATTGGTGTAGTCCTCGCGCAGGCCCTGGCCGTCATATTCGGTCCGGCTGAAATTGGTGAAGCCGGTGACGGTGAGGTTGCGGCGCAGCGCATGCGCCACTTCCAGCGTGGCGCGCCGTACGGTCGTGCCGGAGGAGCCGGCGATCGTGGTGTCACCGAGCTCGGCGCCTCCGCGCAACGTCACCGTGGTCAGCGGCGTCGGCGACCACAACACCGCGGCATCGCCGACGAAACCGCGCAGGTTCTTCAGGCGGTTATCGTCGTATTTGCGATCCTGATAGCCACCCGAGACCTCGCCGGTGAGCTGCCGGCTGATCTCGAAGGTCGAGCCGATGCGGCCGGTCAGACCGTTCGAGGAACGCATATAGCCGCTGGAATCGGCCTTCTCGTCGAACTCGCGCTGGTCGATTTCGGCCTGGACGAAGGGCTTGAAGCCGGGCGTGACCTCGTAGGCGGCACGCAGGCGCAGGCCGTACTGCGTCTGGTTGCGATCCTTCTGCGAGAGCATCGCACCATTCGACAGGCGGGCATCCTCGTAGTCGCTGCGATCGACCGAGCCGCGCAATGTCAGTTGCAGCCGGTTGAAGTCGTGCGTGACGCCGGCCGAGCCGCCATATTGGTAGATCTGCGGACGGCCGGTGACTGCGGCTGTCAAGTCCGGCGAGCCCGGCCGCTGCGTGTCGAGCCTGAGCCGCGTTTCCAGGAGGATGCGGGTATCGCGCGTCGCATCGAGCCGCAGGTCGAGATTGCCCTCGGCATCGGGGCGCGAGGCATCCTTGGCACGGAAGAATTCCATGTAGCCGCCGCGCAGCTTGCCCTTGAGCTCGTGGACGTTCCAGTCGGACTGGATCTCCAGCTCGCCCTCGTGGCGGCTGTAGCCCGAGCCCTTGGTACCCGGCGCCGATGTGCGCTGCGGATTGGTGTCGTAGCCGACCGAATTGGTGACGGAAGGTCGTAGCGTGATCGAGCCCAGGCGGATGCCGAGCGCGGCGTAGGGATCTTCTTCGCTCGCGGCGCGACGCCGGGGCGGCGGAGCCGGAGGCGGAGGTGGGGGCAACACCGTGACAGCGGGTTGCGGCGGCCGGAACTGGCGCTGGGTGACACCACGCAGTGCCGGCGCCTGAATGGGCTGGCTGGCGCGCGGCGGCTGCCGCCCCGAGACGGCGGAGCCTTGCCGTTGGACCAGTCCGGCGGGATCGCGGATGGCTTCCGGCTCGGCCGTTGCCGGCGAGAGGGCGGGCTGGGGCGTTGCCGGCTGCTGCGCGACATAAGTGGGCGTGCCGGTTCTGAGATTGGCGCGCGGCATCTGCTGCGCCTGCGCGGTTGCGCAGGCGAGTGCCAGCGCGGCCAAGGCCGTGCCGGACAGAAGCAGGGTCGTCGCGCGGCCGGACACGGGCGTCGCAGGGCTCCAGATGACGGGCGCGCGGATGGCGCGCATGGTTAACGGAGTTAGAACGAACAGGGTTAAGGAGCCGTCAACGCGCGCCGGGGCTGTCGGCAGATGGTGGAAATGACTGGCTCCGCCGTGCTACAGCGCCGGCCATGACAGCCGATATCCGCGACTCCGCCCTTCGCACCATCGCCACCGAGCGCGCCGGTCTCGACGCGCTCCATGCCGCACTGGCAGACAGTCTGGGCGGGCCGTTCGCTGACGCCATCGCCATGATCCGCGCCTCGAGCGGGCGCGTGATCGTCTCCGGCATGGGCAAGTCCGGCCATGTCGGGCGCAAGCTCACGGCGACGCTGGCCTCAACCGGCACGCCCGCGCATTTCGTCCATCCGGCCGAGGCGAGCCATGGCGATCTCGGCATGGTGCAGCCTGAGGATGTGGTGATCGCGCTGTCCTGGTCGGGCGAGGCGGTCGAGCTTGCCGCTCTCGTCGGTTATACTCGCCGCTTCCGCGTCGGGCTGATCGCTATCACCGCCAATGCCGAGAGCACGCTCGGCAAGGAGGCGGATATCGCGCTCGTCCTGCCCAAGGCGACGGAGGCCTGTCCGAACGGGCTCGCGCCGACGACCTCGACGACGATGCAGATGGCGCTCGGCGATGCGCTGGCGGTGGCCTTGCTGGAGGCGCGCGGCTTCTCGCGGCAGGATTTCTTCGTCTACCACCCCGGCGGCAAGCTCGGGGCGCAGCTCAAGACGGTCGAGAGCATCATGCATCGCGGCACCGACCTGCCGTTGATCGGTCTGGACACGCTGCTGCCGGACGTTATCGCGATGATCTCCGACAAGGGTTTTGGCTGCGCCGTGGTGATGGATCTGGACGGCAAGCTTGCCGGCGTGGTCACCGATGGCGACCTGCGCCGCAAGACGGCGATGGGCGGGGGCGCCTCGCTCAGGGCACGCGATATCATGACGGCGAATCCGCGCCGAATCGGACTCGATACGTTGGCGGTCGAAGCGCTGGAGCTGGTCAACCGCAGCCGGATCACCGCGCTGATCGTGGTCGATGGCGAGGGGCGCCCGGCCGGGCTCGTCCATGTCCACGACCTGTTGGCGATGGGCGTCGCCTGATCGGGCTTGCAACCCGGCAGCAGCGCGCTATCTAAAGCTGTAGAGACTATAGCTTTAGAGGTGCTGCCATGACCGTTGCCGGCAAGCTCGAACGCGTGATGCCGATCGGTGCGCTGGCGGATCGCACCGGGGTCAAGGTCGAGACCATCCGCTATTACGAGCAGGTCGGCTTGCTGCCGCCGCCGGAACGCTCCGAGGGCAACCAGCGCCGTTATGGCCGGCGCCATGCCGAACGGCTCGCCTTCATCAAGCACGCGCGCGATCTCGGCTTCGCGGTCGAGAATATCCGCACGTTGCTGAAGCTATCCGACACGCCGGGCATGGCCTGCGACGAGGCGCATGCGATCTCGGTCGCCCATCTCGACGAGGTCCGCGACAAGATTGCGAAACTACGCTCGCTGGAGAAGGAACTGGAGCGGATCGCGACCACCTGCTCGGGCGGCGTCGCGGCCTGCGATTGCGCGATCATCGAGGCGCTCGCCGATCACGGGCAGTGCGACCACGCCCATCATTGAAGCAGCGGCGCAGCCCCGAAACCTGTCTTGCCTCTCGTCTCCGGGGTAAAAAGGCTTAAATAGGTTCCTGTCGGGCGGCGTTGAACGCTGCCTCGCCACGCCAATCCGGGAGGGCGCGATGACGACAGGGCCCACGCTGCCAGGGGCTAGACTCCGAAAAGGGAACAAAACTCGATTCTGTCGGAGTCAGCGATTCGGCCCCGCTTCGTTCCAGACTCGTTCTTATCGAGTCTCTGTTTGAGACTTGCATAAGCTCCGTCCACGCTCCCGCCCGCATGGGCGGGCGAGAAGATCGGCTCCTTCGCCTTGCTTCCTTTTCGTTCGCTGCCGCCCGCCGCCCGCGCCAATAGCGTCACGGCCGTGCTGGGCCCGACCAATACCGGCAAGACCCATCTCGCCATCGAGCGCATGGTCGCCCATCCCACCGGGATGATCGGCCTGCCGCTCCGCCTGCTCGCGCGCGAGGTCTACCAGCGCGTCGTCGACAAGGTCGGTGCGCAGTCCGTCGCGCTCGTTACCGGCGAGGAGAAGATCAAGCCCGAGCGGCCGCGCTTCTGGATCTGCACGGTCGAGGCGATGCCGCGCGATCTCGCGGTCGATTTCGTCGCCATCGACGAGATCCAGCTTGCCGCCGATCTCGACCGCGGCCATGTCTTCACCGACCGCCTGCTCAACCGGCGCGGCCGGGCCGAGACCATGCTGATCGGCGCCGCGACGATGCGCCCGCTGATCGAGCAGCTCATGCCGGGCGTGAATGTCGTGACGCGCCCGCGCCTGTCGCAGCTCACCTTCGCCGGCGACCGCAAGATCACGCGCCTGGCGCCACGCTCGGCCATCGTCGCCTTCTCGGTCGAGGAGGTCTATGCGATCGCCGAGCTGATCCGCCGGCAGAAGGGCGGGGCGGCCGTGGTGCTAGGGGCGCTTTCGCCCCGGACCCGCAATGCCCAGGTCGAACTCTACCAGTCCGGCGATGTCGATTATCTCGTCGCGACCGACGCAATCGGCATGGGGCTCAACCTCGACGTCAATCACATCGCCTTCGCGGCGGACAGGAAATTCGACGGACACCATTATCGCAGGCTCAACCCGGCCGAGTTCGGCCAGATCGCCGGGCGCGCCGGCCGCCATCTGCGCGACGGCACCTTCGGCACCAGCGGGCGCTGCCCGCCTTTCGATGCCGAACTCGTCGACGCGATCGAGAATCATCGCTTCGAGCCGATCCGCCAGATGCAGTGGCGCAATTCCGATCTCGATTTGCGCTCGGTCGGCGGCCTTCTGGACACTTTGAACATCCAGCCGTCCGAGCAGGGGCTGACGCGGGCGCTGATCGCCGAGGACATGACGACGCTGGAAGTGCTGGCGCGGGACCCGGATATCGCGAAGCTGGCGCAGGGCCGCGCGGCGGTCGAGCGGCTCTGGGAGGTCTGCGGGCTGCCGGATTATCGCAAGATATCGCCGATGCAGCACGCCGATCTCGCGACGACGCTGTATCTCAGGCTGATGCGCCACGGCCGGCTCGATGCCGACTGGTATGCCGCGCAACTCGCCGCGCTCGACCGCACCGATGGCGAGATCGACACGCTCTCGGCACGGATCGCGCAGGTCCGGACTTGGACCTATGTCGCCAATCGTCCTGACTGGTTACCTGATCCAGAGCATTGGCAGGGCATGGCGCGTCTTGTAGAGGACAAGCTGTCGGACGCTCTGCACGAGCGGCTGGCTCACAGATTTGTCGATCGGCGCACCAGCGTGTTGATGCGCCGCTTGCGGGAGAATGCGATGTTGGAGGCTGAGGTCACCGCGACGGGCGACGTGCTCGTCGAGGGCCAGCATGTGGGGATGCTGCAGGGCTTCCGCTTCACGGCGGATCCAAAGGCCGGCGGTTCCGAGGTCAAGGCCCTGAACCTGGCGGCGATGAAGGCGCTGGGCTCCGAGATCGAGGCTAGGGCGGCGCGCGTCGTGCTGGCGGGCGACGATGCCTTCGTGCTGTCGCATGACGGGCTGATCCGCTGGACCGGCGAGCCGGTGGCGCGTCTTACCGCCGGCGAGAAGGTTCTGGAGCCGCGGCTGCGCCTGCTGGTGGAAGAGCATCTCGGCGGTCCCGCGCGCGAACAGGTCGAGGCCCGCCTCAATCTCTGGCTGAAGAACCACATCACCCGCCTGCTCGGCGCCGTGCAGATCCTGGAAGCAGCCGAGAACGTCACCGGCATCGCGCGGGGCATCGCCTATCAGGCGGCCGAGGCGCTCGGCGTGCTCGAGCGTTCCAAGGTCGGCGAGGAGATGAAGACGCTCGATCAGGAAGGCCGCGCGGCGCTGCGCCAGCTCGGCATCCGTTTCGGCGCTTTCCACATCTATATGCCGGCGCTGCTGAAGCCTGCGCCGCGCGCGCTCGCCGCCCAGCTCTGGGCGCTGAAGCATGGCGGGCCGGAGACGGCCGGGCTCGACGACATCGCCCATCTCGCGGCCTCGGGCCGGACCTCGTTCCCGGTCGACAAGGCCGTGCCGAAGGGCCTGTACCGCGCTGCCGGCTACCGCGTCTGCGGCGAGCGGGCCGTGCGCGTCGACATCCTCGAACGCCTTGCGGACCTCATCCGCCCGGCGATCGCGTATCGCCCTGGCGTCACACAGGGCACGCCGCCGGCTGGCGCCGCCGATCAGGACGGCTTCGTCGCGACCGGTGCTATGACCTCGCTCGTCGGCTGCGCGGGCGAGGACTTCGCCTCGATCCTGCGTTCGCTCGGCTATGTTTCGGTCAAGCGCCCGGGGCCGGCGATCACCGTGCCACTGGCGCCGCCTCCGGCGGCGACCGAGCCGGCGAAGCCTGTTGTGGCCGGTGAAGCGGAAGAGACTGCGGCTTCGGGCGAAGTCGCCGAGGCGACCGCAGAGACCGACGGCGCGAGCGAGCCGGCGACCGAGCTGAACGCGGATGGTTCGACTGAGGGCCAGACGCCTGCCGTCGAGGCCGCCGATGCTCCGATCCTGACCGAGACGGAACTGGGCGCAGCGCGCGAGCCGGTGCCGGCCGACGCGATGGCCGCGCTTCCGGCTGCAGCGGCCGAGGAGACGGCTTCTGCCGAAGCCGTTGCCGACGAAGCTCCTGCCGCTGAAGCTGCGCCGGCCGAGCCTGAGCTGATCGAGATCTGGCGACCGCATCGCCATCAGGGCGGACGCCGGCCGGAGCAGGGCAATCCGCGTGGCCGTCGTGAGGGCGGTGAGCGCCGCGAAGGTGGCGAGCGCCGTGGCGGCGACCGGCCGCAGCGCGAGGGCCGCCCCGGTGGCCCGCGCCGTGACGGGCGGCCCGACAACCGTCCGGCCGCTGCCGCGGGCGAGGGGGCTCCGGCGCAGCGCCAGGATACGCGTCCGCGCCAGGACGACCGTCCGCGTCGCGACGACCGCCCGCAGCGGCAGGACCGTCCCGAGGGCAATCGCGGTCCGCGTCCCGATTTCAAGCGCGACGGCCGCCCCGGTGGTCCGCGTCGCGAGGAGCGGGGCGGGGCCGAGCGCTTCCAGCAGACGCCGCGTCCGCGCCCGGCCAATCGCGAGCCGGACCCGGATTCGCCCTTCGCCAAGCTCGCGGCCCTCAAGGCCCAGCTCGAAGGCAGCAAGAACTGAGGCAAGCTTCGGTGACCGCGCGTCGTCATTCCGGACAAGCCGCGATGGCGGCGACGATCCGGAAACCATCGGAGGGCTCGGCGCTCTCCAATGGATCCCGGGGCAAGCCCGGGATGACGAGGCGGTTCCGCATCAAGTCGGCTGCCTCGGCCCACTCTGACTAGGGAGGCGCGGGCGGCTTGCAGGAGGATCGTCAGCGCCTTGACAAATGGCTCTGGTTCGCGCGCTTCGCCCGCAACCGCCCGGCGGCCGTGCGTCTGGTGGAGGATGGCCATGTCCGCATCGCAGGGCGTCGATGCGACAACCCGGCGCAGGGAATTCGGATCGGGGCCGTGCTGACGCTTGCTCTGCCGCACGCGACCGTCGTGGTTCAGGTCCTCGGCTTCGCCGAACGGCGTGGCTCCTTCGCGGTGGCCCAGCAGCTTTACGAGCGGCTCGACGGCGGCAGCGGCGATGCGTCGCTTGCGGAGCCGGGGGACGAGGATTAAATCCGCGCCCTGTCAGCCGGCAGATGCTGAAAGTGGGCCGGGGAATGAAATCTTCTCCGCGGCGCCTCCCGAATGACAAATCGTTCTGCAAGAGATCACGAAAACGACCTTGAAACCTGCGCCGGGCAAGGGTTTATGGGGCTGTTTAGAAGCGTTGGAAGGGCCGACCCATGACCTATGTGGTCACCGAGAATTGCATCAAGTGCAAGTACATGGATTGCGTCGAAGTTTGCCCGGTCGACTGCTTCTATGAAGGCGAGAACATGCTCGTCATCCATCCCGACGAGTGCATCGATTGCGGCGTCTGCGAGCCGGAATGCCCGGCCGAGGCGATCAAGCCGGACACGGAGCCGGGCCTTGAAAGCTGGCTGCAGCTCAACGGCAAGTTTGCGGCGAGCTGGCCCAACATCACCCAGAAGAAGGACCCGCCGGCGGACGCCAAGGCGTTTGACGGCGTCCCCGGCAAGCTCGAAATGCTCTCGCCCGAACCGGGCGAAGGCGACTGAACCAGGCGCTTTTCGCCGCCCGCGCTGCACTCACCACGACCTCGCCATGCTGCCGCAGGGGAGCGCCGTCCGGCGTTTACCTTTGATTCGGCGTGATTTTTGTGCTACAAGCTAGCCCCAGTCGAAGTCGTTCCGCATGCCCCTGCGAGATTCCAGCAATCGGGGCGCCCCCAAAGATCACGAACGCTGAGAGAGCCGGCTTCGGCGCCGGGCCTAGGTGGTCGTTCTCGGCAGGGCCCAATGAAACAATCGACTAGGGAGCGTGAAGCGGTGCGTTTTCAAAGCGTCGCATCAGGCGGAAGTCTCCTGCCAGCCGGCCGGAGGCCAGATCATCACGTGCTCGCGTCGAGCGGGCCGGTCAGGAGTCGTAACGGCATGTCCACTGCGAAGAAAGCTGTTGTGCGCCAGGGTTTCAAGACGGGCGAATACGTCGTCTATCCCTCCCATGGCGTGGGTCAGATCACGGCGATCGAAGAGCAGGAAGTCGCAGGGTTCAAGCTGGAACTGTTCGTCGTCAGCTTCGCCAAGGACAAGATGACGCTGCGTGTTCCGACCGCCAAGGCCGCCAGCGTCGGCCTGCGTAAGCTCGCCGATGCGGAATCCGTCTCCAAGGCACTGACCACGCTCACCGGCCGCGCCCGCGTCAAGCGCACCATGTGGTCGCGTCGCGCGCAGGAATACGAAGCGAAGATCAATTCCGGCGATCTCGTCGCCATCGCCGAAGTGGTGCGCGACCTCTACCGTTCCGAGGCCCAGCCCGAGCAGTCCTATTCCGAGCGCCAGCTCTATGAGGCTGCCCTCGACCGCATGACCCGCGAGATCGCCGTGGTCGACGACGTCACCGAGACCGAGGCGCTCAAGAAGATCGAGGCCCAGCTCGCCAAGTCTCCGCGCCGCGCCAGCAAGGCCGAGGCGGAAGCCGAAGCCGAGATGGAAGGCGACAACGACGATCTGGCGGAAGAAGCCGCCTGAGCGGCGTTCTACTTATTATCGACGAAAAACCCGGCGGGCGACCGCCGGGTTTTTTGTTGGGTTGAGGCTGAGCCAAAGGGCGCTACGCTGTCCCCGTTTCAGCCTTGAGGAACGCAACCGTCCGCGCCCAGGCCTGCTTAGCCGTCGCGGCATTGTAGCGCTCGGCGCTGGTGTCGTTCATGAAAGCATGGTCGACATCGGGATAGACGATGGCCTCGTACTGGATATTGGCTGTCTTCAGCGCCTTCTCGTAATCCGGCAGCATCTGAACGAGGCGGGTGTCGCGCGAGGCCTGCTGGATCAGGAGACGGGCCTTGATCTGTGGCACCTTGGCGAGATCGGGCGAGCGACCGTAGAAGACGACGCCGGCCGATAGCTCGGGCACCGAGACGGCGAGGTCGTTGACCGCGCCGCCGCCCCAGCAGAAGCCGACTGCACCGGTTCGTCCGGTCGCATCCGGGCGCGAGGCCAGGTATTTGAGCGCGGTGCGGCCCTGGGCGATGACCGCTTCGGCGGGAAGCTGCGGGAAGAGCGCGCGGGCGGCGTCGGGGGCGGTCGGCGTGCCGCCGAGAGGGGTCAGGAAATCGAGGCCGAGCGCGGTGAAGCCCTCCAGCGCCATGCGGCGGGTGATGTCTTCGATATGGGGGTTGAGGCCGCGGTTCTCGTGGATGACGAGGACACCGCCGCGCTTCGCCTCAGCCTTGGGCGTGACGAGATAGCCCTTCAAGGCCACGCCATCGACGGTCTGGCCGAACCGGCTGGCGGTAATGCGGGCATCGTCCGGTGCCACCTGCTGCGCATGCGCGTAATTGGGTTCCAGCAGGGCAAGTGCGGCTTCGGCCGCCGCCGCGGTGCCGGCGATGGCGAGCAGCCGGTTCATGAAGACGCGGCGGTCGAGCGGCTTATGCGTATATTCGTCGTAGAGTTCGACGATCCGGCGATCGAGCGCCATTCTTGCCTCCCTGATCATGGCCTTGCGCCGAGCATAGCGTCCGCCGCGCGATGCAGGAGGGGGGTGGGAAACGACTCGCGGCCTTGTGAAGGTGAAGGCTACTCGGCGACGACCTTGTAGCGCTGGCCGGGCGTCAGAGCGGCATTGCGGTCGAGCCCGTTGAGAAGTTGAAACAGCTCGCCAGGCCGATCCTGCTCGGGCATCCGCTCGGCCATGCTTGCGATCGTGTCGCCGGCTTCCGCTGCGACCAGCCGGATCTGCATCGGGCGGATGGATTGCGCTTCCGCAGGCGTCATCACCCGGAAGCTGTCGATGATGCCGCGCATCTGCCGTTCCGGGTCGCTGCCGCCACGTGCGGCCAGAATGAAGCGATAGACCCGGTCGCCGATCTGCACGGCGGCGAGCCGGAAGGTCCAGTCGGTGCCGCGGCCATGGGCGCGGACGGCGGGCTGGCCGGCGACCTCGATTTTCTCGATGCCAGTGGTCTCGACGCCCTCGATCCAGCCGGCGGCGACATAGGATTCCAGCGTCTGGCCGCTCTTCAGCGTGACGGAATCGAAGCGCAGCGCCTGCGTGCCATTGGCGCTGACGCCGATGACCATGTCCTGGGCGGCCTCCAGGCTGAAGCCGTCCGGCGCGCTGAAGCCGATGCGCAGCGCACTGTTGAGATAGCGCCGGCCCCGGACCACGCCGTCGCGTGGATCGTCGCCATAGGCCAGGCCCTCGATCGCAGCGAGCCAGCGATTGGCGTCGCGCTCGCCGATGCCGGGCGCGCCGATCTGGCGGGCCGCGGCGGTGACGGCGGCGATGCGCTCGGGCGTCTGCGGGTGGCTGGAGAGGATGTCGAGCCGCTTGTCGTCGGCGCTCTGGTTCTGGCCGCTGCTGCGGAAGGCGGTGTTGCGGCCGAGCGTGGCGAGGAAGCGGCCGGCGCCATAGGGATCGTAGCCGGCGCGGGAAATGTTGCGGACGCTGATCTGGTCGGCGGTCAGTTCCTGCTGGCGCGAGAACTTGGCGAGCGAGAGCTTCGAGCCGGCGCTGATAGCCGCGCCACGCGTGGGGTCCTTCAGGACCTGCGAGACGACCTGATTCACCAACGCCGATTCCGCTTCCTTCTCGGCGCGCTCGACGGCGTGTTGCGCGGTGACATGGGCGATCTCATGCGCCAGCACGGAGGCGATCTCGGAGGTGTCGTTGGCTAATGCCAGCAGGCCGCGCGTGACATAGAGTCGGCCATTGGGCAGGGCGAAGGCGTTGACCACCGGCGAATTCAGGATGGTGATCTCGTAATGGCCGATCTGGCCCTCGCCGGCCTTGGCGAGGCGCTGGACGACCTCGTCGAGGGCAGCGCGGGCGCGCGGCGCGCGATACTCGCCGCCGAAGGCCGCGAGCAGGCGCTGGTGCTCCTGGTCGGAGGCGCGCTGGACCGTGCTGATGCGCGGCGCGATCTCGTTTTCGGAGGTGGAACTCGCCGGCAGCAGCGGGCTCTGGTCGCCAAGGCAGCCAACGAGCAGCAGACCGGGCAGCACGATGGCTGCCAGCTGCTTCGAAAGTCGCGAAAGCGATGCTCGCGGGGGCTGCTGCATGTCCTCAGTCGATCAGTTCCAGCGCGGCCCGGGATGCGACCTCCAGCAGGAGGCCGTCGCGCCCGGACAGGACACCATAGGCGCGCAGCCGTTTACCGCCGAGATCGCTCGCGGTCCAGCCGGCGCTCTTGAGTTCGCGCCAGAGGCTGCGCGACAGGACGATCGAGGCAGCCTCCTTCGGGCGGCGGGAGAAGTTCAGATAGGTCCGCTGGGAGCGCTCGCCGACCGAGGCGATCCGGCCTTCCAGCATGACGTAACGACCCTCCTGCGCCTTTACCGCGGCGAGATCATGGCCATCGACCGCCGTCAGCGGCGAAACTTGCGTCCCAGATGTTACCGTTTTCTGAACGGGGGCCGTCTGCGGCGTTTCGCACGGGGACAAGCCAGGTTCCGGCATGGGCAGGGCCGCTCCCTGCCGCAGCAGCAGTTGCGCGAGGTCCTGTGCCGGCCCAGGCGCCGACGCCGACGGCACGGACAGCCGTGCGGGCAGGCGGCCCCAGCGATCGGGCTCGCCGAGGACGGACAGGCCGAGCGGTCGGCCGAGGAAGCCGCGCAGGCCCGCATCGAAGCGCGCCGTCTCCTCGGCATTCTGGCGTGGCGCGATGCCGATGAGGCGCAATCTCCGGCCATCGTCCAGAAGCGGGTCTCCGGCTGGGTCGAGCCCGGTCAGTTGCACCGTCGCGGCCGCATCGGCGTCGGGCGCGCAGCCGGGCGCTGCCCGCGCCGGAGTTGTCGCGAAGGCGGCGAACATGACGATGGCAAGAAGGGACTTCACCCGCATCGTGATTATGCTACACGGAGTTTCGTGCGTCCCGGTAGCTCAGCAGGATAGAGCAACGGTTTCCTAAACCGTAGGTCAGGGGTTCGAATCCCTTCCGGGACGCCAGCTCTCCGCGCAAATCCTTGATTTGCTGCAACTTCCTCAGATATCAGCACTATCGACGCGTCAACCTGCAACACACATGCGCGGGAAACGCACGTCCGTGAAGCTATGCGTCGTAACAAGCGGGGGGCTTGGTATCTGAACTTCCGCGTGCCGGAGGACATAGCCGAGGCTTATGTCTGAATAGCCCCGAGTTTCGTAGACGCCGTCGGGTTACATCTCGTGCTGCCGTTCGAACTCGACGGGTGACAGCATCCCGTTCCTGACGTGCTTGCGCTTTGGGTTGTAGAACATCTCGATGTAGTCGAACACGTCCTGCCTTGCCTCTTCGCACCGGGTGTCGATCTGGCGGCTGGGGAAGCGAAGCGCGGGCCGACGTTGTCGAAGGCGCTGGCGGCATGGAAGGAAGGCAGTGGCATGGCTGGCGGCCGAAAGCCACGCCCGCAGACGGTCATCGAGGCCGAAATGGCCGTTCGCCACTTCACTCAGCTTAACGGCGACTTCAGGCGCTGGACCGGCGTCGCGCCCATCGAGTTTCGGCGAACCCTCAAACGAGACTAAATCGGGGACCCGTCGCCCCGGCGCGGCGAGCCGCTGGGGTTTCGCTCAGTGCGCCACTGCCGCCAGGTCGGATCGGCCTGCGGCCGACCTCGAATGGTCCGCCGGGCGCCTTCCCAGGAGGGCCGTCCGAAAGTAGGCGTTCGCCGCCAGTGCGACGCCGAGGGACTCGGAGAACCGCTCGGCCGCCGTCGGGGACAAGTGGTAGCCGTCCGGGAAGTCGCGCGGATCGGCGGGCTCCGTTCCCTGCAGGTCGAGCAGTTCGGCACCGCCGTCGCGGATCGTTCTTCGAAGGTCGTCGGGCAACGGGAAGCGCCTGGGCAGGGGGGTCGCGACGAAGACGACGCCGACGCCGTCCTTCCCGGCCCTCTCGATGAAGCGCGCCAGCCGGGTGTAGGTGTCGGGCCGGCCGTTCCCGGAGGCACGCTGGCGCACGCTCGCGGCCTCGTTCAACGTCTGCGCCAGCGCCTCGTAGCCGGGAATGAGCGCGAGCACGCGCGTCTGCACCCGCTCCCTGTTGGCCCACACCCTCGAAGTCGCACCGAGCAGGTAGCTGATCCGGTCGCTCGCGGAGAGGACGTCGTCGGAGAAGGCCTCCGAGAGGAGGGGGAACCCGGCGAACTGACTGCCGAGGCGCTCGGGCTGCAGGGGCTGGCCGTCCGCGAGCTGGCTCTGGGCGAAGCAGATGACGATGACGCGCGGCAGGGATCGAGCCGGCTCGACGAAGCGCCGATACACGTAGAACCAGTCCAGCAGTCTCGTGTCGTCGGGGTAGACGAGGGCGAACTTCGCCTGGGGCAGGCGGTGGGGCGGCCACGCGCCCTCGACCACGTCGGGCCGGATTCCGGCCCGGGTCAGCGAGTTTCCAAGGAAGAGAACGCCGGGTCCCGGCGCCGCCTCGAAGTTCCGCACGATGGTGGGAATGCTCCTGATGTGCTGGACGTCGAGCGACAGGCGGGGCTCGGCCAGGTACAGGCCGAGTTCGCCGGCGAGAAGGATCGCCAGCACGGAGGAGAGGACCTTCCAGTCGGATCCACCGCCGAAAGCGCTTCGAAGCACGGGCGTCCCCCCTCGATCGTCAGAACTGGAAATAGACGAACTCGTGACTGTTCGGCGATTGGAAGAAGATCAGCATCAACACGGCGTACGAGTAGACGGCCGCGCGGGCAGGCCACGCGCTGCGTAGCAGGGCGAGGGAATTCTTCGCTCGGACGCCGGTCCAGTACTCGAACAGGTAGAGCGGAAGGGCGTAGAAGGCGATCAGGAGCAGCATGGACACGGCGTCCGGCGTCACGCGCCAGTCCGTGGCCATCAGGTGCAGGAAGGTTCCGACTTGCCGCATGCTCTCGGCCCGGAACAGCAGCCAACCGAAGCAGACCAGGTGGAACATCAGCACGATGCGCCAGCCGCGCGCGAAGGCGCTCAGAGGCCGCTCCTTCTCCCACCCCGCGATCCGGTACAGGCACAGCAGCACGCCATGATAGAGGCCCCAGAACACGAAGGTCCAGTTGGCCCCGTGCCAGATGCCGCCCAGGAGCATCGTGATCATGAGGTTGCGGATGACCATGTATCCGGTCCCGCGATTGCCGCCGAGGGCGACGTACAGGTAGTCGCGCAGCCATGTCGACAGGCTGATGTGCCAGCGCCGCCAGAAGTCGCTCGGCGAAATGGCGAAATAGGGCGACTTGAAGTTGTCCATCAGGTCGATGCCCAGCCACCGGGCGATGCCCTGTGCGATGGAGCTGTACCCCGAGAAGTCCGCGTAGATTTGCCAGGCGAACGCGTACACGCCGATCAGGCATTCGACCCCGGTGAGCTGGGACGGATCGCGACCGAAGATGGAGTTCACTACCAGCGCGAGGTTGTCGCCGATCACGACCTTCTTAAAGAGACCGATCAGAATGTAGTACAAGCCGACCACGAAATCGTCGGAGCGCCGGACCCGGGGGATCTCGAGCTGCTTTAGGAGGCCTCTGCCGAGCGGGTCCTGGCCTTTGGCGCCGGAGCGCATGATGGGGCCGGCGACCAGGTGGGGGAAAAAGGACACATAGAGCGCGAAGTTCCAAAAGCTCGTCGCCGGCTTGGTGACGCCGCGGGCGATGTCGAAGACGTAGCTCATGCTCTGGAAGGTGTAGAACGAGAGCCCGACCGGCAGGATCACCTGGATGAGCGGCGGCGAGACGTCGAGGCCCACTGCGTTGAGCGCCGCCACGACCTCGGCGGTGAAGAAATTATAGTATTTGAAGAAGCCCAGCAGCGCGAGGTTCGTGGCGACCGAGAGCCAGACGTATCGCCGCTTGACCTTGTCCGACGGCGCCGAAGCCACGAGCAAGCCAAGGTAGAAATCCATCACCGTCGAGAAGGCGATCAGGGGCAGGAAGCGCCAGTCCCACCATCCGTAGAAGAAGTAGCTGGCTCCAAGGATGAAAAACGTCTGGGCACGAAACGGCAGAAGCCAGTAGACGGGGAGCACGACGGCGAAGAATAACCAGAACGTCCAGCTGTTGAACAACATTCGCGCTCACCCGGAAGTCGGCGTTGGATGTCAGCGGATGTTCACCGGTAGCGCCTTTCGTGCCGGCGTTTGTTGATGCCGGTCAGTTCGCCCTCGGCGGCAACGGCTCGGCGATCCAGCAGGGCCCTCGCCCGGGCCGTGGGCTTCCGTGGGTGTTCGTCGCGCTACCCGGCCGTCGGTGCCTCAACGCTAGTGCGCCATCCCCTCCCACGTCCGGACATCGGGCGCGATGCTAGGCAAGAGCGGCTCTGTTCAGTGCGCCTGTCGCACGGGTCGAGCGGAAAATATCGATGAACTGCCCGTGGAATTGCCGGGGCGCGACGACGAGGCTGCGGCATTGGAGGGGGTCGCCCTCGCCATCGATCTCGGTCGCCAGGCAGCCGGCCTCCCGCGCGATGATCACGCCGGCGGCGAGGTCCCAGAGGTCGAGCTTGGCGCCGGAGGTCCAGAAGCCGTCGAAGCGACCTTCCGCGACATAGGCGATCTCCAGCGCCGCCGAACCCGGGCTGCGGATGCCGGAGACGCGCGGCATGATCGCCGCCATCTCGCGGGCGGCCTTCTCGGTGTCGCCCTTGCCGTTATAGGGAAAGCAGGTTCCGACGACCGCGTGGGCGAGGGATTTGCGACTGGAGCCGTTCAGTCTTCGATTACCGAGATAGGCGCCCTCTCCGGCCACGGCCCAGAACATCTCGCCGCTCAGGGGATTGAAGGTCACGCCGGCCGTCACCTCGTCGCCTTCCATCAGGGCGAGCGAGGCCGAGAATTGCGGGATGCCGTGCAGGAAATTGTTGGTCCCGTCGAGCGGGTCGATGATGATCCTGAGCCCGCTGCCGGCGTCGGGAGAGGCCGCGCCTTCCTCGCCGAGTACCGCGACCTCGGGCAGCTCCCGGTTGAGATGGGCGACGATCAGGCGCTCGGATTCGATGTCGGCGGCGGAGACGAAGTCGGACGGGCCCTTTTCCAGGATGGGTAGGGCCGAGAGACGCGCGAAATTCTCGGCGAGCGAGGCGCCGCCGATCCGAGCGGCCTCCTTCATGGCCTCGACGATCTCGCTGCGGGTCCGGGACTTGGTGGTCATGACGGCTAACCTGGCTGGGTTGAGTGCACTGGTCGGGCGGCTCATGCCGCCGGCATGATCCCGGCTCGCGGGGCGGCGATCGCGCGCAGCGCCGCCTGGTGCAGGTCGGGATTGGCTGCGGCGAGGCAGTGCCCGCTCGAATGCAGCGTCAGCGGCGCGCCGCTCCAGTCGGTGATGACACCGCCGGCATTGGCGATGACCGGGACATGGGCGAGGACGTCATGCGGGGTGGTGAAGCGGTCGATCGCGATGTCGATCCCGCCCGAGGCTAGCCGTCCGTAGGAATAGCAGCTCCCGCCATAGACGCACCAATGCACCGACGCGCGCAGCGCCTGGAAGACCGGCAGGGTCTGCGGATCGTAGAGCTCGATATTGCTGGTCGACAGGACGGCTTCCGGGAGGAGTCTGCGGCCGGAGGTGGCGACGCGGATGTCGTTGAGGGTGGTCGGGTAGCCGTCGGCGCCGATCCAGCGCTCGCGCGTCATCGGCTGGTCGATGACGCCGAGGACGGGCACGCCCTTGCGGGTGAGCGCGATCAGCGTGCCGAAGACCGGGATGCCGGCGACGAAAGCCTTGGTGCCGTCGATCGGGTCGAGCACCCAGACATATTCGGCATCCGTCGCCTGCGCGCCGAATTCCTCGCCGTGGATGCCGTGTTCCGGGAAGGCCTCGCCGATGCGGCGGCGCAGTTCCGTCTCGACGCCGCGGTCGATCTCGGTGACCGGGCTGTCGTCGCCCTTGGAGACGAAGGCGTTGTTCTGACGGGCAGCGTCGCGGATGATCGTGCCGCTCGCTTCCGCCAACCCCTGGGCGAAGGCGATGAAGTTCCTGATGTCGCTAGTCGGCATGACGGACCTGTACGGATATCGCGGCTGTGCTCTTGAGCGGGCGCTGGTGCTTGCTGAGCGCGTATTCGAGGTATTTGAAGCAGCGCGTGATCACGAGGGTGATCGCGAGGTAGATCAGTGCCGCCATGATGAAGAGTTCGTAGGGCTGGAAGGTGCTGGCGACGATGGTGTTGGCGACGCCGGTCAGCTCCATCAGCGTGATCGTGCTGGCGAGCGAGGTGCCCTTCAGCATGCCGATCGCCTGGTTGCTGTAGGCGGGAAGCATGAGCCGGAGCGCGATCGGCAGCACGATGAAGCGCTGGACCTGGAAGGCCGACATGCCGCAGGCACGTGCGGCCTCGACCTCGCCGGCGGGCACGGCCTGGATCGCGCCGCGCAGGATGTTGGTCGTATAGGCGGTCGAATGCAGCGCGCAGGCGAGCAGGGCGCAGACGAAGGGTTGACGCAGCCAGGGCCAGAGAAAGCTCTGGCGCACGAACTCGAACTGGGCGAGGCCGTAATAGACAATGAAGATCTGCACCAGCAGCGGCGTGCCGCGGAAGAAATAGACGAAGCCGTAGATCGGCGCGCGGGCGGCGCGGCTGCCATTGGCGTAGAGGATGCCGAGCGGCAGCGCGCAGACGAAGCCGATGACCTCCGTCAGCAGCAGGAGCTTGAGGGTGAGGACCGCGCCTTGCAGCAGACGCGGGAGGCTCTCGATCATGAGCGAGAGGTCCATGATCAGACCCTCCGGACGCCGCGGTTCGCGCGGGTTTCCAGCCATTCGATGATGAGGGAATTGGCGATCGTCAGCAGGAGATAGATGAGCGCCGCGAGCATGTAGAAGTGGAACGGGCTGCGCGTCACCGAGGTCGCGATGTAGCTGACGCGCATCAGCTCCTCGAGGCCGACCACCGAGATCAGGGAGGTGTTCTTGATCAGCGAGATCCAGATGTTGCCGAGCGCCGGCAGGGCGTAGCGCCACATCAGCGGCAGGCGGATATGGACGAACAGGGTCAGCGGCGACATGCCGAAAGCCCTGGCCGCCTCGATCTGGCCGGGCGGGATGGCGAGGAAGGCGCCGCGGAAGATCTCGGCCGCGTAACCGCCGAAGACCAGGCTCAGCGCCAGCACGCCTGCGCCGAGCGCCGGCATCTCGAAAGAGGTGTTCGGCCCGCCGATCCAGCGCAGCGCGGCCGACAAGGCGACGGTGCTGCCGAAATAGACGAGCAGGATGATCAGCAGCTCCGGCGTGCCGCGAATGCAGGTGGTGTAGAGATCGCCCGCCGCGCGCAGAAACCGCGACGAAGAGAGCTTGGCGAGCGCGACCAGGAGCCCGATCACGAGCCCCGCCGCCAAGGCCAGGAACGCGACCTTGAGCGTGACCATCGTTCCCCAGAAGAGCTGGGTGCCCCAACCCTGAAAGAGGTCTGCCGTCATATTGCGTTCCCGTCAGGGGGAGGGTGGTGCCGGACATGGCCGGCACCTGCGGCATCGGATCATGCTCTTGCCGCCGGGGTGGCTCAGTCGGCCCAGACGCTCGGCATGACCGTGAACTTCCAGTATTTTCGATTGATCGCCTTGAAGGTGCCGTCGGCGAACATGCCCTTCAGCGCTTCGTCGACCTTGGCCAGCAGCTCCGGCTCGTTCTTGCGCAGCCCGACGCCGACGCCCGGCCCGAAATACTTGATGCTCTCCAGCTCGGGGCCGACAAAGGCGAAGTCCTTGCCCTGCTTGTCCTCGAAGAAGCCTTCCATCTTGATCGGCCCGGCCATGATCAGGTCGACCCGGCCCGAGATGAGGTCGAGCAGCAAGGTCTCGTAATTCTCGTAACGCGAGATCTGCACGCCGGGGAACTGCTCGGTGAAGTAGCGGTCATAGGTGCTGGCGCGGATCATGCCGACGACCTTGCCGTCGAGCGCCTTGGGATTGGGCTTCCCATCCGCGGTCACGGGCTCCAGCTTGGAACCCTTCGGGCCGACGAAGCGGCCGGTCGAGGCGCGATAGGGAACACTGAAATCGATGCTCTTCTGGCGCGCTTCCGTGATCGAAAGGCTGGCGAGGATGAGATCGAACTTGCGGGCCGAGAGGGCCGGTATCAGCCCCTCGAATGCCTGGCAGACGAATTGCAGCTCGAAGCCCGCGCGCTTGCCGATCTCGCGGGCGAGGTCGACGTCGAAACCGGTCAGCTCTCCGCCCGCCGTACGAAAGTTGAAGGGCGGGTTGGTGCATTCGGTACCGACCTTGACCTCGCGGGCGAAGGCGGAGCCGGCCAGCAGCAGCGCTGCGCCAGTCAGCAGGGTGAGTGCTGTCTTCTTCATGGTTCTTCTCCTCACAGAGCCCGCTGCAGGAAGCGCCTGCACCGCTCGGACGTTGGATTGCCGAAGATGTTTTCCGGCGTGTCACGCTCTTCGATCTTCCCTTCGTGAAGGAAGAGCACCTCGTTCGAGACCTCGCGGGCGAAGCCCATCTCGTGGGTCACGACGATCATGGTGCGCCCCTCCTCGGCGAGCTGGCGCATGACGCCCAGCACCTCGCCGACCAGCTCGGGATCGAGGGCGGAGGTCGGCTCGTCGAAGAGCAGGAGCTTGGGCTCCATGGCGAGCGCACGCGCAATGGCGCAGCGCTGCTGCTGGCCGCCGGAGATATGGGCGGGGTAATGGAAGCGCTTGTCGAACAGGCCGACCTTGGCGAGCAGGGCCTCGGCCCGCTCCTTTGCCTCCGCCTTGGGCACGCCCAGCACCTTGATCGGCGCGATCGTGACATTGTCGAGGACGGTCAGGTGGCTCCAGAGGTTGAAGCTCTGGAACACCATGCCCATCCGGCTGCGGATGCGGTTGATCTGGCGGGCGTCCAGAGCCGCAGTGCCATTGCCGCGGCGCCCGAGGTTCAGCTGTTCGCCCTCGAAGTGTATCGAGCCGGCTTCGGGCGTTTCAAGGAGGTTGATACAGCGCAGGAAGGTGCTCTTGCCCGAGCCGCTCGCCCCGATCATGCAGATGACGTCGCGCTCCCGGGCTGCCAGGCTGACGCCCTTGAGAACCGGGAAGTCGCCATAGCTCTTATGGATGCCGTCCGCCGTGAGGACGGTCTTCGCCTCGGGTCGAGACACGTTTTCCCCTCCGCTTGCGCTGGATGACCGGCTTTGTCCGATCGCGATTGGCAGGGACGGTACCGACGGCTAAAAACAGCCTCAAGTACCAATTCTTTCGAGTCTAGCATACCAATCCGGTGACATGCTTGACCGCTCGCGCGACGCGCCGCTCAATCGCCGAGAGCTACCGACCGGACCCGCCCCGACCGCGACAGGATATGAACGCGAGCTTCAACTACCCTTTCTGGAATACGATCGCGGTCGCGCCGGACGGGCCGGAGCCGCTCTTCGACCAGATCGCCGGGCAGATACGGGTGCTGGTGGTTGCTGGCGCGATCCCGCGCGGCGTCCGCCTGCCGCCGTCGCGCAAGCTCGCAGACGAGCTCGGCGTCTCCCGCTCGACCATCGTGCTCGCCTATAACCGCCTGAAGAACGAAGGCTACGCGCATGGACGCACGGGGGCGGGCACCTATATCGAGAAGGATCTGCCCGAAGACATGCACCGCCGGATCGGCGAGCCGTCGCCCACTCCGCAGCCACCCCGGCAACCGCGTGTGCTGGCCGCACGCGGCAATGCCCTGATGGGGCTGGCGCTGCCGAGCGAGCGCGAGCTCGGCTATGATCTCAGCCCCCTGCTGCCGGCGCTCGACGAATTGCCGTTCGCGGACATCAGCCGCAGCACCGCCGAATACTGGGGCTCGGAGCCTTGGCCGCAGTTCAATTTCAGCGAGCGGCTGGGCCTGCCCGCCTTGCGCCAGCAGATCGCGAAATATCTGGGCGAATACGAAGGCGTGCCTTGCCGGCCGGAGCAGATAGCCGTCGTCGCCAGCACGACGCAGGCCTTCATCCTGCTGGCGCAATTGCTGCTCGATCCCGGCGACGGCGTCGTCATCGAGGACCCCGGCTATCCGACGCGGACAGCCGCCATGGTGGCCAACGGCGCCCGCATCCTGCCGCAGCGCGTCGATCTGGAGGGCCTCAGCACCGATCGCTTCGGGCCGGAGACGGACGACGCCCGGATCGTGATCGCCTCGCCGACCAACCAGTTTCCCTATGGCTCGACGATGTCGATGGAGCGCCGGCTCTCGCTGCTGGCCTGGGCCCGAACCCGGAACGCCTGGGTAATCGAATACGACTACAGCAGCCCGATCGGCATCAACCGCCAGCCGCTCCCCTCGCTGCTCTCGCTCGATGCCGATCAGCGCGTCATCTTCATCGGCAATATCAACCGGATCTTCTCGCCGTCCTTCGGCCTGACCTATCTGGTGCTGCCGCCCGATCTGGTCGAGCTGTTCTATCGCGCGAAGCTGGTGTTTTCCTGCTATCTGCCGCCGCCGCTGCAGCAGATGGTGGCTGACATCATGGGACGCGGCGTTCTCGCAAAGCATGTCCGGCGCATGCGGCTCATCTATCGCGAGCGGGCGACGATCCTGGTCGATGCCCTCAGGCAGGCTCTCGGCGATCGGCTCCTCATCCCCGACGTCACCGCGGGATTGCATCTGACGGCCCATGCGCTGGGACCGCTGGACGACGCTGCCGTTACCGACGCTGCACGCCAGCGCGGCATCGATGCGCCCGCTCTGTCGCGCTACCGCTTGCAGGATCGCACGGCTACGGGGTTCGTCTTCGGCTTCGGCAATACCGTGCCGGAACGCATAACTCCGGCGGTCCGGCGCTTCGCCGAGATCATGGCCGCCGCCTAGGGCTTTTGGGAATCGATCGTTTCACCCCGGCATCAGTAGCGCCGGGACAGGAGGATGGGATGACGGACAGGGACGGGTTGGCGCGGCGACTGATCGACGAGCATGACCGCAACGAAAAGTTCCGGCCCTTCGCCGCGGCGAACGGGATCACCTCGCTCGACGATTCCTATGCGGTGCAGGAGCGCTATGTCTCACTCTTGAAGCCGCGCTGCGGCGCTCCCGTCGGCTACAAGATCGGCCTGACCTCGCAGCGCATGCAGGCGATGTGCGGCATCGGCCACCCGATCGCCGGCGTCGTGCTGGCCGACCGGCTGCATCACTCCGGCGCCCGCCTCGCAACCACCGATTATGGCCGCATGGGCCTCGAATTCGAGATCGCGGTGCGCATGGGCAGCGATCTTCCCGTCGGAGGCCCGGCCTGGACGCAGGAGAGCATTGCGGAGCACGTCGCCGGCGTCTGCGCCGCGATCGAGATCGTCGACGACCGGGCCGCCGATTATGCCGAGCTCGACGTGCTTTCGCTGGTGGCCGACAATTCCTGGAATGGCGGCGTCATCCTGTCGACATTCTGCCGCGACTGGCCGGTGCTGGACGCCGTCTCGGGAACGATCAGCCGCAATGGGACGGAGGTCGACCGCGGCTATGGCCGGGACGCCCTCGGCCACCCGTTCGCTCCGCTCGCCTGGCTCGCCAATGCGCTGGCCGCAAAGGGGCAGAGCCTGAAGTCCGGCGAGATCGTGATGACTGGCAGCCTCGTCACCACCCGCTTCCCGACCGAAAGCGAAACCTATCGCTTCGAACTCGAAGGCATCGGCGCCGTCGAGCTGAACGTCGCTGCCTGAGTGCCGGAGAGTTACACCATGACGCATCGCCTTGCGGCCCGGATGAGCCGGGTCAAGCCATCAGCCATCCGCGAATTGCTGCGGCTGGGCGCCGATCCCAGCGTGATCTCCTTCGGCGGTGGCTATCCCGACGCCTCGCTGTTTCCGATCGCGGGGCTGGACCAGGTCTTCCGCAAGACGCTGGCTGAGAACGGGCAGGAGGCGCTGCAATATACCGTCTCGAACGGCATGCCGCTGCTGCGTCGCCAGATCGCCGAGCGGATGACGCGCGACGGCGTTTCCTGCTCGGATGACGAGGTCCTGATCCTCCAGGGCGGCCAGCAGGGGCTCGATCTTGTCGCCAAGCTGTTGATCGACAAGGACGACATCATCGTCGTCGAGGACCCGACTTTCCTGGGTGCGCTGATCGCCTTCAATCCTTGCGAGCCGCGCTACGTCACCGTCGGCATGGACGAGGACGGCATGGATGTCGAAGCGCTCGACGCAGCGCTGAAGGCCAATCCGGGCGCGAAGTTCATCTACACCGTGCCGGATTTCCAGAACCCGACCGGCGTCACCATGAGCCTGGCGCGGCGTAAGCGCCTGGTCGAGATCGCCAACGCCCATGACCTGATCATTCTCGAGGATTCGCCCTATCGCGAGATCCGCTTCGAGGGCGAGCGCATCCCGCCGATCAAGAGTTTCGATACCGAAGGTCGGGTGATCTATCTCGGCAGCTTCTCGAAGATCCTGGCGCCGGGCCTCCGGCTCGGCTGGGCTGTCGCCTCGACCGAGCTGATCGAGCAGCTCGGTCTGCTCAAGCTCGCGGCCGATACACAGACGAGCACGCTCAACATGGCGGTCGCCTCTCGCTTCCTCGCGGAATACGACATCGACGCGCATATCGCCGCGATCCGCAGCGCCTATCGCCACAAGAAGAACCTGATGCTGGAGACGATCCGGCGGAGCTTCCCGCAGGAGATCGCCTGCACGGATGCGAGCGGCGGGCTTTTCACCTGGCTGACCTTCCCGGAAGGCTTCGATGCCGCTGCCTTCATGCTCGACCACGCGCTTCCGGAGGCCCGCGTCGCCTATGTGCCCGGCGCGACCTTCTTCGCGCTCGACCAGCGGCCGAACCATGCCCGCCTCAGCTACTCGACCCAGACGGACGAACGGCTCGTGGCCGGCATCACGGCGCTCGGCCGTGTCCTGAAGGCCCATCTCGGGTCGCGCGCAGGCGGCTGAGCGAAGCCTACCCATCCGATACCGATAGCTGAGGACCGCACCATGCCCGTGATCATCTATCCCGCTCCGAAGAGCGACCTGACGGAGGCCGAGATTGCGCGCTGGCGGGCGATCCCCGTCGCGGTCGCGGTCGATCTCGGCCGCAACCTCAATCAGATCGACCCGGCGATCCGCCCGCTGATGCCGCCCGGACAGCAGCCGCGCCTGTTCGGGCGCGCGGTTACCGCCTTCTGCGAGGCGCCGGATTTCGGCTCGGTTGTGCGGGCAATGGACATTATCGGCCCCGGCGATGTCCTCGTCATCGCGGCGGCGGGCCATGCGGAGAGCGCGATGATCGGCGAGATCCTCGGCGGTCACATCCGCCGTAAGGGCGCGGTCGGCCTCGTCTGCGACGGGGCGATCCGCGATGTCGGGACGCTCGCCGGCTGGACTGATTTCTCGGTCTTCACCCGCTCGGTGACGCCGCGCGGCCCGTCCTCGGCGGAGCGGGGCGAGATCAACCGCCCGGTCACGATCGGCGGTACGATCGTCTCGCCCGGCGATCTCCTGATCGGCGACGATGACGGGCTGGTGGCGCTGACGCCAGCGACGATCCGCAGCCGCATCGCCGATGCCGAGGCCCGGCTGGTGCTGGAAGCGAAATGGGAAGAGGCTCTGAAGGCCGGTCAGACGGCACAGGCGGTCTTCGGGCTGACGCCGGCTTAACCTGCCATGCCTATGGCCGCGTCTCGGGTGGAGCACTCGATATCAGCGTCTATGGCGGGCTCGACCCGTCCGACGACTGCGCGATGGCGCCGATCGTGCGCAATGCCGGCGGCGCGATCACCGATTGGGACGGCCGGGAGCTGACGATCCATTCCGGCCATCGCTGCGTCGTGGCAAGCGGCAGCTCGGCCAGCATGGCGAGGTCCTCGACCGACTGCGCCGACATTGATGAACCGGACGGTCCGGAATGACGGTGCTTCCGCGAAAAAGCGGCATGCTCTAAGCACGAAGCATGGAGACCGTCTCGCCGCATGAAATATTTACCCATGTCCGCATCGTCATGGGCATGGTCATCGGCCTCGGCATCACGCGGATGCTGGCGGGGATCGCCGGCTTCATACAGCATCCCGGGCGGTATCGGGTCTCGCTGCTCCACATGCTCTGGGTCGGCTCGATCCTGCTCGAACTCGTGCTGTTCTGGTGGTGGGAGTTCGGCCTGTCGCGCATCCCGGTCTGGAGCTTCGGCGCCTATCTCTTCCTGATCGGCTATGCCGTCGTGCTCTATCTGATCTCGGCGTTGCTGTTCCCGGACAATATCGCCGAATATGCCGGCTACGAGGATTTCTTCATCCGGCGGCGGCACTGGTTCTTCGGCTTGCTGGCGGCAACCTTCGTGCTCGATGTCGTCGATACCCTGATCAAGGGCAACGAGCACTGGAGCCAGCTCAGCGGCGACTATCTCGTGCAGGTCCCGATCGGACTGGCACTCTGTCTCGTCGCATATGTTTCCGCACGGCGCTGGGTCCATATCGCGCTCGCCAGCGTGCATATCCTCTACCAGAGCTACTGGGTCGTGCGGGTCGTCTACACGATGGGCTGACGCGCGTTCAGCGCCTTTTGCCGGAGGCGTCCGCGAAGGGCGCGAAATGCTGCGCGACCTGCCGGTAGACCTCCCGCTTGAAGGGGATGATGAGCCCCGGGGTCTCGTCGAGACGCGCCCAGCGCCAGGCGTCGAACTCGGCCTTGTGCCCGCCGGCCGGGGTCAGGATGTCGACCTCGTCCTCGGAACCGATGAGGCGGAAGGCGAACCATTTCTGCGCCTGGCCGCGCCAGCGCCCCTTCCAGGCTTCCTTGCCGATATCGACCGGCAGATCATAGGCGAGCCAGCCCGGCGCCTCGGCGAGAAGCTCGACCGAGGTGACGTTGGTTTCCTCGGCGAGTTCGCGGCGCGCGGCCTCCAGCGGCGTCTCGCCCTCGTCGATGCCACCCTGCGGCATCTGCCAGGCATGGCCGGGCGCGACATGCTCGCGCTTGGTCTTGTCGGCACGCCGGCCGACGAAGACGAGGCCCTCGGCATTGAAGAGGGCGAGCCCGACGCAGGGACGGTAGCCTTCGGGGGCCTTGTCGGTCATTGCAGCGATCCGGTGGTCTTGATCGATCCGGTCGAGATCGACCCGGTACTCTTGGGCGAACGGAAGTCGCGGGCGGCGCTGACGGGAACGATCGCGATCTTCTTGGCTTCCAGAGACTGCGCCCAGCGGTTGATCCGCTCGATCGAGACCGGCAGGGCGCTCGCGGCTGCGACCGCAATGCCCTGCTCGCGCGACAGGTTTTCGAGCGCGGCCAGTTCCTTGTCGATCGCGTCGGCACGGGTGACGCCGTCGATGACGCGGTCGATCTTCAGGGAGGGGATGCGGGCGCGGTCGGCCGAGCCGGCGAGCAGGCTGCGCGCGGAGGAGCCGTCGTCGACGACCATCAGGCCGCGGCCGGCAAGCTCGCGCAGGACAGGGGAGAGCGCGCTTTCGTCCGCGGTAAAGCGGCCGCCGAGGAAATTGACGATGCCGACATAGCCGGTAAAGCGGCCGAGCGCCCAATGCAGCTTGTCGAGGTTGTCGGGCGCCTTCGGGCCGGTCAGCAGCGTATGCGGGCCGGGATCGTTGTCGGGATAGTCGAAGGGCTCCATCGGCAATTGCAGGAAGACCTCATGGCCTTCGCTGCGGGCGCGCTGGACGGTGCGTTCGAGTTCGGCGCCATAGGGCGCGAAGGCGAGCGAGACCGGCGCCGGCAGTTTCGCGATCGCGTCGGCCGTGCCGCTCTGGCTGATGCCGAGCCCGCCGACGAGGATGGCGATACGGCCGACCGGCTTGGTCGCGGGTTCCGGGCCGAGCGGGCGGGCGTAGATCTTGGCCGGCGTCGCACCTTCGGGCCCGGATTTCGGCAGCAGGCCGTAACGCGAGCGCTCGACCAGGCGATTGTCGGGGGCCGTCGCGAGCTTGATCGTGCGCGCCGTGTCGGGAATGGTGATGACGATGGCTTCCGGAGCGTCCTCGCCGACGCGTACCACGGTCACCCCTGCGCTGTTCTCGAGCTGGGCGGCGGTGGCAGGCCCGCGGGGCGTGGCAGCCGCGGGATCGGCGGTGGCGGGGGCGGAGGAGACGGGGGCAGAACGCTTCTCGATCGAGGCCACTGCGATCGGCTCGCCGCCATCGGGATCGCGGCGCAGCGCCACTGTCAGCACGAGCCCCAGAATGGCCACGCCAACGCTGCCGGCCGCCGCCGTCGCGAGCCAACGTCCCCAGGGCCTGCCAGAGGCCGCCGGGCGATCCTGGCCGAGCGGTCGATTGAGCTCCGTCAGCGGCGTATCGGCCGAGAGAGGCCGTCCTCGAAATTGCGACGCGGACCCGAATCAGCAGCCCGCGCGTCAGAGTACGCGCCGATCAGATTGCATCGCAATCCGATCGGTCACGCGTTATCGATCTGGAAACGAGCGCCGGACCGGCTCTCGGCCTGTCGCCTCGGAAGCCCGCAGGCTCAGTTCGGCTGCTTGGGCGCTTCGGGCGTCGCGGGCTTGTCGGCGGGGGCCGCGACATCCTTCTTGACGCCGCGGAGCTGGTTCAGCGCGGCGACGAGCTGGGTGTCCTTGGTCGCGTCGGAGGGGACATAGGAGCTCGAACCGGACTGCTCCTCGCCCTCGCCGGCCTTGAGATGGCCCTTGAGTGCGGCTTCACCCTTGTTCTCGACGAGCTTGTCCTTGATCTCCTGCGGGATCTCCTGCTGGATCTCGATATCGGGCGTGATACCCTTGGCCTGGATCGAGTTGCCCGACGGCGTGTAGTAGCGCGCCGTGGTCAGGCGCAGGCCGCCGTTCGCGCCGAGCGGGATCACGGTCTGAACCGAGCCCTTGCCGAAGGAGCGCGTGCCCATCACGGTCGCGCGCTTGTGGTCCTGCAGGGCGCCGGCGACGATCTCGGCCGCCGAGGCGGACGAGCCGTTGATCAGCACCACGACCGGCTTGCCCTTGGTCAGGTCGCCCGACTTGGCGTTGAAGACCTGGGTCTCCTCGGCGTTGCGGCCGCGGGTCGAGACGATCTTGCCGCGATCGAGGAAGGCGTCGGAGACCAGCACGGACTGGTCGAGGCGCCCGCCGCGGTTGTTGCGGAGGTCGATGATGTAGCCCTTGAGCTTGTCGGCGCCGATCTCGCTCGTGGTCTTCTCGATCGCCTTGCGCAGGCCGTCATAGGTCTGCTCGGAGAAGGTGCCGATGCGGATATAGCCGATATCGCCCTCGACACGCTCCTCGACGGCCGGGACGACGATGGTCGAGCGGGTCAGGGTGAATTCGAGCGGCTCGGTCTTGCCGGGGCGGTCGATCTTCAGCGTGACCTGGGTGTTGATCAGTCCGCGCATCTTCTCGACCGCCTGGGTCAGGGACAGGCCCTTCACCTCGGCGCCGTCGATTTGGCGGATGATGTCGTTGGCGAGGATGCCGGCCTTGGAAGCGGGCGTGTCCCTGATCGGCTTGGCGACCTTGAGGACGCCGTCCTCCATCGTCACCTCGATGCCGAGGCCGCCGAACTGGCCGCGCATGTCGGTGTCCATGTCGCGGAAGGACTTGGCGTCGAGATAGGAGGAGTGCGGGTCGAGCGAGGAGACCATGCCGTTGATGGCGGCCTCGATCAGCTTCTGCTCGTCGGGCTTGTCGACATAGTCGGTGCGGATCTTCTCGAAGATGTCACCGAACAGGTTGAGGCTGCGATAGACCTCGGCCGAGGCCGCGACCGCGCTGGTCGAGGACAGCAGCCTCGTCTGGGTAGCCAGTCCTGTCAGGCCCGCGCCCATGATGGCGCCGGCGAGAACGAGGGAAACCTTGCGCATCATCCGCGAACCTTTTCGCCTTGCGATTTCGTCCACCACGGCGTCGGGTCGATCGAGACGCCGTCTTTCCTGAATTCGATA
This sequence comes from Allobosea sp. FG18, assembly GCF_057809495.1. Lineage (NCBI taxonomy): Bacteria > Pseudomonadati > Pseudomonadota > Alphaproteobacteria > Hyphomicrobiales > Alloboseaceae > Allobosea > Allobosea sp. FG18. Next base: position 71,857 of record NZ_JBMDKB010000016.1, read on the forward strand.
TACAGAACCGGCTGCCCGGTTCCCACCCCTACAGTCGTCGCGGCAGCTTCCGACGTTTCGCCCATCGTCGCAACCGGCTCGCCCGCCAGCACGAACTGATTGAGCGCGACATCGATCCGCTGCATGCCGGCTAGCAAGATGTAGTACCCCCCGCCGGCGTTCAGGATCAAGAGTTGCCCGAACGAACGGAACGGTCCCGCATACACTACCCAAGCGTCGGAAGGCGCCGAAACTAGGGCGTTGGCGCGGGTTTCCAGAGAAATCCCCCGAATGGTGCCGCCGGCACCGTCAGGATCGCCGAAACCACGCAATCGTGATCCCGATACGGGCAGGGAGAGCAGGCCCTTCGCCTCGGCGAAGGCGATCTTGGGGGCAAGCCGCGCCGGATCCTTGAAGGCTAGCGCCGTCATGCGCTCGCGCTGCTCGCGGGTCTCCTGCTCGATGGCCTGACGGGCGGCTTCGGCCGCCTTGTTGGCGACGGAGATCTCCTTCTCGATCTTCTCGACGAAATCCCGCATCGAGCGGGCCTGGCCGGCGAGCTCCTTGCCGAGAGCGGCTTGCTGCTCGACATCCCTGGCGGCGCTGGCCTCGCGCTCGCGCCGCGCCTCGATCAGGGAGGCCAGGCGCTGGCGCTCGGCCGCGATCTGCTCCATCTCGGTGCCGATCCGGCCTTTTTCGGTGGCGATGCCCTGGCGCAGCCGCACGAGTTCGGCGAGGTCGGTGCCGAGGATCTCGACCTCCTGCCGGAGGTCCGGCACGACGGCGCCGAGCAGCATCGAGGCGCGCACGGCTTCCAGGATATCCTCGGGGCGGACCAGCACGGCGGGTGGCGGGCGCCGGCCGATGCGCTGCAACGCGGCCAGCACTTCGGCGATCAGGTTGCGCCGGCCCTCGAGTGAGCGCCGGATCGCGGCTTCGCTGGATTGCAGCAGGCCGAGCCGGTTTTCCAGCGCGCCCAAGCGTTCTTCGGCGGTCTGGGTTTTCGCGGTGGTGTCGAGCAACGCCTTGTTGAGGGCGGCGCGATCGGCGCGGATCGCAGCCACTTCCTTTTCGAGATTCGCGCGAGCCTCGGTATTTCCGGCGAGACGCTGCTCGATCGCCTTGAGCTCGCTTTCGCGGGCCTGCTTCTCGACGAGCTTCTGCATCGCCTCGCGCTGCAGGGCTTCCGGGTCGGGCTGGGGCGCCTGGGCGAGGGCGGCGGCCGAACTCGCCAGCAGGGCGGCAAGGCACAGGCCGCGCAGTCCGGGGCGAATCAGCAAGGTCATACGCGATGATAGGGGTGGCCGGAGATAATCGTCATCGCGCGATAGAGCTGCTCAAGCACGAGCGCCCGCACGATCTGGTGCGGAATGGTCAGCGCGCCGAAAGCCAGCGTGATGTCAGCCCTGTCGCGGATCTCCTCGCTCAGGCCGTCGGCACCGCCGATGATCAGGCTGGCATGGCCGGTGCCGGAATCGCGGGCGGTGGCGAGGCGGGTGGCGAAGGCATCGCTGCCGAGCTGGCGGCCGCGCTCGTCGAGCGCGATGATCAGGCCGGGCTGGACTTTCGCAAGGATGGCTTGGGCTTCCTCGCGCTTGCGCTCCTCGGGGCGGCGGCCACGGCCCTCGGTGATCTCGACGATGTCGGGACCGCTGAGGCCGATGCCGCGGCCAAGCGCGAGGCCGCGCTCACGATAGCGCTCGCAGAGTTCGCGTTCCGGCCCATCCTTGAGCCGGCCGACGGCGATGACCGCGAGCCGCATGCGAAGCGAACGTCAGCTGTCGAGGCGTTCGTTCGGCCGGTCGGTGCCCCACATCTTCTCGAGATTGTAGAACTGGCGCACTTCGGGCCGGAAGACGTGGATGATGATGTCGCCGGTATCGATCAGCACCCAGTCGCAGGCAGGGACGCCTTCGACGTTGGGCGTGGGCAGTCCCGAAGCCTTGAGGGCTTCGACCAGGGCATCCGAGATGGCGGCGACATGGCGGTTGACGTTGCCCGAGGCGATGATCATCGCGTCGGCCAGCGAGGTCTTGCCAACGAGGTCGATCACCGTGATGTCCTCGGCCTTCATGTCCTCGAGAACACGCAGGGCGAGGGTGATGCTGTCGGCAGAGGGATTGTCCGCGACGGCAGCCTGGGGAAGCGGCTTCGGCTCGGCTTCACCAAGGGTTTGACGGGTCAGTGACGTATCCTCTCGATCCTGATGCGCGTGTGGCGCGATGGGTCCAAAATAAGCCGGAAGGCGCCGGAGTTCAATCGCGGCCGGCCTGCCGGCGTAGCATCGTCGAGGATAACGTTGAGCGCTTGCCATGCAGGAAGACCCAGGCCGGAGGCTGCATGCGCGGCAGGCTCGCGGCCCGGCTTTCGGGCAGGCGCCAGCGCGAGAGCCAGTTGGCGGCAGGCGAGGCCATGGCACTGTGGGTCGAGCCGGGCCGGTCGATGATCGCGATCGGCATCATCCGGGCAATAGTGCGCCATTCGTTCCAGCGGTGCAAACCGGCGAGATTGTCGGAGCCCATGATCCAGACGAAATTGACGCCCGGGCAGCGCCGCTTCAAGGCGCGCAGCGTGTCGGCGGTATAGCGCGTGCGCAGCATCGCCTCGACGCCGGTGACGTCGATGCGGGTATGGCCCGCGACGTTTTCCGCCTGGTGGATGCGTTCGGCTAGCGAGGGCAGCCTGGCATTGTCCTTCAGCGGATTGCCGGGCGTGACCAGCCACCAGACCCGGTCGAGCTGGAGCCGGCGCAGGGCGGTCAGACTCGCAAGCCGGTGACCGTCATGGGCCGGGTTGAAGCTGCCGCCGAACAGGCCGATGCGCAGGCCGGGCGCAAAAGAGGGCAGCCGGGACGGCAGGCGCGTAAGCTCGCTCGTCATGCGTCCTGCTTCGCCTCAGGGCCGGGTCTGGCCCGCGCCATGGACGCGGTACTTGAAGGAGCAGAGCTGCTCGACGCCGACCGGGCCGCGCGCATGCATGCGGCCGGTGGCGATGCCGATCTCGGCGCCGAAGCCGAATTCGCCGCCATCGGCGAACTGGGTCGAAGCGTTGTGGATGACGATGGCGGAATCGACCTCGGCGAGGAAGCGGCTGGCGGCGGCCTCGTCAGCGGTGACGATCGCATCGGTGTGATGCGAGCCGTAGCGCTCGATATGGTCGATCGCAGCATCGAGGCCCGGCACGGTCTTCACCGCGATGATCCGGTCGAGATATTCGGTTGCCCAGTCTTCTTCGGTGGCGGTCGTGACGCGAGCATCGACGGCGCGAGCGGCTTTATCGCCGCGCACGGCGCAGCCGGCATCGAGCAGGGCGGTGACGAGCGGGGCGAGATGGGTCGCGGCGCAGGCCTCGTCAACCAGCAGCGTCTCGGCGGCGCCGCAGACGCCGGTGCGGCGCAATTTGGCGTTGAGCAGGATCTCGCGGGCCATGGCGAGATCGGCCTTGGCATCGACATAGACATGGCAGTTGCCGTCGAGATGGGCGAAGACCGGCACGCGCGCCTCGCTCTGGACGCGGGCAACCAGGCTCTTGCCGCCGCGCGGTACGACGACGTCGATATTGCCGTTGAGCCCTGAGAGGATTTCGCCGACCGCGGCGCGGTCGCGCGTCGGCACGAGCTGGATCGCGTCTCCGGGCAGGCCGGCGGCTTCCAGGCCTTCGCGCATCGCGGCGGCGATTTCGGTCGAGGAGCGGAAGGAATCGGAGCCGGCCCGCAGGATCGCGGCATTGCCGCTCTTCAGGCAGAGCGCGCCGGCATCGGCCGTCACATTGGGGCGGCTCTCGAAGATCACGGCGATGACGCCGAGCGGCGTCGCGACACGCTCGAAGCGCAGGCCGTTCGGCCGGGTCCATTCCGCCAGCACGCGGCCGAGCGGATCGGGCAGGTCGGCGACCGCGGCGACGGCGTCCGCAATGGCCGCGAGGCGTTTCTCGTCGAGGGCGAGGCGGTCCATGAAGGAAGCGCTCAAGCCTGCGGCCTTGCCGTCCGCGAGGTCCTGCGCATTGGCGGCGAGGATTTTGGCTGTGCGGGCGCGCAGCGCCTCGGCCATGGCGAGGAGCGCCGCATTGCGCTGTTCGGCCGGGCTGAGCGCGACCTTGCGCGCGGCAGTGCGGGCACGGCGGCCTAGCTCCTGCATGACGCGGCCGACATCGGCCGTCTCGTTCGTCGCGATGATGCGCAATGCGCTGTCGCCGGTCATCTCGTTCAAGCCCAAGGTTCGCTGGCGAAAGCCAGCCCGTGAGGAAGCTTAGCCCAGCCCGAGCGCCATGTCGTCCCGGTGGATCATCTCGGCGCGGCCGGGATAGCCCAGCACGGCTTCGATATCGCGCGAGGCCTTGCCGAGCACCAGCGCCGCGTCGGAGGCGTCATAGGCGACGAGGCCGCGGCCGAGGAGCTGGCCTTCGGGATCGCGGATCAGCACGGCGTCGCCGCGCGCGAACTCGCCCTCGATCCGCGTGACGCCGACCGGCAGCAGGCTTGCGCCGCCGCGCAGCGCGCGGGCCGCGCCGGCATCGAGATGCAGCGTACCGCGCGGCTCCAGCGAGCCGGCGATCCAGGTCTTGCGCGCGGTGGCGGGCGTCGATCCGGTGAGGAACCAGGTGCAGCGGCCACCCTCGGCGACGCTGGCGAGCGGGTTCTTGGCCCGGCCGTCGGCGATCAGCATATGGGTGCCTCCGGCCGCCGCGATCTTGCCGGCCTCAATCTTGGTGCGCATGCCGCCGCGCGAGAGCTCGGAGGCCGCGCCGCCGGCCATGGCGTCGATCTCCGGGGTGATCCGCTCGACGACGGGGATATGCCGTGCGTCCGGATCCTTCGCGGGCGGGGCGGTATAGAGCCCGTCGATATCAGAGAAGAGCACCAGAAGATCGGCGCCGGCCATGGTCGCGACCCGGGCGGCGAGCCGGTCGTTGTCGCCATAGCGGATCTCGGTGGTGGCGACCGTGTCGTTCTCGTTGATGACCGGGATGGCGCGCAGGTCGAGCAGGCGGCCTAGCGTCGCGCGCGCATTGAGATAGCGGCGGCGCTGCTCGGTGTCGGCCAGGGTCAGCAGCACCTGTCCGGCGGTCAGGCCATGGGCGCCGAGCGCTTCGGCCCAGTTGCGGGCGAGCGCGATCTGGCCGACGGCGGCAGCGGCCTGACTCTCCTCCAGCCGCAGCGGGCCGGAGGGCAGGCCGAGCACGGTGCGCCCGAGCGCGATCGCACCGGAGGAGACGACGAGCACGTCGGCACCGCGCTGGTGCAGGTCGGCGAGGTCCTCGGCCAGGGCCGCGAGCCAGGCATGACGTAGGCGGCCGCGGCTGCGGTCGACCAGCAGGCTGGAGCCGACCTTGACGACGATGCGACGGAAATCGGAGAGCTGAGGCGTCTTCACGGGAGCACGACGTTGTTGCGGCAGTCGCCCTGCCTGTTGGGGAAAATGCGGCGCTTGTAAAGCATAGAGCTGCTTTTCGAGCCCCAATACCGTCCGCCACCGGCCGTTTGCATTGACAGGGCGGGGCGGGCTGCCCATATGCAGGACCCGGCCCGCCCGCCTGAAGGGTGCCGATCCTGCCGTTCTCATGCGTTTCAAGCGTGCAGTATGCAGGACCTGCCGCCCGATAAGCGCTGGAAGCGGGGCTGCCGCGCGTCGATTTCGATACCAATCCGGCCGGATCTGGATTATCTCGCCCGCGCAGGCCGAGTAAACGCCCGTAACAACCCGAGAGAAGATCACCCTTGAAGAACCCGAACGACCGCAGCTTTACCGACCGCCAGTCCAATTCCGCCAATGCCAAGAAGGCGCTGCTCGAGCGTTTCAAGGCCCGGCCGAAGGCCGACGACCCGGTGATGGTGCAGCGACGCGAGGAGCGGGAAGCCATCGCCCAGGCTCGCGCCGAGCGCGAAGCCGAGAAGGCGAAGATCCGGGCCGAGAAGGAGCGCCTGGAAGCGATCGAGCGTGCGCGCATCGAGGAAGAGAAGCGCCAGGAAGAGATCGCCCGCGAAGTCGCCCGCAAGGCCGAACAGGCCAAGCGCGATGCCGAGCGTCCGCGCAAGGTGCTGCTGGAAGCCGTGCAGTACATGCAGATGCGCACGGCCGGCAAGCGCCGCTGAGGCCAGGAATTTCCGCATACACCTGAATGCGATCTGGGGCGCCGTGAGCGCCCCTTTTCATATCCGCTTAACTGTGTTGGCAGCGTCCGCGCCGCGCAATGGCTGCTTTTCGGGCAAAAAACTCCTCTCCGATCCCCGCCGACCTATCGGCAAATCCGCGCATGCAGATTAATGTGCGCGCCGGGTTGAACCTTTTCCCCGCTCGCCGCGACAACCGGATGCGAGCCGGGATGCCTGGCCTTCGAGGGGCAATGCATACGGAATCGGACGAGGATCTCGTCAAACGGATCGCCTCTGGTGACCGGCTCGCGATGAAGGTGCTGTTTTCGCGGCATCAGGTGCGGGTCTACCGTTTCGTGCTGCGGCTCGTCCGCGACGAGACGCTTGCCGAGGATGTGATCAGTGACGTGTTCATGGATCTGTGGCGACAGGCGGACCGGTTCGAGGCTCGCGCCTCGGTCTCGACCTGGCTGCTCGCCATTGCCCGGAACAAGGCCTGGTCGCTGCTGCGCAAGCGCCGCGATGCCGAGCTGGACGAGGACTATGCCGAAAGCCTCGAAGACGACGCCGACGGCCCCGAGATCGTGCTGCAGAAGCAGGACAAGGGTCTCGCCATCCGCGCCTGCCTCGAGCGGCTCTCGGTCGAGCATCGCGAGGTCATCGACCTCGTCTATTACCACGAGACCTCCGTCGAGGAGGTCGCGCGGATCGTCGGCATCCCCGAGAATACCGTCAAGACCCGGCTTTTCCACGCCCGCAAGAAGCTGGGCGAGATGCTCAAGGCAGCCGGCATCGACCGCGGCTGGCCGTAAGATTTCCGTTTTCATGAGGCGCGGCCCCGCCGCCCAGGGAGTGGCGTGATGAACGACAGCATCGCCAGCGATCCGAAGCGCCGCGAGCTCGAGGAGCTGCTGCCCTTCTATGCCAATGGCCGGATCTCGGACGCCGACAAGCGCCGCGTCGAGACCGCGCTCGCCGCCGATGCCGAGCTCGCCGCCCGGCTCGACCTCATCCGCGACGACATGGCCGAGACGGTGCTGCTCAACGAGAGCCTCGGAGCTCCCTCTCACAACGCTCTCGAAAAGCTGATGGCCGGTATCGAGGCCGAAGCCCGTCCGGTGCCTCTTCTAGCCCGCGCCCAGGAAAGCAGCCGTGGCTTTCTCGGCTGGCTCGGCGGGCTTCTGGCCGCGCAGTCGCCGCGCCGCCTCGCCTATGCCAGCGCTGGGGCCATCGCCCTGATCGCGCTGCAGGGCGTGGCGATCACCGGGCTTGCGCTGCGTGATGGCGGCCCCGGCTTCCAGACCGCCTCGGCTCCCGGCGCCCGGCCTTCGGAAAGCTATGTGTTGCTGAGCTTCTCGCCGGAGGCGCGGGCCGGCGAGATCGCCTCCTTCTTCAAGCGTTTCGATGCCTCGGTGGTCGACGGGCCGCGCGCCAACGGCTTCTTCAAGGTGCGCGTCGGCGATGCCTCGCTCTCCTCCGCCCAGCTCGATGCGATCGCGACGCGAATGAAGGGCGAGAGCGCGATCGTCAGCTTCGTCGCACCGGCGCCGTGATCCGGCTGGCGCGGTTGCAAGGCGCCATGGCATGATGTCGTCGTCGCAGGAGGGTCAGGTCATGCTGCCGTCCCCGTTTGCTCTCCGCAAATCCACGGTTCGGTGCCTCGCCGGTGCCGGCCTGCTCGCATGCGTGCTGGCGCTCGTGCCGGGGCTGGCTTCCGCCCAAACGGCTGTCGGGAGCGGCGACGGCAAGCGGATCGCGCCGACGACGATCCCGCAGCAGCCATCGGCCGGCGGAACCAATCGCTCGATGCGCGTGCCGCCGGGCTCCTGGCTCCAGCCGCGGACCCAGCGCAGCATCGTCCCTGCCCTGGACGAGACCCGCTTCGTGCCCGACGAGGTACTGTTCGAGCTCGCGCCCAATGTCGAGGCGGAAACCGTGCTGCGCCGCTATGGCGCGACATTGATTGCGCGCCAGCGCTTCGATCTCGCCGGCGTCACCATCATCCGGGCCAAGCTCGAGGCGGGACGCGACCTGCGCGCCGTGCTCACCGAGATGGGCGACGACACCAATATCGCCGGGGCGCAGCCGAACTTCCTCTTCGAACTGCAGCAGGATTCGCTGTCCGGCACCGGCGCGCCGGCGGGCGCGTCCACCGCGTCCTCGGAGGCGAGCACGCGTGCGCCGACACAGGGCCTGCGGCTGGCCGACCCCACGACGGCGGCGCGGGGTAGCGCGGCGGTTCGGCGCATCCTGCCGCCGCAATATGTGGTCGACAAGCTGCGGCTAAGCGAGGCGCGCAAGTTTGCGCAGGGGCGCAACATCCGGGTCGGCCTGATCGATTCCGGCGTCGACATGGAGCATCCAGAGATCCGGGGTTCGGTCCTCGGTTATCTCGACGCGGTCGACGGGCTGGCGACGCCGCATGCCCATGGCACCTCGATGGCGACGGCGATCGTCGCCCATGGCGAGCTGCAGGGCATTGCGCCTGCGGCCCGCCTCATCGTCGCCCGCGCCTTCGGCGGCCCGCAGGCGGCTTCCGCCAACGGCAAGTCGTTCCAGATCGTCACCGCGCTCGAATGGGTCGTCCAGCAGCGCGCCAAGGTGGTCAATCTCAGCTTCGCTGGCCCGCAGGATCGCCTGCTCTCCAAGGCTCTCGCCGGCGCGAAGGAGCGCGGCGTCATCACCGTCGCCGCCGCCGGCAATGGCGGTGCGCGGTCGGCTCCGCTCTATCCCGGCGCCGATCCGAGCGTGATCGCGGTGACAGCGACCGATGCCGAGGACAAGGTCTTCAGCGACGCCAATCGCGGTGCTTACGTTGCTATCGCAGCGCCCGGCGTCGACGTGCTGACGGCCGAGCCCGGCGGGCGCTACGCCTTCACCTCGGGCACCTCGATCGCTGCCGCCCATGTCACGGCGTTGGTCGCGCTCCTGCTCGAAAAGCAGCCGGAGCTCGATTCGGATGGCGCCCGCCGGGTGCTCGCCGAAAGCGCGACCGATCTCGGCTCGCGCGGGCGCGACCCGGTCTATGGCGCCGGCCGGATCGATCCGCCGACGGCGCTCGCTCGCGTGCTGCCGGTCGCGACCGCGCGGCCCTGATCTGCCAGTGGGCTTGACCTTCGCCGCCGCATCGGCCTGATGGCGCGATGCCGCGCCCGAAACTCCTTTTCGTCGTCACCGAGGACTGGTTCTTCGCCTCGCATTTCCTGCCGATGGCGCGCGCGGCGCGCGAACTCGGCTTCGATGTCGCGGTGATCGCACGCGAGCGCAACCACCGGCGCGTGATCGAGGCGACCGGGGCGCGGCTGATCGGGCTGGAGGCGGAACGGCGCAGCCTCGATCCGCGCGCGCTGTTCAAGCAGATCGGGGCGCTGAAACGCCTGATCGCGGCGGAGAAGCCAGACATCCTGCATTGTATCGCGCTGAAGCCGATCGCGCTCGCGGGTCTTGCCGGCAAGCTGGCGGGCGTCGAGCGCCGGGTCTATGCGCTGACCGGGCTCGGCTTCCTCGGCGCGAAACAGGGCGCGCTCGCGGCGATGGCCCGCTTCGCGGCGATCACCTGGCTGCGCGGCGCCATCGACGGGCCGCAGGTGCGCTTCTTGTTCGAGAATCCAGACGACCCCGTCACCCTCGGGCTCGATCCGCAGGACACCACGAAGGTCGTGATCGTCGGCGGGGCCGGCGTCGATCCGCTGATCCTGATGCCCTCGCCGATGCCGCCGTCGCCGCCGCTCAAGGTCGCGCTGGTGGCGCGTATGCTCTGGTCCAAGGGCGTCGACCTTGCCGTCGAGGCGGTCCGGCTCGCGCGGGCCGAGGGTGCCAAGGTCACGCTCACCATCCATGGCGCGCCTGACCCGTCCAATCCCAAGGCTATCCCCGAGGCGACGCTGAAGGAATGGGCGGCGCGGCCGGGCATCGCCTGGGCCGGGCCGACGCGCGATATCGAGGGTGTCTGGAAGGCGCATCATCTCTGCATCCTGCCTTCGCGGGGCGGGGAGGGCCTGCCCCGCACCATCCTGGAGGCCGCGTCCTGCGGCCGGGCGATCCTGACGACCGATGTGCCGGGTTGCCGCAGCTTCGTCCGCGACGGGCAGGACGGCATGGTCGTGCCGGCTGACGATGCTGCGGCACTCGCCCGGGCGCTCGTCGCCCTCGCCGGTGCTCCGCGCCTCGTTGAGCGCATGGGCGACAGCGCCCGCGCCCGCCTGCTCGACGGGCATACCGAGCGCGACGTGATGAACGGAGTAAAGGCGCTTTATCTCGGCCTGCTCGGCCGCGCCCCGCCGGACGCCGCGGCATGAGCGAGGCCGCCGCCCTCGATCGCGAAGCCTTCATCCGCGCCCACACCAGGCTGCTGCCGGTGCCGTATGCGCCGGAGCTCGCATTGCATGTCGCCGAGGAGGCGACCGAGCTCTGGCAGAAGACAGAGGACGAGCTTGCCGTGATCGGCCTGCCGCCGCCGTTCTGGGCCTTCGCCTGGGCGGGCGGGCAAGCCTTGGCGCGCTATCTGCTGGATCATCCGGAAATCGTCGCCGGGCGGCGGGTGCTGGACTTCGCCTCGGGCTCGGGCCTCGTCGCGATCGCGGCGGCGAAGGTCGGGGCGGCGCCGGTCGAGGCCTGCGATATCGATGCCTTCGCTGCAGCGGCGATCGGCATCAATGCCGAGGCGAACGGTGTCGCGGTGACGCCGCGCTGTGAGGACCTGATCGGTCGTGACGAGGGCTGGGACGTCGTCTGCGCCGGCGACGTCTGCTACGAGCGCGAGATGGCCGAGCGCGTCATCGGCTGGTTGTCCGGGCTGTCGGCGCGAGGCGCAACGGTGCTGATCGGCGATCCCGGCCGCAGCTATCTGCCACGCGAAAGGCTGGAAGCGCTCGCGACCTATGAGGTGCCGGTGACGCGCGCGCTGGAGGATGCCGAGATCAAGCGCAGTTCGGTCTGGCGGCTCGCCGGGTAGGTTTGCCGCCAGACCGGGAAGGCTAGGCTGCGCGCCGCCGGATCGTGGCGCTGCCGACAGCCCCGTTCTGTTCGGTCCGGAAGGCCGCGACCAGCCGGTTGAGCTGCTCGATCTGGTCGAGCAGCACGCGGGCCGAGGCGGCGCTTTCCTCGGCCAGCGCCGCGTTCTGCTGGGTGATCTCGTCCATATGGCTGACGGTCTGGCTCATCTCGTCGATGCCGTTGGCCTGCTCGCTGGAGGCGGAGGCGATCTCCTCGACCGTGCTGGAGACCTTTGCGGAGGCCGCGACGATGCGGTCGAGTGTCTCGCCCGCCTGGCGGACGAGCTTGACGCCTTCGGCGACCTCTACGTCCGAGGATGAGATCAGGCCTGTGATGTCCTTGGCGGCGCCGGCCGAACGCTGGGCCAGCGCCCGGACCTCGGCGGCGACGACCGCGAAGCCGCGGCCGGCATCGCCGGCACGGGCCGCCTCGACGGCGGCATTGAGCGCCAGCAGGTTGGTCTGGAAGGCGATGCCGTCGATCACGTCGGTGATCTCCGAGATGCGTTTCGAAGCACCCTCGATCCGGGCCATCGCCTCGACGGCCTCGCGGACGATATCACCGCCGGTGCGCGCCACATTGCGGGCTTCGTCGGCGAGCGAAACGGATTCACGCGAGGCCTGCGTCGAAGTCTTGACCGAAGCCGCGAGCTGCTCGGTCGTCGCAGCGCTCTCTTCCAGCGCCGAGGCCTGCTGTTCGGTGCGCATCGAGAGGTCCTGGGCGCCGGTGCTGATCTCCTGCGAGGAGGAGGCGATCGCGGCCGAGGTCGCCTTGATCGTGCCGACCATCTCCTGGAGACGCGCCATCGCGCCGTTGAAATGGTCGCGGATCTCGGAATATTCGGCCGGGATTTCGGCGCTCATGCGATAGGTCAGGTCGCCCTCGGCGAGCGCGGCCATGCTCTGGCTGACGCAGGCGATGGCTTGCTCACGCTCGGCCGCCTTGGCCTGTTCGAGGGCGCGGGCCTCGGCCTCGGCCTTCAGCCGGGCCTCCTCGGAGGCTTCGAGATAGACGGTGATGGCATAGTCCATGTCGAGCAATGCCGCCTTGACGATGGCGCCGATCTCGGCCGATCGCTCCTCGGCGCCGGGCATGCGCCTGCCCAATGCATTCCTGGGCCAGCGCGCTTCGAGCACACCGGCGAGCAGCTTTTCGAGGATCAGTGCGTAGCCGCCGATATACCAGCGCGGCTCCAGCCCGATGCGGGCATGGATCCTTCCGACCTGGGTGACGGCGCCGACATATTGCTCGTCGAAGGTGCCGGTGGCGATGCCACTCCAGTGCTTGCCCTGGCGCTGCTTGGCGCTTTCGATGTGCTGTTCGTTGCTGAAGAACGCCTTCGTTTCGGGAAAGGCGCGCAGCTGCTTGTAGAAGGCGTCGAGTGCGCCCGGAACGGACGAGCCCAGGGCATCACCGACGTCGCGTATGCGCGCCTGCGCCTCCGGGCCGAGCTGCATGAAGGCGAGCCGCTTGGCGAGATGATCCAGTGCCGACATCAGGAGGTCCTCAGCCTCGGGCGGAAACTGTTCCCGCCGGAGACCGACCATGGCTCTTCGAGGTTAACAACCTATGAGTGCATTTTTTGATATGGATCAATTTATACGAGTTATTCCGCATTATTGTGCATTGCGAAGCAGAAGCCAACCTGCGTGGGGGGCACGTGCGACAAAATGCGCAACGACAGGGGGGCGCTCAGCCTGCTTCGTAGCGATCGAGAAAGTCCTCGACCGAAAGGTGCCGGAAATCGAGGAGAGTGGCGCGCAGCCGTGCATGCTCCCAATCCCACCAGGCGAGGCTCTGCAGTCTTTCCGCAATTTCTTCCGTGAACCGTCGCCGTATCGGTCTTGCCGGATTGCCGGCCACGATCGTGTAGGGCGCGACGTCCTTGGTGACGATGGCGCCGCCCGCAACCACCGCCCCCGTGCCGATGCTCCGGCCGGCGAGAACGATCGCGCCATGGCCTATCCAGACATCATGGCCGATCGTCACGGCATGGGCCCGGCGCCAGTCGAAGAAGGCTTCGTCGTCCTCCGCATCGTCGAAATAGGCGGCGGCGCGATAGGTGAAATGCGATTGGCTGGCGCGATGCATCGGATGATTGCCGGGATTGATCCGTGTCATTGCCGCGATCGAGCAGAATTTGCCGATTGTCGTGTAAATGACATTCGCGTCGTTCACGACATAGGAGTAGTCACCCATCGTCGACTCGGCGAAGACGGTGCGCGCGCCGATCGCGGTGTAGCGGCCGAGCGTCGCCTGCCTCACCTGGGCAGTCGGGTCGATCAGCGGTTCGAGTCCCAGTTTCTTCGTAGCCATGTCCTCATCCTCTCCAGATATCGCGATTCCCGCCGTGCAGACGGGCGTGCTCGTTCTCGTGGTCGGTCCCTCCGGAGCGGGGAAGGACACGTTGATGGAGGCGGCGCGGGCGGGCCTCGCCGGTAATCCCGGCTATCGCTTCGCCCGCCGCCTGATCACCCGGCCGGCCATGGCCGGGGCCGAGGATCACGATTCCTGCGACGAGACGGGTTTTCGCGAGATCGAAGCGCAGGGCGGGTTGGCGTTGAGCTGGCAGGCGCATGGGCTGAGCTACGGCATTCCGGCGGCCGAGCTTGCCGGCATCGGCACGGGCGGCGTGGTGATCGTCAATGTCTCGCGCGCAGCCATTGCGACGGCGGAGCGGCTGGCGGAGCGGGTGGTGGTGCTCAACATTACCGCGCCGGTCGCGGTGCTGGCGCAGCGGCTGGCGGCGCGCGGGCGAGAGGCCGAGGCCGATATCGCGGCTCGCCTGAAGCGCGAGGCGCCCCTGACGGCGGAGCGTGCGGAGATCGTCACGATTCTGAACGACCGCAGCGTTGCCGAGGCAGCGGAGGAGCTTCTGGCCGTCCTGCGCGCGCTCGGACGACATGGCTCCTAGCCGAAGGAATAGGAATCGAGCAGGCGGAAGCGGCCGGCGCGATCATCCTGCCTGAACAGCGCGAAGCGATCGATCCTGACAGGCTCGGCCGGCAGCGCCGCGGCACCGGCGGTTTCAAGAGCCTGCTTCACCGGCCCCGTCTGGTCGCCCGGCAGGGAGCCGGTCAACGTCATGTGGAAGCGGAAGGCGTCGCCGACATAAGGATAGCCGTAAGCTTCGAGATAGGCGTGCTGTGCCGGGGTAAGCGGGCTCTTGAGGCGCCGCGCCTTGTCCGCTTCGGAGAGTGGCGCGCGGAAGAGTTCGAAGGCTTGCACGATCGAGAAGGCGAAGCGCTGCAGAGCCTCGCTCGGGGCGGAGGGCGTCAGCGCGACGAAGGAGCCGAGTGCGGTCACGCTCAACCCCTCCAGCTCCACGGCGTCGAGCCCGGCCGCATGATTGCGGGCGAACGCGCGCAACTGCTCCTCGCTGCGGCCATAGGCGAGTTCGAAAGGTGCCTTCAGCGTGGCGTGGAAACCGTATCGCCGCGGCTCTTCAGTGAAGCCCGGCCAGGTCGCCGGATCGCAGCCCGGCGGGATCGCGAAAGGCAGATCCTCGCCGGTCAATGCGTCATAGCCCAGCACCGCCGAACCGAAGCGCCAGAGGGCGCTGTCGGCGGCGGGGGCGTAATAGACGGCGTAGCGCGGCTTGCTCAAAATGCGCGCTCGCCCTGCGACCAGACCGCGGCCAGCACCGGGGTCGCGCCGAGCACCTTGAAGCGCACGAGATCGGCGCGCAGGCCGGTCTTGAGATGCCCGCGGTCGCGCAGGCCGAGAATATCGGCAATCTTCCAGGTCACCATGCCCATGGCTTCCGGCAGCGCGATGCCGTGGTCGGCATTGAGCTTGACCACGGCCTGCAGCAGGCTCGCGGGCACGTAATCCGAGGACAGGCCATCGAGCAGACCTTTCTCGGCGAGCTCGGAAACCGAGACGCCGCCGGAATGCGAGCCGCCGCGCACGACGTTTGGCGCGCCCGCGACCGTCGCGAGGCCGGCCTGCTTGGCGGCGGCCGCCGCCTCGACCGTGGTCGGGAATTCCGAGATCACCGCGCCGGAGGCGACGCCTTCCTCGACATGTTCGGGGATCGTGTCGTCATGGGTCGCAAGCGGGATGCCGCGCGCGCGGAAGATGTCGACCACGGCCTGCCAGTTCTTCGCGACATTGGCGGCGCCTTCGCGCTGGCGAACCTCGACGTCCTCCTCGAACTCCGCGACCGTCTTGCCGTTGCCGACCGCATAGGTCTTGAGGTGCTGGAGATCGCGCCACTGGCGCTGGCCGGGGGTGTGGTCCATCAGCGAGACGAGCTGGACGAGCTCGTCGTCCTGATAGGGCGCGATGTCGGCGAGCAGGTGCGGGCTCGTCAGCTCGCAGCGCATATGGATGCGGTGGTCGATGCGGAAGACGTTCTCGCTCTTGCCATAGGCGAGCGACTTCATCACGTCCGCGAAGATGTCCTTGCGATAGTCCTTGGCAGAGAAGGGCGTGCCGGCGCAGACCGCGTCATAGACCGTGGTAACGCCAGCCGCGGCCATCTGCGCGTCATGGACGAGCGCCGCCGCCAGCCCGTTCGGCCAGAAGACCTTCGGGCGCGGCATGAAATGCTTTTCCATGTTGTCGGTGTGCATTTCGACGAGGCCGGGCGCGACATAGTCGCCGCCGGCATCGATCGCGCCGGGCAGGGACGAGTTGCCCTGGTCGACAGCCGTGATACCGGTCCGGTCGAAGGCGATCGTGCCGGTGACGACCTCGTTCTCGAGGATCAACCTGGCATTGGTGAGAACGGTCTGCATCGTCAGGCCTTCCGGAAAGCGGTGATGTCGAGATAGCGCGTCGCGACGCGTTCGCGAACCGCCTCGTCATGGAAAATCCCGACGATGGCGGAGCCGGCGGCGCGCGCCTCGGCAATGAGTTCGACGACGACGTCGCGATTGGCGGCGTCGAGCGAAGCGGTCGGCTCGTCGATCAGCATGATCGCCGAGGGGTCGACGAAGGAGCGGGCGATATTGACGCGCTGCTGCTCGCCGCCGGAGAAGGTCGCGGGCGCGATATTCCAGAGCCGCTCCGGCAGGTTGAGCCGGGCCAGCATGGCCTTGGCGCGTTCGGTCGCGGTCTCCGGCGTGGCGCCGCGCGCCAGCAGCGGGTCGCGGACGATGTCGAGGGTCGAGACGCGCGGGATCACGCGCAGGAACTGCGAGACGAAGCCCAGCGTGCGGCGGCGGATGTCGAGCACGGTGCGCGGCACGGCGGCGACGATGTCGACGGGCCGGCCGGCATGGGTGATGCGGATCGCGCCTGAAGTCGGCTTGTAGTTGCCGTAGAGGATGCGCAGCAGGCTCGACTTGCCGGCGCCGGAGGCACCCGCCAGCACCAGCGCCTCGCCGGCATCGACATGGAAATTGACGTTGTCGAAGACGGGCAGACGCGCTCCGCCCTGGTTGTGCAGGGTGAAGGTCTTGGCGACGTTCTCGACCTGAATCATCGTGGTCATGGGGTCAGTGCCTTGTGCCGGCGAGGTGACGAGGGTGTGACGGATCGTTCTTGTCATTCCGGGGTGGGCCGTCAGGCCCGAACCCGGAACCCACGACTGGGCGCGCGGTCCCGATTGCCATTGGCGTAGATCTCACCCGGTCGTGGGTTCCGGGTTCTTCGCTGCGCGAAGCCCCGGAATGACAAGGGAACAGGTCACACACTCAGCACCGCCGAGGTGAGAAGCTGCGTATAGGCGTGGTGCGGATCGTCGAGGACCTGGTCGGTCAGGCCCTGCTCGACGACGCGGCCATCCTTCATCACCATCAGCCGGTCGGTCAGGAGGCGCGCGACAGCGAGATCATGGGTGACGATGATCGCGGCGAGGCCGAGATCGCGCACCAGCACGCGCAGGAGGTCGAGCAGGCGGGCCTGCACGGAGACGTCGAGACCGCCCGTCGGCTCGTCCATGAAGACGAGGCGCGGTTCCGAGACCAGCACGCGGGCGATCTGCAGGCGCTGCTGCATGCCGCCGGAGAACTGGCGCGGCCGGTCGTCGATGCGGGTGCCGGCGATTTCGACGCGCTGGAGCCAGTCGAGCGCGCGCTCGCGGATCTCACCGTAATGCCGGTCGCCGCGGTCCATCAGGCGCTCGCCGACATTGCCGCCGGCGGTGACATCCATGCGCAGGCCGTCGCGCGGGTTCTGGTGGACGATGCCCCAGGCCGTGCGCATCAGACGGCGGCGCTCCTGCTCGGAGACCGAGTAGATGTCGAGCGGCTCGGCGCCGCCACGGAACAGCACCTCGCCCTCGTCGGGCTTGTCGATGCCGGCGAGGCAGCGCAGCAGGGTGGACTTGCCAGAGCCGGATTCGCCGACGATGCCGAGCACCTCGCCCGGCCAGAGATCGAAGGAGACATCGGCGCAGCCGATGCGCTCGCCATAGAAGCGGCTGACGCCGTCGATGGAGAGCAGGGGGGCGGGTTCGAGCGCAAGCTCGGCCGCTGCGACATGGAGCGTCATGGGGTGGTCTCCTCGACCAGGCCGCTTGCGGCGGCATCGCCCAGCATCGTGCCGCGATGGCCTTCCGCCCGGCGGGTCTCGCAATAATGGCTGTCGGAGCAGACGAACATGCGCCCGCCCTGGTCGTCGATCACGACCTCGTCGAGATAGCTGTCGTCCGCGCCGCAGAGCCCGCAGGGCTGCGCCCAGCTCTGGATGCGGAAGGGGTGGTCCTCGAAATCGAGGCTGCGCACGCTGGTATAGGGCGGTAGCGCGTAGATGCGCTTTTCGCGGCCGGCCCCGAAGAGCTGGAGCGCGGGCGACATGTGCATCTTCGGATTGTCGAATTTCGGGATGGGCGAGGGCGCCATCACGTAGCGGCCATTGACCATGACCGGGTAGTCATAGGTCTTGGTGATCTCGCCGTAGCGGGCGATGTCCTCGTAGAGCTTGACCTGCATCAGCCCATACTCGGCCCAGGCGTGCATCTTGCGAGTCTCGGCCTCGCGCGGTTCCAGACGGCGTAAGGGTTCGGGCGTCGGCACCTGATAGACCATGACCTGTCCGGGCTTCAGCGGCGCTTCCGGGATGCGGTGGCGGGTCTGGATGATCGTCGCCTTATCCGTCGCCTCGCAGGTGCGGGCATCGGCCGTGCGCTCGAAGAACCTGCGGATCGAGACGGCGTTCGTGGTGTCGTCGGCGCCCTGGTCGATCACTTTCAGCGTATCGGCCGGACCGATGATCGCGGCGGTGATCTGAATACCGCCCGTGCCCCAGCCACGAGCCAGGGGCATCTCGCGCGAACCGAACGGCACCTGATAGCCGGGCACCGCGACGGCCTTGAGCAAGGCGCGGCGGATCATCCGCTTGGTCTGCTCGTCGAGATAGGCGTAGTTGTAAGCCGGCTTTGTATCGTCCGCCGGCATCTGATGGATGGTCATTCCGCAGCCTCCGGCATGGCGTCCTGTTCCTGTGCAAGGCGCTCCTCGCGCTCCCTGCGGATGCGGCGGATCAGTTCGAGCTCGCCCTGGAAATCGACATAATGCGGTAGCTTGAGATGCTCGACGAAGCCGGCCGCCTCGACATTGTCGGCGTGGTAGAGGACGAACTCGTCCTGCTGCGCCGGATAGTTGGTGGCCTCGCCGAAATCGCGCGCCTTCAGGGCGCGGTCGACCAGCGACATCGACATCGCCTTGCGCTCGCTATGGCCGAAGACGAGGCCGTAGCCGCGGGTGAATTGCGGCGGCACCTCTTTCGAACCCTGGAACTGGTTGACCATCTGGCATTCGGTCAAGGTGACGTCACCGAGATCGACAGCGAAGCCGAGCTCCTCCGGAACGAACTCGACCGCAACCTCGCCGACCCGGACCTCGCCGACGAAGGGATGCGTGCCGCCAAAACCGCGCTGCACGGAATAGCCGAGGCCGAGCAGGAAACCCTCGTCGCCGCGCGCCATCGATTGCAGGCGCACATCGCGATCGGCCGGGAAGGAGACGGGATCACGCGTCAGGTCGAAGGGACGCGGATCGCCTTCCGGCGGCTCTTCCGCCTCCATAAGGCCTTCGGCGCCGAGGATGTCCGGCACGCGCGGCATGGTGGCGTCGAGCGGAGCTCTTTCCTTCTCCCCTCGGGGGAGAAGGTGGCCCGGCGAAGCCGGGTCGGATGAGGGAAGACTTGGCGCTACCGTACCTTGCGCATCGCTCGGCATGCCCTCACCCCATCCCTCTCCCCCGAGGGGTGAGGGGGCCTGTTGCGGTTCCATCAGGGCGAAATCGAAGAGCCGATGCGTGTAGTCATAGGTCGGGCCGAGCACCTGCCCGCCGGGCAGATCCTTGTAGGTCGCCGAGACACGGCGGCGGATCGCCATCGCGGCCGTATCGAGCGGTTCGGAGGAGCCGAAGCGCGGCAGCGTCGTGCGATAGGCGCGCATCAGGAAAGCGGCCTCGATCACGTCGCCCTGCGACTGCTTCAGCGCGAGCGCGGCGAGGTCCTGATCGTAGAGCGAGCCCTCGTTCATCACGCGGGCGCAGGCCAGGGCCTGCTGCTCGCGGATCTGGGCGACGGTGATTTCCGGCACGGCTGGATCGCCGCGGCGCGCCTCGGCGACGAGGTCATGCGTGGCGAGGATGGCGGCCTCGCCGCCTTTCACTGCGACATACATCAGCGAGCCTCCTCAACCTGTGTCGAGCGCGGCAGGCCGATCAGGCGCTCGCCATGCGCCAGCAGGACATCGACGCCGAGCGGGTAGAGCGCGCCGTTTTCGCGCAGTTCGTCGGTGAAGCCGGAGCGCAGGCCCTGCGGGGCAGTCGTTCGGGTGCCGGGAATTCCGGGGCCGGCGAGGGCGAGGGTAGTGCCGCCCTCCAAGCCAGTGACCTGCACGATTACGGTGGTCGAGCGATCCGGGAACTGGTCGGTGCCGAGGTTGAAGGCCGAGAGCTTCGGCTCGGAGGCAGTACCGTCGATGACCGCGAAGGCGGCCTCGGCGGGACTATCGACGAGCGCGGCGGCGCAATGGAAGCGGAGCCAGGCACCGGCGGGGCCGTTGCGCAGGGCTTCCGGTAGCCAGACCGGGGTTTCGTAATCGGCGAGCGTCAGCAGCGCGGTTGCGGTTGCTGTCGCCAGACCTTCCGGCGGCGTGATCTCGCTCGCGACTTGCTGCAGCGTGCCGGGCTCGGAGAGAGCGGCGAGCAGGGCGCGGAAAGCAGCCTGCGGCTGGAAGACCGGGTCGGAGAAGCCGGGAGCGATCATGGCTTGAGTCGACATCACGAGCCCCTGACCAGCGTGAAGAAATCGACCTTGGTCGCCGCCGCCTTGCGCGAGGCGAGGTCGCGGGCCGAGGCCTGCCGCGCGGCGAGCATGGCGATGCCTTGATGCAATCCGCTGCCATCGGCCTCATCCTGGAGGCGGGCGTCGAGCAGGGCGGCGAGCCGCGCCTTCCGGCCGTCGCGGCCGAGCGCATAGGAGAAGCCCATCCGTCCGTTGGAGAGACGCACGACGCAGCGCGTCACGGTGGCCTCGCCGAGATTGAAGCGGCGGCCGGCGCCGCCGGCGCGACCCTCGACCATCACGGTGCCGGTCTCCGGCGCCTTGAGCAGGTCGTGGTTCGGCGGATCACCGAGCAGGGTTTCGATCTCGCTGCGGGAGGCGCGCGCCAGCGTCGCCATCCAGCTTTGCCTCGGGGTTCTTGGGGTCATCGGCGCGGGCTCGCTGGTCAGTTCCGAATGTCTAGACTATGCTAGGGGAGTTGATGGTAAAGGTCTATACTTTTCGGATGAAACTTTGATGACGGATGTGGCACTGGCGGAGCGCGACGGCGGAACGGCCTGGCGGCGCATCGCCGATGAACTGGCGGATGCGATCGGGCGCGGTGAGTACAAGCTCGGCGACACGCTGCCGGCCTCGGTTGCGCTGGCCGAGCGCTACGGCGTGCATCGCCATACGGTGCGACAGGCTTTTCGCCATCTGGCGGATCAGGGGCTGGTGACGGTCTCGCGCGGACGCGGCACGCAGGTGACGGCGCCGCGTCTGCCTTACCCGATCGGCCGGCGCGTCAGCATGCGCACCAATATGGGCAAGCTCGGCATCACCGGCACGAGCCGCATGCTCTCGGCGCAGGTGGTCGTGGGGGAGGCTGCGGCCTGCGCGGCGCTCAAGCTGAAGACCGGGACGCCGCTCTGGCAGGTGCGGGGCGTCAGCCTCGCCGATGGTGTGCCGATGGGCGCCGGCACGCATTGGCTCTCGGTCGAGCGCTTCCCGGATTTCGACAAGGCCTATCGCGAGGCGGCCGGCTCGATCACGGCGGCCTTCAAGGTCTATGGCATCGCAGATTACGTGCGCTTGTCGACGCGCCTTACGGCGCGACTGGCCGACGAGGGCGAGGCGGAGTTGCTGGAGATCGCGCCTGAGGCTGCCGTGATGATCTCGACAGCCGTCGATGCGCTGCCGGACCTGACGCCGGTGCATCTGGTCTCAAGCGTCTTCGCAGCCGAACGCATGGAGATGGTGATCGAGCCGTTCGGGGACTCCCCTTCTCCCCTTGGGGGAGAAGGTGGCAGCGCGGAGCGCTGACGGATGAGGGAAGGCTTGGCGAGCCGATGACCGGTGAGGCCGGTCGCGCGACCCTCATCCGTCTGCTTCGCAGACACCTTCTCCCCCGAGGGGAGAAGGAAAAGGTCAGCTCGCCCGCTTGCCGATGATCGCGAAGCGCAGCTTGCCCGACAGGAAGTCGATGGCCGAGACCGCGGCGAGGACGAGCAGGATCAGGAAGGAGACCTGCTGCCATTCCAGCGTGCGGATCGTCTCGGCGAGATAGAGGCCGATGCCGCCGGCGCCGACGATGCCGATGATGGTCGAGGATCGCGTGTTCGACTCGATGAAATACAGCACCTGGCTCGCGATCACCGGCAGCACCTGCGGCAAGAGGCCGAAGCGGATCTCATGCGCCTTGCCGCCGCCGACCGAGGAGACACCTTCGACCGGCTTGCGGTCAGCGGCCTCGATCGCTTCCGAATAGAGCTTGCCGAAGGCGCCGAGATCGCTGGTCATGATCGCGAGCATGCCGGCGAAGGGGCCGAGACCCACGACATTCACCCAGATCAGCGCCCAGATCAGCGCATCGACGCCGCGCACGGTGTCGAGCGAACGGCGGGCGAGGAAATGCACGATGCGGTTGGCGACGACGTTGCGCGCCGCGATGAAGCCGAGCGGCAAGGCAAGGATGGCCGCGAGGACCGTGCCGAGGAAGGCGATGGCGATGGTCTCGAACAGCGCCTTCACGAAGATGACGGCGCGGGCGAAGGAGCCGGGATCGGGCGGCAGCATCAACATCACGAAGGTGCCGAGATTGCCGAAGCCGGCGATGATCTTCCAGAGCGAGGTTTCGAGCGTCGTCAGCCCGTAGACGAAGAAGCCGGCCAGCGCGACGATGGTGCCGATCGTGGCGAGCTTCGTCTTGAGCGAGCCGCGGATCGCGGCGTCGTGGCGGCGCAGGATGTCGGCGCGCTCGGCCGTCGAGAGGGCGAGGCTCATCGGCCGTGCTCCAGGCTGAGGAGGGCGTGGCGTAGCCGCTCGGTCGCGTAGTCGATCAGCATGACCGTCACGATGATCAGCAGCAGGATGGCGCTGACATCGGTGAAGTAGAACTTGCGGATGGCTTCGATCAGGTCCTGGCCGATGCCGCCGGCGCCGACGAACCCCATGATCGAAGCGCCGCGGACATTGATCTCGAAGCGCAGCAGCGCGTAGCTCGCGAAATTGGAGAGCACCTGGGGCACCACAGCGAAGCGTACGATCTGCCACCAGCTCCCCCCGGCAGCGGTGACGCCGTCGACCGGCTTCAGGTCGATATTCTCGACGACTTCGGAGAAGAGCTTACCGAGCGCGCCCATGGTGTGGATCGCGATGGCCAGCACGCCGGGCAGGGGCCCAAGGCCAAAGGCGATGACGAAGATCAGCGCGAAGACGATCTCGGGAACGGTGCGGCAGAATTCGAGATAGCGGCGCACGGCGAAGCGCAGCCAGGTGGCACGGCCGAGATTGGCGGCAGCGGCGAAACAGAACAGGAAAGCGCCGGCGACGCCGAGGATCGTGCCGACATAGGCGATGAGCACGGTCTGCCAGAGCAGCTTCAGCCAGCCCTTCAGGCCCCAATACCATTCGGAGAGATCGGTGCCGAGGCTGGAAAGGCGCAGCGTCGGCAGCGTCTCGTAGATATATTTCGGGAAGCGGTGGATGTTCTCGAAGAACTTGGCGAGATCAACCTCCGCGCCGCGCGCGGACAGGAGCACGCAGGCGATGAAGACGGCGATGCCGATCAGGGCCTGCCGGCGCTTGGCGGACGAAGCCTGCCGATAGGCCTCGGCATGGGCCCGGATGGCCGGGTCGTTGCGGTCGATCGCGAGGGTCATGAGATTTTGCGTCCGTTGCCGGAGAGGGCGCGGGTGGCGCCGCAGCCGTCATGCTCGCCCTTGTGGCGAGCATCCGCGTCCTGAGCAACGCATGCGATCGGCGCAGCGAAGACGTGGATGGTCGGGACAGGCCCGGCCATGACGGCGAGAGCAGGCGTGCTGCTTACGACGACTTCTTCTTGCGGAGCTCGTCGACGAACTTGTTCAGCTCGATGATCGGGTCGTAGGCCTTGTTGTCGACGGCGACGAGCGGGCCCTGCTTGCCTTCATAGATCTTGTCGAAGGCGGCCTTGTCCTTGGTGGCGAGGTTCAGGACGGCGTCGCGGATCTTGGCCTTCAGCTCTTCCGGCATGTCGGTGAGATAGGCCATCGGCGAATTCACGATCTGCTCGGACTTGAAGATGATCCGGAAGTCCTCGGCCTTGGCCATGTTCTTGCGGGCCATGCGCTGCAGGTTCGATTCCTGCTCGTCGTTCCACCAGTTGGCGGCGATGTCGACGGTGCCCTGCTGGAGCGCGATGATCGCGTTCTCGTGGCTGCCGGTATAGACGACCTTCGAGAAGAAGGTTTCCGGCTCGATCTTCATGCCGTTCAGCGCGAAGCGCGGGACGTTGTTGCCCGAGGTCGAGTTCGGATCGACGAGGCCGAGATTCTTGCCCTTGAGGTCCTCGACCTTCTGATAGGGCGAGTCCTTCTTCACGTAGAAGACCGAGTGATAGCCCTTCGTGCCGTCGAGATTGGTCTCGATGGCGAAGGCATCGACCTTGGCGCCGGTCATGCGGGCGCGGGCGAAGGAGGACGGGCCGTAGGAGGCGATGTGGATGTTGCCGGTGCGCTGGCCCTCGATGATCGCGGCGTAGTCGTTGGCGATGCGCAGGGTGACCTTGGTGCCGAGCTCCTTGGCGAGATACTGCACGAAGGGGGTGTAGCGCTCGGTGACGCCGGAGGCGTTCTCGGAGGGGATGATCGCGAAGACGAGCTCGGGATACTTGGCCTTCCAGTCCTGCGCGAAGGCCGGAGCGGCTGCGAGCGCGAGGCCGGCGACGGCGAGCGAGAGGGTATGACGGCGGGTCAGCATCGATGTGCTCCTGGTTGTAGTCGGGGATGGTCTTCTCGCGGCGACGGCCTTCGGGCCGGTCCGGCGATCTCTGGAAATCAGGCGATCTTCTGGCGGGCGCGCTTCGCCTCGGAGGCGGCGATGGCGTCGAGCGCATCCAGCGCCTCGGCGCCGGCATCCTTGGCCTCGATGCCGTAGAGTTCAGCTGCGATCTCGCGGGTCAGCGCCTGCGGCACATCATCGAACACGACCTTGCCGGCGGACATGCCGATCAGGCGGTCACAGTATTTCGCGGCGATGTCGAGGTCGTGCAGGTTGCACATCACGGTGATGCCGTCCTCGCGATTGATGCGGAACAGCGCGTCCATGACGACCTGGGTATTGCGCGGGTCGAGCGAGGCGATTGGCTCGTCGGCGAGGATGATGCGCGGTTCCTGGACGAGGGCGCGGGCGATGGCGACGCGCTGTTGCTGGCCGCCCGAAAGCGTCTCGGCGCGCTGCGCCAGCAGATGGCCCATATCGAGACGCTCGAGTGCCGCGATGGCGCGGACCTTGTCGTCCTCGGAGAAGCTCTTGACCAGCGTCAGCGCCGCCGAACGATGGTTCAGCCGGCCGAGCAGGACATTGGTCAGCACGTCCAGGCGGCCGACGAGGTTGAACTGCTGGAAGATCATCGCCGTGTCGCGGCGCCAGCGCCGGAGCGAGGCACCTTTCAGGCCGGTGACGTCCTGCTCCTCGCAGATGATCTGGCCTGCGGTCGGCTCGGTCAGGCGGTTCAGCATGCGCAAGAGCGTCGACTTGCCGGCGCCGGAGGGGCCGATAACGCCGACCATCTCTCCCTTCGGGACGGTCAGGGTGACGGTGTCGACCGCGTTCCTGTCGCCAAAGCGCTTGGTCAGGCCTTCGATGCGGAGCATGGACTGGTTCTCGGGCACGATGCGGGCATGAGCGCGTCCCCGTCCGGCGGTGCGGGAGGGAGCGTCTCGATCGCGGCGAGCCCTAAATGCCGCGGATGACAGCGGCGTGACGGCCCTGAAAAGAACGATGTACGACCTGTGGACCGGTCAACGTTTCGTGAGGTCTCGAGAATGCGCTTGGACGATCAGCGGCTTCCCGGCAGGATGATGGTGGATGTCTGTGTGCGGCGGAGATGCCCGTGACGGTGGGCTTCTTATCGGCAAGCATCTTGCTTTGATGCCTGCGAGGCCGGATCGATGCGGCATCGGCGCAAAAGCCTTTGTTTTTGTGCCGCTGTGGCGTGCCGGCATCTTAGCAATGCCTTTCGTTCCATTTAAGACCAATGGGCGGCAACGGAGCCTCCAGCCTGATGAAGCGGTTCGTTCTCCTTATTCTCGTCGCCGCCATCGCGGGCGGTGGTTACTATGCCTACCGCAACCAGCGCGCCGGCACCCAGCAGGCTCAGGCGAGCGCGGTCTCGGGGCCGCGCGCCGTTCCGGTGGAGGTCGCGTCCGTCGAACTGGCGACCGTGAGCGAGGAGGTCGAGGCGCTCGGCACGCTCGCCGCCGATGAATCCGTGGTGATCGCGCCGGAAATCGCCGGCCGCGTCATCTTCCTCGGCTTCCGCGAGGGCGAGCGCGTCAAGGCCGCGCAGGAGCTGGTCAAGCTCGACACGGCGATCCTCGATGCCGAGCTGAAGCAGGCAATGGCCGATCTCGGCCTCGCCCGCGACACCAATGACCGGCTCAGGGGGCTGGTCTCGCGCGGCTCGGGCACGCAGGTCGCGCTCGACGAATCCGCGGCGAAGCTCGCTTCCAGCGAGGCGCGCGTCCAGCTCGCCAAGGCCAAGCTGGCGCAGTCGACCATCGTGGCGCCGTTCAACGGCGTCGTCGGCCTGCGCTCGGTCGGCGTCGGCGACTACGTCTCGGTCGGCAAGCCGCTGATCGTGCTGACCAGCATCGACCCGATCAAGATCGATTTCCGCGTGCCCGAGATCTATCTCAGCCGCCTCAAGGTCGGCCAGCCCGTGCAGATGCGGGTCGATGCGGTTCCGGACCGGAGGTTCCAGGGGCAGATCTACGCGATCGACCCGGTGGTCGATGTCAACGGCCGGGCGATCCGCCTGCGCGCCAACATCCCGAACGCCGATCTCGCGCTGAAGCCCGGCCTCTTCGCCCGGCTCGCGATCACGGTCGACTATCGCGAGAAGGCGATCGTCGTACCGGAGATGGCCGTAGTGCCGGATGCCGTCGGCAAGATCATCTACGTCGTCGACAAGGGCAAGGCGAAGAAGGTCACGGTCGAGCTGGGCAAGCGCCTGCCGGGCAAGGTCGAGATCGTCCGCGGGCTGACGCCCGACATGCAGATCATCACCGCCGGCCAGATGCGGCTGCGCGACGGCGCGATCATCGCGATCAAGGACAAGGTCGTCCGGACGAGCCAGCTCTAGAGCATTTTCGCGCTTTCCGCGAAATGCTCTATCTCTTTGTTTATCGCATATTCGCTGACGCGGACCTTCGGTTCTTCACGTAAACCGGCCTCCGCTCTTTACGAAAATGCTTTGAGGACCGGCCCATGAGCCTCTTCGAACTCTTCGTCCGCCGGCCCGTCCTCTCGACGGTGCTGAGCCTTCTGGTGATGCTGATCGGCATCGTCTCCTATGGCCGCCTGACGATCCGCGAATATCCGAATATCGACGAGCCGATCGTCTCGGTCCGTACCGATTATCGCGGCGCCTCGGCCGAGATCATCGAGACGCAGGTCACGCAGATCCTGGAGAACTCGATCGCCGGTATCGAGGGCATCGAGATCATCTCCTCGGCCAGCCGCCAGGAGCGCAGCTTCATCCAGGTGCGCTTCCGCCCGGATGTCGACCCCGACGTCGCGGCGTCCGACGTGCGCGACCGCGTCAGCCGCGTGCGCAGCCGCCTGCCGGACGAGATCGACGAACCGGTCATCGCCAAGGTCGAGGCCGACGCGCAGCCGATCCTCTACCTCTCGCTGACGAGTTCGCGGCACGGGCCGCTCGAGCTCACCGATTTCGCCGATCGTTTCATCTCCGACCGGGTCCAGAACGTGACCGGCGTGGCGGAGGTCCGCATTCTCGGCCAGCGGCAATATGCGATGCGCATCTGGCTCGATCGCGCCCGCCTTTCGGCCTACGACATCTCGGTCCAGCAGATCGAGGCGGCCGTCCGGGCGCAGAATGTCGAGATCCCGTCAGGCCGGATCGAGAGCAACGACCGCGAATTCACCGTGCTCTCGCAGACCAGCATGACGACGCCGGAGGAGTTCCGCGAGATCGTCGTCAAGGACGCCAACGGTTTCGCCGTCAAGGTCAAGGACATCGCCAAGGTCGAGCTCGCTGCGCGCGAGGAGCGCAATGCCGCCTGGTTCAAGGGCACGCCTTCGGTGACGATCGGTATCGTGAAGCAGGCGACGGCGAACCCGCTCGACGTCTCCGCCGGCATCGAGGAAGCCCTGCCGGGCATCATCGAGGACCTGCCCGAGGGCATGTCGATCGCCAAGTCCTACGATACCTCGGTCTTCATCGACCGCTCGATCAAGGCGGTTTACCAGACGATCATCGAAGCGATCGTGCTGGTTGTGCTGATCATCTTCATCTTCCTGCGCTCGGTCCGCGCGACCCTGATCCCGCTGGTGACGATCCCGGTCTCACTGATCGGCTCGTTTGCGCTGATGTATGCGTTCGGCTTCACCGTGAACACGCTGACGCTGCTGTCGATGGTGCTCGCCATCGGCCTCGTCGTCGACGACGCCATCGTGGTGCTGGAAAACGTGCACCGCCATATCGAGGACGGCATGCAGCCGACCCCGGCGGCGATCCGCGGCATCAACGAGATTGCCTTCGCCGTGGTGGCGATGACGCTGACCCTGGTCGCGGTCTATGCGCCGATGGCGTTCTCGACCGGACGCACCGGCAAGCTCTTCATCGAGTTCGCGCTGACGCTGGCCGGCGCCGTGCTGGTCTCCGGCTTCGTCGCGCTGACTCTGACGCCCATGATGTGCGCCAAGCTGCTGCGCCACCACGAAAAGCATAACTGGCTCTACAACGTGCTCGAGCGTGGCTTCGACGGGCTGTCGCGCGGCTACAAGGCCTCGCTGCGCGGGGCGTTCGCGATCCGCCCACTGGTCGTCCTGCTGGCGCTCGGGGTGGCCGGCGGCGGCTATTACTTCTTCACCCACCTGCGCGCGGAGCTGGCGCCAGTCGAGGATCGCGGCACGATCAATGCCATCGGCGTCGCCCCGGAGGGGGCCACGATTTCCTTCACGGCGGCGTATGCCCGTCAGGTCGAGGAATATTTCAAGAAGGTTCCCGAGGTCGACACCTACCTGGTCATCGTCGGTTTCCCCGACGTGACGCGCGCCGTCGCCTTCGCGCGGCTCAAGCCCTGGGAGGAGCGCCAGCGCAAGCAGCAAGACATCGTCGCCGAGATCAACCGGGGCCTGTCGCAGATTCCGGGCATCCGCCTGTTCGCGACCAACCCGGCCTCGCTCGGGCAGGGCCAGGCGAACAGCAAGCCGGTCGAGTTCGTGCTGCGCTCGTCGGAGCCCTATACGCAGATCAAGTCCTATGTCGACCAGCTGATGGCCGAGGTCTCGAACTCGCCGGTGCTGACCAATGTCGAGACCAACCTCATCCTCGACAAGCCGCAGATCAAGGTTTCGATCGACCGGCAGCGGGCGGCCGATCTCGGCGTCGGCGTCGACATCATCGGGCGCTCGATGGAGACGCTGCTCGGCGGCCGGCAGGTGACGCGCTTCAACATGAACAGCAAGCAGTACGACGTCATGCTGCAGGTCGAGGGTTCAGAGCGCAATACGCCGCAGGCATTGCAGTCGATCTATATGATGGGTCGTGGCGGCGCCGTGGTGCAGCTCTCCAGCCTGGTCAGGATCGACGAGAACGTGGCGCCCAAGGAGCTGACCCGCTTCAACCAGCTGCGCTCGGCAACGATCACCGCGATCCCCGCGCCCGGCTATTCGCTCGGCGATGCGCTCAAGGTGCTGGAGGAAGGCGCGGCGCGCGTGCTGCCTTCCTCGGTGCAGATCGACTATTCCGGCCAGAGCCGCGAGTTCAAGCAGTCGGGCGCGAGCATCTTCATCGTCTTCCTGCTGGCGCTGGGCTTCATCTATCTCGTTCTGGCGGCGCAGTTCGAGAGCTTCGTCGATCCGGTCGTGATCATGGTCTCGGTGCCGCTCTCGCTGACCGGCGCGCTCGCGGCGCTGTACTACACGGGCGGGACAATGAACGTGTACAGCCAGATCGGCCTGATCACGCTCGTCGGCCTGATCACCAAGCACGGCATCCTGATCCTGGAGTTCACCAACCAGCTGCGCGAGGAGGGCAAGGAGACGATCGACGCCCTCGTCGAGGCGGCGGAGCTACGCCTGCGGCCGATCCTGATGACGACCGGCGCCATGGTGCTCGGCGCCGTGCCCCTCGCCATCGCGACCGGTGCCGGCGCGGAGAGCCGCTCGCAGATCGGTTGGGTCATCGTCGGTGGCATGACCTTCGGCACGCTGCTGACGCTCTATGTGGTGCCGGTCGCCTATAGTTACCTCGCCCGCAAGGTTCATGGCTCGCGTCATGCCCCGCATGACGAGGCGCATGGCGCTCTCGGCGCGCATCCGGCCCCGGCGGAGTAATCGACACCCGCTGTCATCCCGTGCGCGCTGCGGCACGAAGTGCTGCTGCGCAGACACGGGACCGCGTGACGAGAGGGCGCCCTTCAAACGAAAGGGCGCTCCCTGCACAGGAGCGGCGCTTTCTCCTGAGAACGGTCCCGCATCTGCGCTGCAGCACTTCGTGCCGCAGCGCAGATGCGGGATGACGCGCGGGGCGCTACTGCAGCCGCACCGACACGCTTTCGCTCGCCCCGGTCGCGTCGATCACCGAGATCCGCATGAAGCCCTTGCCCGGCGGCTGCCACTGCGTCTCGCGGCGGCGCTGCGGCTCGGTCACCGGCGTGCCGTCGACCAGCCAGGTATAGGGCGGCGAGCCACCCGCGGCCTTGAGGTTGAGCCGGCCATAGCCGTCGAGCGCGGCGGCGGAGAGGTCGATGCGGGCGCCGTCCGGTGGGAAGGCGAGCCTGAGCGCAGGCGTCGTCATCGCGGTCACGGTCTTGGGGACGTCCTGCCGGAGATGCCTGAGCGGCGGCGGCAGATGGCCGGTGCTGGCGACGATGGCGTCCGCCGGCTGCGGGAAGGGACGCGGATCGATGCCGAGCCGGGCGAAGGCGTCGAACAGGATCGGCGCGGCGACCGTGCGCCCGACGAGGCCAGGCACGGCGCCGTTATCGGCCCGGCCAACCCAGACGCCGATCGTGTGCTTGCGGTCGAAGCCCGCGGCCCAGGCATCGCGATAGCCGTAGGAGGTGCCGGTCTTGTAGGCGATGCGGCCGGGCACGGCGTTCAGCGGCGGCGGCGCGCCGAGCAAGGTATCGGCGACATACCAGGCGGCAACGGGATCGACGAGGCGCGGGGCTGGACCGGTTTGCGTCGCCTGCTGGCGGAAGCGCAGCGGCAGCATCTCGCCGCCGCGCGCCAGCCCGACATAGGCGCGGGTCAGGTCCTGCAAGGTGATGCCGAGGCCACCGAGACCCACTGCGAGGCCGGGCGCGCCGCTATCCCTGGGCATGGCGATGGCGACGCCGGCATCACGCAGGCGCGACAGGAAGCGTTGCGGGCCGAGCGCCGAGAGCAATTCAACGGCAGGCACATTGAGCGAGAGCTGGAGCGCTTTTCGCGCGCTGACCATGCCCTGGAAGGTCATGTCGAAATTTTCGGGGATATAGATGCCGTAGCGCGCCGGCCGGTCCTCCAGCATCGTCTCGGGATGGGCGATGCCGTTGTCGAAGGCGAGCGCGTAGATGAAGGGTTTCAGCGCCGAGCCGGGCGAGCGCAGCGCGCGCGTCAGGTCGAGCGCGCCGGCGCGTTCCGTCGCGAAGTAATCGACGCCGCCGACCGAGGCGCGGATCTCGCCGGTCTCGTTGTCTACGGTGAGGATCGCGATCGAGACCTGTGGCGCAAGGCCGAGGCTGCGCTCGCGGGCCAGCCCTTCGAGCGCGGCCTGCCAGCGCGCATCAAGCGAGAGCTTCTGGACGCGCTCAGACGGCGCCTCCGCCACGGCCTGCTCGGCGATATGGGGGCTCAGGTTCGGGAAGGGGCGGCGCGCGGTCGGGATCGGCTCGTTGCGGGCGGCGGCGACCTCGTCGCGTGTGGCGAGGCCCGCCTGCTCGACCCGTTCCAGCACGCGCTCGCGCGCCCTGCGGGCAGCCTCGACGAAGCGATCCGGCCGGCGTGTCTCGGGCGATTGCGGGAGCGCGACGAGCAGCGCGGCCTCGGCGGTCGAGAGCCGCTTCGGCTCCTTGCCGAAATAGGCAAAGCTCGCGGCGCGCACGCCTTCGAGATTGCCGCCGAAGGGGGCGAGGGTGAGGTAGAGGTCGAGAATTCGGGCCTTGTCGAAGCGCTGCTCCAGCTCGACTGCGCGCACGCCCTGCCGGAGCTTGGCGGCAAGCGTGCGCTCCTCGCGCGGTTCGAGCAGGCGCGCGACCTGCATGGTCAAGGTCGAGCCGCCGGAGACGACGCGGCCATTCAGCAGCATCTGGCCGGCGGCGCGCAGCATGCCGAGCGGGTCGATGCCGTGATGTTGGTCGAAGCGCTTGTCCTCGAAGGCCTTGAGCATGGCGAGATAGCGCGGATCGACATCCTCTGATGTGACGGGGAGCTTCCAGCGTCCGTCGGCGGTGAGGAAGGGGCGCAGGAGCTTGCCCTCGCGGTCGAGCACGACGGTCGAGCGGTCGGCTGCGGCCGAGAGGTCGAGCGGGGGCAGGGAGCGGGCGTAGAGGGCGAGTGCTGTTGTTGCGGCGATAGCCGAGACGGCGAGAGCGCCGGTCGCGATCTTCAGTTTGCGGAAGTGGCGCGGGGCCCTCCCTTCTCCCCTCGGGGGAGAAGGTGGCAGCGCGAAGCGCTGACGGATGAGGGCGGCTAGACGGACGGGCAAACGATCAAGCGCCGCGCCGGCCCTCACCCCATCCCTCTCCCCCGAGGGGAGAGGGGGCTCCGATGCGCTCGTCTTTTCGCGCTGCGCATCCATCACCGTGCCGAGGTGATCTCCACCGCGCCGAAGCCCGTCCGGCCGAAGCGATACGGCCGGTACATGTCTTCGATCACGGCGGCGGGCGAGACATAGCGGCCGGGCGAGACGGCGCGCGCGATATAGGCGACGGTGTAGGAGAGCTTGTCGCTCTTCGAACCCGAGCGCTCGAAGGCCGCGACATAGCGGTCGTCGCGCGACTCGGTATGGACCGGGTAGATCTCCTGCTTGAGCCAGTCGAGACCCGCGACCGAGGCACCTTCCGTCAGGTTGGCGTTTTCGATCTCAAGTCCGGCCGGGACCGGATCGACCAGCAGCAGACGGCCATAGCGCGGCGCGGCCTCCGTCACGGTCAGCGCCACGACATAGCGCTCGTTCTGGCGCAGGCGGGCCGGATCGGCCTTCTCGCCCTTCATCGTGTAGATGACGCGTTCCAGCCCGAAGCCCTGGTTCAGCGCAGGCTCTGGCGCGGTCGGGATGCCGGCGACGGTGATCACCGCCTGGGCATTGCCCGCGCTGGGATTGGCGATGGTCAGGGACTTCGCCTCCAGCGCCTCGGCCGAGAGCGTGCGGTAGAGCGCGCCCTTGCGGGCGGCACCGTCGACCGTCAGCGTCATGCCCTCGGCGTCCTTCGCCATGGCCTGCGCCGCCAGCACCATCCACATCTGCTCTTGCGTCGAGGTGTAGTTGTAGCGGGCGCTGTTGCGGGTGGCGTCGACGATCGAGACGGCGCGGCTGATATCGGCGCGCTCGCCATTGGCTTCGGCGATCAAGGCGAGCACGCCGGCGCCGTCACGCAGGCGGGAGCCGTAATCCGGCCGCGAGAGGCCGTCATCGCTCGCCTGCTGGAGGAGGCCCAGCGCGCTGCCGAAGGCGGCGCGGCCGCGGCCGCGATCGCCCAGCGCCGAGAGCGCGGCGCCGATCTGGGCGCGGGCGAGCGGCGTCGCGAAATCGCCGAGCTTGTTGTCGGCGAGATAGCGCAGGTCGCCCATCACCGGCCGGCCGTTGCGGGCCAGCACATAGAGCGCATAGGCGATGCCGGCCGCCTCTTCCTTGTTGATCTCGCTGGTGTTGACGACCTGATTGCGCAGACGGTCGAGCGCGAGATTGAAGGCGATCTGCGGCACCGCGAACTGCTTCTCGCGGGCCCGCGTCAGGAAGTCGGTGACGAAGGCGTCGAGCCAGAGATCGTCGCCGCCGACGCTCCAGAGGCCGAAGGAGCCGTTGCCGCCCTGGCGCGCCAGCACGCGCTCGATTGCGTTGACGACGCGCTCATCGGCCTTGTCGTCGAGCGCGAGCTGCTCCAGCGAGGCGAGCTGGTTGACCGCGAGCAGCGGCAAGGCGCGCGAGACGGTCTGCTCGGTGCAGCCATAGGGATAGCGGTCGAGCGCCTTGAGCAGGCCGGGCACGTCGAGCGAGCCGAAGGGCGAGACCGTCACAGAGACCTGCCCGGAATTCGGCACGAGATCAGCCAGAAGGTCCGACGACACGGTGATCGCCCCGCCATTGCCGGGGATGGCGCGGACGATGCGGCGCGCGATCGTCGCGGCCGAAGGCTGCACGCGCACGGCGAGATTCTGCGCCGTACTGAGCCCGTTCGGGCCGGAGACGCGCACGTCGAATTCGGCGCGGCCGAGCCCTGCGGCGGTGACGGGAATCGTCATCTGCGTCTTGGCGCCGGCACCCATCTGCATGGTGCGGCGGGTGGCGTCGGCTGCGACCAGCACCGGACCCTTCACGTCGAGATCGACGGTGTAGGAACCGGCGGGACCCTCGACATTGTCGACCTGGAGATGGAACCGCGACTGGTCACCGATGGCGAGGAAGCGTGGCAGCGTCGCCTGGGCGACGATCTGATCGCGGATGATCACATCGGCGCTGGCCTGGCCGGTGCGGCCGGCCGACCAGGCGACGCCCATGACGCGGACGGAGCCGTTGAAGGCCGGCATGTCGAAATCGATCTTCGCGGTGCCGTCGGCCCCGACCTTGACCACGCCGGAATAGCGGGCGAGCGGCTCCTGCGTCGGCTTCTCGCCGTCCATCTTGGGCGCGGCGTCGCCGCCGGTGCGGATCGCACCGCGCGTGCCCTGCATGCCGTCGATCAGGTAGCCGTAGAGATCGCGCAGGTCATGGCCGAGCTGGCGCTGGCCGAAGAAGAACTTGCTCGGGTCGGGGCTCTCGTAGCGGGTGAGGTTGAGGATGCCGATATCGACAGCGGCGAGCGTGACATAGGCCTCTTCGCCGGCCTTCATGCCGGTGACCTTGACCGGGAGCGACAGCGTCGTGAGCGGGCGCACCAGCTTGGGCGCGCCGAGGTCGAGCGCGAGCGTGCGCGTCTCCTTGCCGATCTGGAACCAGGAGAGGCCGATGGCGCGGCCGGGCAGGCGCTTGGCGGCGGCGTCCATCGGGCGATGGGCGAGCACGACGAGATAGGCGCTGGCGCCCCATTCGGCCTTCACGGGAATGCTGGCCGAAGTGCCGCCCTCCGTGATGTCGATGATGCGGATATCCGCGACCTTGTCGGTGACGACGGCGAGCGTCGCCTTGCCGGCGAAGCGCGGCGAGAGGCGGACCTGCAGGCTTTCGCCATCGGCGTAGGAAGCCTTGTCGAGCGCTACATCGAGCACGTCAGGCGTATCGGCGGTCTTGTCGCTCTCATAGCCGACGCTGAAGGAGACCGAGGTCTCGGCCGCCTCGTTGCCATCCGAGGTCACATCGAGCCGGTAATTGCCCCATTCGACGGGCGCGGCGATCTTCGCGCCGGCCGCTTCCGCCACCGCGATCTCGCCATCGGCGACGCGGCGGGTGGTCTTGACGCCCTCATAGTTCCAGCGGCCGTCCTGGAAGAACCACTGATAGTTGCGGCGGACCTTCGACAGCACCCATTTGACGCCAGGCCGAGCGAGGCGCTTGCCGTCGCCGGTCGCCATGATGACTTCGAAATTGGCGGTCTGGCCGTTGCCGAGATCGCCGTCGCGGAACAGCTTCTTCACGCCGATGGCGGCGCCCTTGGGCACGATCGGCAAGGTGACGGAGCGGGCGATGGCGCGCCCGCCGGGCTCGCCGACGCGCACGGTCATCTCGACTTCGAGCGGGCGGTTGGTGTCGGCCTGTTGGACGGGGTTCGAGATCGTCGCCTTGCCGGCAGCGTCGGTCGTGGTGCTCTCCTCGAACTCGCTCTGGATCGGCTCGAAGGCTTCGTCGGTGAGGCCGACCTGATAGTCCTTGAAGCCGGGGATGGCGCTGGCATCGGCAGCGCGGATGGTCATCGAGCCGGTGACGTCGAGCTCGGAGCCGGGTGCGCCGTAGAGATAGCGCGCGTTGACATCGAGCTCGGCCGGCTGGCCGGCCTGGAGCAGCGGCGCCTTCGGCGTCAGCGTCAGCTCCAGCCGCTCGGGCACGTAATCCTCGACAAGGAAGGAGGTCTCGCCGATCGCCTGGCCCTTCGGGTCGGAGTAGGCGAGGACGCGCCAAGTGCCGGTCGCGGAGCCTGAGACGAGCTGGATCGAATGGGCGCGGCCGCCCGCGCCTTGGTCCTCGACCTGCCGGCGGCGATATTCGACGCCATCCGGGCGCTTAACGACGATGGTCAGCGGCAGGCCGGTGACGGCAGCACCCTTGGCGTCGCGCAGCAGTGACGTCAGATAGATCGTCTCGCCCGAACGATAGACGCCGCGCTCGGTGTAGAGATAGGCGTCGAGCCCGGCGGGGGCTACTCGGCCCTTCACGCCGCGGTCCGAGAGGTCGAAGGCGGTCTGCTTGAGGTCGAGGAAGCCGTAATCCTCGGCGAGCGAGGCGGTGACGAGGCCGGGCGCATTGCCGCCCTGGCCCTTGCCGAGGCCGGCATCGAAGCGGGCATAGCCGTTGCCGTCGGTCTTCGCCGTGCCGAGCACCTCGTTGTTGCGGGCGATCAGGCTCAAGGTCGCATTGGCGATCGGCTTGGCGTCGGCGAGCGAGCGGGCAAGCACATGCACGCCGTCCGGCCCGGTGAAGGAGGTCAGGCCGAGATC
Organism: Allobosea sp. FG18; assembly: GCF_057809495.1. NCBI lineage: Bacteria > Pseudomonadati > Pseudomonadota > Alphaproteobacteria > Hyphomicrobiales > Alloboseaceae > Allobosea > Allobosea sp. FG18. Next base: position 108,392 of record NZ_JBMDKB010000016.1, read on the forward strand.
GGAGACGACGAACCACTGCGTCGCCCGGGTCGAACCATCATCATAGGAATCGCCGTCGTCGCTGGGCGCTGCTGCGGCGGGCCCGCCCGAGGGCTTGGCGAACATCACATAGACGCCGGGCTTGAGGCTGCCGACCGCCTCCGTGACCGGGAAGGCGGTGATCACGTCCTGGTTCTGCTCGGACTTCACGTCCATCGTGCCGGTCCAGACGGTCTGGCCCTTGTCGCTGGAAATCTGCCGGGCGGAATAGGAGCCGATCTGGCTGAGGAAATCCTCGGAATGGACGGAGTTGATCAGGTTGCGGTCGCCGATCCGCATGACCTCGAGATCGAGCTTGCCGGAATTGACCGAAACCACCGGAATGCCCTGCTGGCCGGTGCGCGGCAGCACGTAGTTCTTGCCGGTGAAGCGCACCGAGGGGGTGCGGTCGCGGACATAGATCTCGTAATCGGCCGATTTCAGCAGCGTCTCGTCGGGGATGGCCGAGGGCACGCCCTGCCGGATGACGATGGCATAGCGCTCGCCATGCTTGAGGCCGTCGACGCAGATCTGGCGATCTTCGGCGCTGACGGCGAAATCGCCCTTGCCGCCGGAAATCGCCACATAAGGCGCGAAATCGACGCGGCCGCGGGCCAGGGCTTCCGAGAACTCGAAGCAGGCGCGCGGGGAGGCGGCGTCGGAATCCGTCTTGTTGGAGATCAGGCGAAAACCGCGCTTTTCGCGCAGGCTCTCATAGGAGCTCTGTAGGGTGGGATTGGCGGCGAGGTCGAGGCTGAGCCGATAGGTGGTCAGCGCCGGGCGCCAGAGCTCGTTCTTCTCGAAGGTGCGGGCGAGCACGCCGAGCGAGGCGGCCTCGTCATTGCGATTGGTCGAGCGCTGATAGGCGAGATAGGCGGCGGCGACGGCGCGCTCACGCAATTCCCAGCGCTCGCGATAGTCGCGCGGCTCGATCGCGTTGGCGGCGCGGGCCATCAGGCGCCAGCCGGCGGCATTGCCGGAATCGGCGACGACGGCGGCATTGGCCTGGGGCAGGGCGGAGCGGGCATCGCCGCGCCCGAGCGCGATCTCGCCCGCGCGAATGGCATCCACCGCCGAGCGGTTCCCGGCCGCGACCTCGCGCTTCAGGCGCTCTTCCAGGCGCTGTCCGTCGGCCAGCAGGTCATTGCGGACATAAGCCTTCTGGGCCAAGGCGGGGGCCGCCGCCAGCGTGAGCGAGAGGGCGAGCGCGAGACGGGAAAGCAGGGTCATCGTCGGTCCTCTTCGTCGATCGGCCAGCCAAGGATCAGCGGGCATGGCTTCAGGCCGATGACGGCGTGAGACGGGGCCGGCAGGCTATCACCGTGCCGCGCGTGTTCAAGTCATGCGAATGCAGGGCGCACGGTGTTGAGCGGTTGAGATACCCATTCCGATCCTCACGCGCGGGTCATCCCGGACGCAGCGAAGCGAAGATCCGGGATCCATGCCGGAGCCTTGCCGATAGAGGGTCCGGCATGGATCCCGGGTCTCCCTCCGGTCGCCCGGGATGACCCGCGCGTAAATGCCATCTCCCGGTTGCGGCGCGGCGCGTTCTGACGCTCAATGCAGCCGCTTCGCCCGTTCTCAAGGACGAGACCCATGCCGCGCGCCATTCTCCGATCCCAGCGAATCACACTGCTCCGCAGCGTGGTGCTCGTGCTTGCGCTTCTGTCGGCGCCGCTTGCCGGCGCGCAGGCTCCGGCTGCCGGGCCCTCGCCGCAGATGGCCGCGGCGCAGGCAGGGTTCGAGGCCTTGCCCGAGGCCGAGCGCAAGGCGATCCAGAACGACCTGATCTGGGCCGGGCAGTTCAACGGCGCGGTTTCCGGCTCCTATGGGCCGCTGACCTTCCGCGCGATCAATGCCTTCAAGGGTGCGCGAGGTCCGGCCGACGGCCTGCTGCCAGCGGCCGAGCGGGCGGCGTTGGCGAAGGCCGCACAGGCGGCGCGCGATGCGGCTGGGTTCAAGCTGCTGGCCGACGACAAGACCGGGGTGCAGATCGGTATCCCCCAGAAGCTGCTGCCGAAGCGCGACGTGACGCCATCCGGCGGCAGCCGCTGGCAAAGCGCCGACCAGAAGGTGACGCTCGACACCTCGACCACCCCGCCGGGCGGCGAGGACCTCGCGGCGATCTTCGAGAAGGCGATCACCGTCAGCCCGAACAGCCCGCGCAAGATCACCTACAAGCTGCTGCGGCCGGATTTCTTCGTCGTCACCGGCGAGACGCCGACCGGCCGATTCTATCGCCGGCTTTCGGCCGGGCCGCAGGGCCTGCGCGGTTTCTCGATCGGCTATGACAAGGCGCTGGCGCCGAGCGTCGACAAGCTGGTCATCGCGATCGCGGCGAGTTTCGAGCCCTTCCCGACCGGGGCGGTTCCGGCCCAGCCTGCGGCGGTCGCCGGTGCCACCGCCAGCCCGTCCTCGGGATTGTCGTCGTTGCTGGCGCCGGCTGCCCGTACGAATGAGCGCTACGGCGTCGCGCTGGCGCTCAACGAGCGAGTGGCGCTCAGCGCGTCGTCGGCGGTCGATAACTGCCGGACCTTGCGCGTCGGCAGTCGCAACGCCAAGCTGCGCCTGAAGGATGATGCGAGTGGCCTCGTGCTGCTCGATCTGGAGGGCACGGGCGCGGCGAAGCCGCCGGGCCTGCGCAGCGAAGCCGCGGGCGCTTCCGAGGCGCTGGTGCTGGTGGCCTATGGCAACGATGCCGGCAAGCGGGCCGCCGTCGCCCTGCCCGGGCAGGGTGTGCAGGCCGCCAGCAAACCGGCGCTCAAGGCGCCGCTCCAGCCGGGGCAGGCGGGCGCACCGGCCTTCGACCGGCAGGGGCGGCTCGTCGGCATCGTCACCGACAACCCTTCCGACAAGATCCTGATCGCGGGCGTCGCGCCGCAGCGCAGTTATGGCTTCGCCGATGCGACTGCCATCCAGGCGATGCTGGGCAAGGCTGGCGTCGCGCTGCCGACGGCCGCGGCCGCGGCGGGGGCGGAGCTCAGCACTGGCGCGGTGGTCGAGCGGGTTTCGAGCGCCGTCCAGCCCATCATCTGCGGGCTGTAGCCTCGGCCAAAATGAGGGTTGTCACTGGCCGCGCGATCGGCTCAGATGACGCCCGTCATATCAAGGGAGCCCCGTCGTGGACGAGGAGCGCCCGGACACTAAATCGATTTAACGGGAGGAACTGGGGAATGACCGATTTCATCGACAGACGAACTGTGCTCAAGGGCGCGGCCGCAGCCGGCGCGAGCCTGATCGCGGCACCTGCCGTCGCGCAGGCGAACTATCCGTCGCGGCCGATCACCATGGTCTGTCCGTGGGGCGCAGGCGGCGGCACGGACGCGACCGCGCGCATCGTCGCGCAGCTCCTGGAAAAGGACCTCGGCCAGCCGGTCAACGTCGTCAACCGCACCGGCGGTTCCGGCGTGGTCGGCCATTCGGCCATCGCGACGGCCGCGCCGGACGGTTACAATATCGGCATGCTGACGGTCGAGATCGCCATGATGCATCATCAGGGCCTGACCGACCTGAAATCGACGAGCTATACCTCGCTCGCGCTGATGAACGAGGACCCTCCGGGCGTGCAGGTTTCGACCGCCGGCCCCTACAAGGACATCAAGGCGCTGGCCGATGCGATCAAGGCCGCACCTCCCGGCAAACTCAAGGCGTCCGGCACCGGCCAGGGCGGCATCTGGCATCTCGCCCTCATCGGCTGGCTCGTGGCGATGGGCCTGAAGCCCGATCATGTCGCCTGGGTGCCGTCGAACGGCGCGGCGCCCGGCATGCAGGATCTGGCGGCCGGTGGCATCGATATCGTGACCTGTTCGGTGCCTGAGGCGCGGGCGATGATCGACGCGGGCAAGGCCAAATCGCTGGCGATCATGGCGAGCGCGCGCAACCCGCAGTTCAAGGACGTGCCCACGCTCAACGAGACGCTCGGCATCAACTACTCGATCGGTGCCTGGCGCGGCATCGGCGCGCCGAAGGGCCTGCCGCCCGAGATCGCGGCCAAGCTGACGGCGGCGCTGAAGAAGGCCTTCGATTCGAAGGACTACCAGGACTTCATGAATTCCCGCGGCTTCGGGATGAAGTTCGCGGACGGCAAGGGCTTCGCCGACTTCATGGCCGCGAGCGACACCTCCATGGCCTCCGCCATGAAGGCGGCAGGCCTCGCCAAGGGCTGAGCTACACGCGCAAGTCGTCCCGGGCGACCGAAGGGAGACCCGGGACCCATGCCTGAACCTTGATCGGAAGCGCTCCGGCATGGATCCCGGGTCAAGCCCGGGATGACGGCGTGGTTCCGTGCAAATGCCTGAAAGCGCGAGTTGCGAGACGCTCCAGCATGTTGTTGTCAGATCGTATTACCGGCTCAGCGATTGCCGCGCTTGGAGCCGTCGCTTTCTTCTACGGCTCGAAACTGCCGCCGGTGCCTGGCCAGCAGGTCGGCCCTTCCGCCTTTCCGATGGTCGTCGGCGCCGGGCTTGCGCTCTGCGGCGGCCTGATCGTCTTCGGGATCGGCCGCCATTTCGAGGAGGTCGCCGAGGCCGATGTCGCGAGCCATGCGACGCCGGAGGAACTCGCGCCGGTACCGGCCTGGCGCAACTGGCTGGCCTTGCTGCCGCCGGCCTTGCTCGCCTTCTATGCGCTCGCCTCGGAAACGCTGGGCTTCCTGCCGACGACGGCGATCATGGTGCTGCTCTGCAGTCTGGCCTTCGGCGCCAAGCCGAAGCTTGCGGTGCCGCTCGCGATCATCGCGCCCTTCGCGATCAACCTGATCTTCCTGAAGCTGCTGCGCGTGCCTTTGCCCGGCGGCATTCTGCCCTTCCCCTGGTGAGCGAGGCCTGACGATGGATACCGTCATCAAGGCCTTCGGGCTGGTTTTCCAATTCGACGTGATGATCGCCATTGTGGCGTCCGCGTTTTACGGGCTGACGGTCGGCGCGCTGCCCGGCCTTTCCGCCACCATGGCGACGGCGCTGCTCGTGCCGGTCACCTTCTACCTCTCGCCGATCGCAGCGATCGCGACGATCATCACGGCTTCCGCCATGGCGATCTTCTCCGGCGACATTCCGGGCTGCCTCTTGCGCATCCCCGGCACGCCGGCTTCGGCCGCCTATACCGACGAAGCCTATGCGATGACGCGCAAGGGCCAGGCGGAGACGGCGCTCGGCATCTGCCTGTGGTTCTCGGCGCTGGGCGGCATCGCCGGCACGCTCTCGCTGATGCTGATCGCGCCGCTGCTCGCAGAGATGGCCTTGTCCTTCTCGACCTACGAGAATTTCTGGCTCGCGATGCTCGGCCTGATGTGCTCGACGCTGGTGGCGCGGTCATCGCCGATCAAGGCGATCGCGGCGATGCTGCTCGGCCTGCTGATCACCTGCATCGGCATCGACAACCCCGGCGGCGTGCCGCGCTTCACCTTCGGCTCTACCAACCTGCTGGGCGGCATCGAGGTCATCCCGGCGCTGGTCGGCGTCTTCGCGCTGGCCGAGGTGATGCGCTCGCTGACCGAGCGCGACCCGCCGAAGATCAAGAACCGCAAGCTGGGCTCGATCCTGAAGGGCCAGTGGGCGCTGACCAAGAAATATCCGAAGCAGCAGACACGCGGGAACATCGTCGGCATCATCATCGGCGTGCTGCCCGGCGCCGGGGCCGACATGGCGGCCTGGGTCAGCTACGCCATGGCCAAGCGCTTCTCGAAGACGCCGGAGAAGTTCGGTACGGGCCATCCGGAAGGGCTGATCGAGGCCGGCGCCTCCAACAACGCCTCGCTCGCCTCAGGCTGGGTGCCGGCGCTGCTCTTCGGTATCCCCGGCGACACGATCACCGCGATCGCGATCGGGGTGCTCTACATGAAGGGGCTGAATCCCGGGCCGACGCTGTTCACCAGCCAGGCCGAGAGCATGTACGCGCTCTACATCATCTTCATCCTCGGCAACATCATCATGATCCCCTTCGGCATCATCATGATCCGGCTGGCGAGCAAGGTGGTCGGGGCGCCGCGCTCGGCGGTGATGCCGGTGATCATGATCTTCTGCGCGGTCGGCGCCTTCGCCACGGCGGGCAACAACCTGTTCGCGGTCTGGTGCGTCGCTTTCTTCGGCGTATTCGGCTTCGTGATGGAGAAGAACGGCTATCCGGTCGCGGCGATGGTGCTCGGCATCGTCATGGGCACGATGGTGGAGCAGAATTTCGTGACCTCGCTGATCAAGTCCGACGGGTCAGCGCTGCCCTTCTTCGACAGGCCGGTCTCGTCCGTGCTGGCGGCGATGACCTTCGCCGCGCTGCTCTGGCCGGTCTTCGCCTGGACGCGCGACTGGCTGAAGAGCCGACGCCGGGTGGTGGCGGCCTGAGGGCCGCCACTCCTCATTTCTTCAGGAAGGCCATGAAGGCGGCCATGGCTTCCGGCGACTTCAGGCGCTCGCCGAAATGGCGGGCTTCGGTCGCGATGGTCTCGGCCACGGCCTGGGCCGAGCCACGCTTCAGCAGCATCTTGGTCAGGGCGAGCGATTCCGGCGGCAGCGCGGCAAGCGCCTTCGCCTTGGCGAGACCGGCTTCCAGCGCCGTGCCGTCCTCAGTGACGGCGTTGACGAGGCCGGCTGCGGCAGCGGTCTCGGCATTGAAGGCCTCGCCCAGCATCAGCAGTTCAGCGGCCTTCTTCGAGCCCGCGACCAGCGGCAGCAGATAGCTCGATCCGCCCTCGGGGCAGAGGCCGAGCGTGACGAAGGGCAGGCGGAAGGTCGCCGAGCGGGCGGCGAAGGCGAGGTCGCAATGCAGCAGCATCGTCGTGCCGATGCCGACCGCGAAGCCCTCGACCGCCGCGACGATCGGCTTCCTCGCGGTCGAGATCGCCTCGAGAAAATCGATGGCGACGCGCGGGCCTTCGCCCGCCGCGGCGGCCATGGCGAAATCCTTGATGTCGTTGCCGCTGGTGAAGGTGCCGCCGGCGCCCGTCAGCAGGATCGCGCGGATCGAGGCGTCGGCCTCGGCGGCGGCGATCGCGGCGATCAAGCCGGCATAGCTCGCGCGGTCGAGCGCGTTCTTGCGCTCCGGCCGGTTCATGGTGATCTGCACCACGCCGGCCGCGACGGTTTCGCTCAGCACTTCGCTCATCGGTCCGCTCCCTGATTGCCGTGCCGGGATCGCATGGGCCTTCGCCGGGGGTCAAGCGAGGCCGGATGCGCCTTTCGTTGCCGCCTGGCGCTTGACATCGCGCGGTGCGGATTCTCCCTTGCCTGCCGAGATCATCGCGCGTCCTGCTGGACGCGATAACGATGATCTATCAATTTGGCATCGCATCGGACCGAAAAGTGGAATCCACTTTTCGGTCCGATGCTATAGCGCCTTCACTGCCTTGGCTTGCGAGTCGGGCGCAGGACAGGGATTGCGGAGACGTCGATGACGAAGGTTCAGCTCGAGGTGCGCGGCAAGGTCGCGATCGCCACCATCGACAATCCGCCGGTGAATGCGTTGGGCGCCGCCGTCCGCGAAGGGCTGGCGAGCGCTATCAAGCAGGCCAATGCCGATGCTGCCGTGATCGCGATCGTGATCGCCTCCGCCGGCAAGGCCTTCATTGCTGGCGCCGATATCAGCGAGTTCGGTAAGCCGCCGGCTCCGCCCAACCTGCCGGATGTGCTCGACGCGATCGAGGGCTCGAACAAGCCGGTCGTCGCGGCGATCCAGGGCGTGGCGCTGGGCGGCGGGCTGGAGGTCGCGCTCGCCTGCCACGGGCGCGTCGCGCTGCCGGCGGCGAAGCTCGGCCTGCCCGAGATCAAGCTCGGGCTCATACCCGGCGCCGGCGGCACCCAGCGCCTGCCGCGTCTGATCGGGGCGGCCAAGGCCTTCCCGATGATGCTCTCGGGCGAGCCGATTTCGGCCGGCAAAGCACTCGAATACGGGCTCCTCGACGAGGTCGTCTCCAGCGATCTCGTGGCCGCCGCGATCCGGCTGGCCGAAGGGATGGCCGCGGAAGGGCGCTGCCCGGTCACGAGCGAGACGACCGGCGAATTGACCGAGGCCGATCGCGAGGCCTTCGAGGTCCTGGCGAAGGATGCGGTGAAGAAGGCCGAGGGCATGCCGAACGTGCCGGCTTTGGTCGAGGCCGTGCGCGCGAGCTTCACGCTTTCTTTCGCCGAGGGAGCCGCTGTCGAGCGCAGGCTCTTCCTGTCGCTGCTCGTCGACGAGCGCTCGAAGGCTCTGCGCCATGTCTTCTTCGCCGAGCGCGAGATTGCGAAGGTGCCTGGCATCGGCCCGGAGGTGAAGCCGCGGGAAATCGCCAGCGCCGCCGTGATCGGCGCCGGCACGATGGGCGGCGGCATCGCGATGTGCTTTGCCAATGCCGGCATCCCGGTGACCCTGATCGAGACGGCCAAGGCTGCGCTCGACAACGGCATCAACCGCATCGGCGCGATCTACGATATCTCGGTTTCCAGGGGGTCCCTGACGCCGGAGGCCAAGGCCGGCCGCATGGCGCTGATCAAGCCGGCGGTCGGCCTCGCGGCTGCAACGGGAGCCGATATCGTCGTCGAGGCGGCGTTCGAGGAAATGGGCGTCAAGCAGCAGATCTTCGGCGAGCTCGACAAGGTGGCGAAGCCCGGCGCGATCCTTGCCAGCAACACCTCCTATCTCGACGTGCCCACGATCGCGACGGCGACGAAGCGCCCGCAGGACGTGATCGGCATGCATTTCTTCAGCCCGGCCAATGTCATGAAGCTCTTGGAGATCGTTCGCCCGAAGGGGGCGGCCGACGATGCGATTGCGACCGCCGTCGCGCTCGGTCGGAAGCTCGGCAAGGTTCCAGTCGTGGTCGGCAACGGCTTCGGGTTCGTCGGCAATCGCATGCTGGAGCAGCGCACCCGCGCCGCCGAGCGCCTGCTGGTCGCTGGCGCGTTGCCGCATGAGGTCGATGCCGCGCTGGTCGGCTTCGGCTTCAAGATGGGTCCCTTCGCCATGGCCGATCTCGCCGGCAACGATATCGGCTGGCGCTCGCGCAAGGCACGCGGCCTCAAGGCCGCCGTGGCCGATGCGATCTGCGAGGCCGGCTGGTTCGGCCAGAAGACCGGGCGCGGCTACTATCTCTATCCGCAGGGCGCGCGCGCCGGACAGCGCTGCCCCGAGGTCGAGGCGCTGATCGCCCGCATCTCGGCTGAGCAGGGCGTGACCCGGCGGGCCTTCACGCAGGACGAAATCCTGGCGCGACTGCTCGACCCGATGGTCAATGAGGGCGCGCGCATCCTGGAAGAGGGTATCGCGGCGCGGCCGGGCGACATCGATATCGTCTGGATCAACGGCTATAACTGGCCGGCCTGGCGCGGCGGGCCGATGTTCTGGGCCGACAGTGTCGGGCTCGACGTCATCGTGAAGCGGCTGGAGGCGCAGGCTGCCGAGAGCGGCGACAAGGCGCTGGAGCCGGCGCCGCTACTCAGGCGTCTCGCGACTGAGGGCAAGGGTTTCGCCAGCCTGAAAGGGTAGAGGAGCCCCATCCCCACGCGTCATTCCGGATCGGCGCCGCTGTTGCGGCTTGTCCGGAATGACGGCGCCTTTCCCTTTTCACGCAGCGCAAGCTAGTTTGGTTGCAGCGAAGTCATAGGGAGGGAGCCGCTTGGCTTCGGGTTTGTTCGCGCTGCTGGACGACGTTGCCGGCATCGCCAAGATCGCGGCGTCCTCCGTCGACGATGTCGTGGCGCAGGCCGGCAAGGCCGGGACGAAAGCTGCGGGCGTCGTCATCGACGACGCGGCGGTGACGCCGCGCTATGCCGTCGGTTTCACGGCGGCCCGCGAACTGCCGATTATCTGGCGGATCGCGCTGGGCTCGCTGCGCAACAAGCTCCTCATCCTGCTGCCGGGCGCGCTGATCCTTGCGCTGATCGCGCCTTGGGCGATCACGCCGCTCCTGATGGCGGGCGGCGTCTTCCTCTGCTTCGAAGGCGCCGAGAAGCTTCTCGAACTGGTCTTGCCGCATGGCGCCCATGGCGAAGGCAAGGCCGGTGAGGCGGTTGGCGACCCGACCGCGCTCGAACAGCAGAAGATCGCGGGCGCGGTGAAGACGGATTTCATCCTGTCGGCCGAGATCATGGCGATCACGCTGGCAGGCGTCGCCGACCAGTCCTTCCGGATGAAGGCGGCGGTGCTCGCCATCGTCGGCATCGGCATCACCGTCGCGGTCTATGGCGTCGTCGCGCTGATCGTGAAGGCCGACGATGCCGGCATGGCGCTCGCCGCGAACCGGCGGCCAGCGGCGAGCCTGCTCGGCCTGCGGCGGTTAGAGCCGGGCGAGGCGGGGGCGCTCGACCGTGCGCTTTCGTGGCTGACGCAGCCTTTCGGACGTGGCCTCGTCGTCGCCATGCCGCATTTCCTCAATCTGCTCGGCGTGGTCGGCACGGCCGCGATGCTCTGGGTCGGCGGCGGCATCATCATCCACGGGCTGGAAGAATATGGCCTCAGCGGTCTCGGGCATGGCGTCCATGACCTCGCGGTCGCGGCAGGGCGCGCTTTGCCGGCAGCACTGGTCGGTGCCGGCGAATGGCTGGCCGGGGCGGCGCTCGCAGCCGTGTTCGGGGTGATCGTCGGCGGCCTCACCATCGTCGCGATGCACTGGCTGGTCGGGCCGGTGGTGAAGCTGTTCCGGAAGGATACCGCGGCGCAGACCGGCGCCTAGGCGCTGTTACCGCCTGATCGCAGCGACTTGGCACGACCACTGTCATTCCGGGGCACGCCGCAGGCGTGAACCCGGAACCCACGACGGGGTGAGCGGCTGGCTATCAGGCATCGAAGGTATCATCCGGTCGTGGGTTCCGGGTTCTTCGCTGCGCGAAGCCCCGGAATGACAACCGGGGGTGCTGACCGGAAGAGATTCCGCGAATGGCCTCGTTTTTGAGCGCCGCTCAATCCAGCCAGGTCGTGAAGCCCTCGACCGGCTCGCGCTCGGGCACGAGGCGGTTGGCCGGGGCATCGGGATCGGCCTTGCCGATGGCGATGCCACAGACCACGACCTCGTCCTCGGGGATTGCGAGCTCGCGCCGCACGATCGGGTGGAACTGCGCGAAGATCGCCTGCGGGCAGGAATCGAGGCCATGGCCCTGGGCGGCGATCAGCAGGGTCTGGATGAACATGCCGAGATCGAGCCAGGAACCGATCTCCAGATCGCGGTCGATGGTCAGCATCAGCGCGACCGGCGCATCGAAGAATCGCAGGTTCGCGGCCGTCTGGCGCTTCATGCCCTCGGTATCGCCCTTGACCACGCCGAGCAGGCTGTAGAGGTCCCAGCCGACCTTGCGGCGGCGCGCCAGATAGGGCTCGCGGAACTGCGCGGGATAGTAGCGGTATTCCTCGACGCCGGGGCGCCCGCCGGCATCGAGCGCTGCGAGCAGCGCCGTCTCCAGCCGCGCCCGCGACTGAGGGCCGATCACCCGGAGTTTCCAGGGCTGCATGTTGGTGCCCGAGGGCGCCTGCGCGGCGAGATCGATCAGGCGGCGGACGAGAGCGGGCTCGACCGGATCGGGCCGGAAGGCGCGGATGGCGCGGCGCGCGCGGATCGCACGTTCGATGGCTTGGTCAGGCGTCATCTCGTCGATCATGCTCCGCGCCCCGATCCTTCACGGCGCGTGAGTCTGGCAGAGCCAACGGCTCGGCGCCATAGCTCAAGCCGGCAGGATGCGCCCGCGATTGAGGATGTTGCCGGGGTCGAGCGTCCGCTTCAGCGTCGTCATCAGCGCGAGCTCTGCATCCGAGCGACTCATGCCGAGATAGGGCCGCTTCAGCACGCCGACGCCGTGTTCGGCGGAGATGCTGCCCTGCTTCTCGCGGACCAGCTCGTAGACGATGTCGGCAAAGCCGGAGAGATCCCCCGTCTGGTCGTGGATCGAGAGATGCAGGTTGCTGTCGGCGAGATGGCCGAAGACGATGGGAATGGCCGTGTTGCTGCGGGCCTTGACCCGTTGGCGCAGCAAGGCGATCGCATCCGCCATCGCGCCCAGGGGGATGCTGACGTCGAAATGCACGCCGGTCGGCAGCTCGCGGTAGAACTCGTAATTCGCCTCGCGATAGGCCCAGAAACGCTGCCGGTCGCGGCCTGATTGTGCGATCAGGGCATCGTCCAGCAGGCCTTCCTCCGCCAGCTCGGCAAGCGCTTCCGCGAAGGTTTCCTCGCCCGCGCTACCCGGACCCATCGCGGCCTCGATGACGAGCACGACTTCCGGCTGCTCGGCAAAGGGAGCGGGCAGGCCAACTTTTTCAATCGCGGCCTTCATGTATTCCGACCACATCGCCTCGAAGGCGAGCAGGCCGCCGCCGAGCCGGGCTTCGAGGCGGTTGAGCGCCGCGAGCGCATTGGCGACACTGCCGGCGGCACAGAGTGCGGTCTGCGTGCCGGTCACCGCAGGCTGCAGGGCGAGCAGCACGCGGGTGACGACGCCGAGCGTACCCTCGCTGCCGATGAAGAGCTGCGTCCAGTCATAGCCGGCATTGTTCTTCACCACCTTCTTGAGATGGCTGACGATGCGGCCGTCGGCCATCACCGCTTCGAGGCCGAGCACATTGCGCCGCGTCATGCCGTAGCGCAGCACCTGCACGCCGCCGGCATTGGTCGCGACATTGCCGCCGATGGTGCAGGTCCCGCGCGCACCGAGATCGACGCCATAGAGGAAGCCGGCGGCGGCGGCGTTCTCCTGCACGACCGCGAGCGGCGTGCCGGCGAGCACGGTCATCGTCCGCGTCACCGGGTCGATCTCCTCGACGCCGGTCATCTTCTCGAGCGAGAGCGCGATCTCGCCGGCTTGCGGCGCGGCGCCGCCGGCCAGGCCCGTCATGCCGCCCTGGACGACGACGGGCAGCGAGAACCGCGAGCAGACCGCCAGCACCGCGGCGACCTCCTCGGTTGTCCTGGGCATGACGAGGAGGGCCGGCAGGCGCTCTTTCGTCCTGGAGGCATCCTTGCGGTTGCGGGCGGGGATCGCCTCGCCACTGCGCAGGCTGCCGGAGCCGACCACCTCCGCCAGCGCCGCGAGCGCGTCGTCGGGAATGGTCATGGCAGGCTCCGTCAGCTCGTCAGTCGGCTTTGCGTGCCGCCAGGAAGGCGGCGTGGTCCTTGACCAGATCACCGGCCAGCGCTTTGGCGATCAGGGCGCGGGTATTGGGCAGGCCGTAGATCGCGGCGAAGGAGCCGAAGCGCGGGCCTTGATCCTCACCGAACATCACCTGGTAGATCGCCTTCCACCAGTCGCCGGAGACGCCCGGACGCTCCGGCGTCGCGTTCTTGGCGGTGAGGTTCTGGTAGCGCGGGATGGCGCGGGCGACGTCCAGCGCCGTGTCCTGCACCATCTCCGGCGTCGGATCGGCCGGCAGCGCGGCCAAGGCGGCGTCGAGCTTGGTGAAGGCGTCACGCTCGACCTCGTCGGCCGGGCGATAGTTTTTCGCCGGCTTCACGAAATCGCGGAAATAGGCGATCGCGTAGCCGACCAGCGCGTCGAGGCGCGGATGGGTTTCCGGCGACATGCCCGGCGCATAGCGCTGGAGGAAGCCCCAGAGCACGGCCTTGTCCTCGGAATTCGCGACGGCCACGAGGTTCATCAGCAGGCCGAAGGTGACCTGCGTACGGACCGTGTTGTCGCCCTCGCCCGAGGCGATGACCTCCGGCGCCGGAGGATTGCCGGCATGAATGTGCCAGACCGGGTTGCCGAGGCGGTTCTTCCAGTCCTGCTTCTCGTAGCCGCCGAGGAACTGGAGGTATTCGTCGACCGCGCGCGGGATCACGTCGAAGTGGAGCTTTTTAGCCTCGCGCGGGCGCTGGAACATGTAGAGCGCCAGGCTCTCCGGCGGGCCATAGGTCAGCCAGTCCTCGATGGTCAGACCGTTGCCCTTCGACTTCGAGATCTTCTGGCCCTGCTCGTCCAGGAAGAGCTCGTAGTTGAAGCCCTCCGGCGGCGTGCCGTCGAGGGCGCGGGCGATCTGCGAGGAGACCTTGACCGAGTCGATCAGGTCCTTGCCGGCCATTTCGTAATCGACGCCGAGCGCGACCCAGCGCATCGCCCAGTCCGGCTTCCATTGCAGCTTTACATGGCCGCCGGTGACCGGCGAGACGAGGCGCTCCTTCGTGTCGGGATCGGTCCAGGCGATGGTACCGGCCTCGACATCGACCTCGTCGATCGGCACCTGCATGACGATGCGCGTCTTCGGGTGGATCGGCAGGAAGGGCGAATAGGTCGCGGCCCGCTCCTCGCGCAGCGTCGGCAGCATGATCTTCATCATGGCGTCGTAGCGGGCGAGCATCTTGAGCAGCGTCGCGTCGAACTCGCCGGCACGGTACGAGTCGGTCGAGGACTTGAACTCGTAGTCGAAGCCGAAGCTGTCGAGGAAGGCGCAGAGCCGCGCGTTGTTGTGACGGCCGAACGAGTCATGCGTGCCGAACGGGTCCGGCACCTCGGTCAGCGGCTTGCCGATGTTGGCAGCGAGCAGTTCCTTGTTCGGCACGTTGTCCGGCACCTTGCGCAGGCCGTCCATGTCGTCGGAGAAGGCGACGAGCCGGGTCGGGATCGTGTTGCCGGTCAGCACCTGGAAGGCGTGGCGGACCATCGAGGTGCGCGCGACCTCGCCGAAGGTGCCGATATGCGGCAGGCCCGAGGGGCCATAGCCGGTTTCGAAGATCACCGATTTCTTGCCGGATTTCTCGATGCGGGCCACGAGCTTGCGCGCCTCCTCGAACGGCCAGGAGGCCGAACGCTGGGCGGCGTCAACGAGGGCTGCGTCGAAGGCGGGCATTTGGGCGGGTATCCTCTCCGCGTCTACGGCGTTGCGGACATCGCAACGGGCGTTGGGCTTTCGCAGATTGCGAAGGGCACAGTCAATGAAACTCTGTCGTCATTCCGGGCGGAGCGAAGCGAAGATCCGGAATCCATCGGAGGGGGCAGTGCTCTACGATGGATTCCGGATCGGCGCCGCTGACGCGGCTTGTCCGGAATGACGGCCTTCTGTTTTCGACGGTTGTCGTGCCCGCCGTGCGGGGTAGTCTGGGCGCTTTCGTATCTGACCACGCCTTTCGAAAGGATGCCCGTCTTGGACCGCGACCTGCTCGACAAGCTGACCGCCTGGCGACGACATCTCCACGCCCATCCCGAACTCGGGCGCCACGAGAAGATGACCAGTGCCTTCGTGCAGGAGAAGCTGACCGAGCTCGGCGTGCCCTTCGTCGCCAATGTCGGCGGCTACGGTGTGGTCGCTACGCTGACGAAGGGCGCCTCCGAGCGGACCGTTGGCCTGCGTGCCGACATGGACGCGCTGCCGATCCAGGAGGTCAACGATCTCCCCTACAAGTCCAAGACGCCGAATGTCATGCATGCCTGCGGTCATGACGGCCACACCACCTCGCTGCTCGGCGCGGCGGCGCTGCTCAAGGCCGATGACGGCTGGAGCGGCACGGTGCAGTTCGTCTTCCAGCCGGCGGAAGAGGGCACGGGCGGCGCGCTCGCGATGCTGGAGGACGGCGTGCTGGAGCGCTTCCCGATGGAGCGCGTCTTCGCGCTGCATAACTGGCCGGGACTCGCGGCCGGCACCGTCGCCGTGCATCGCGGGCCGGTGATGTCCGAGCCCGGACGCTTCAAGATCACGCTGACCGGCAAGGCCGGCCATGCGGCGCTGCCGGAGCAGACCCATGACCCGATCGTGGCGATGGGGCATCTGATCGTGGCGCTGCAGACGATCGTCTCACGCAATGTCGACCCGATGGAATCGGCGGTGGTCTCGATCGGCCAGGTCCATGGCGGGCTCGCCTCCAACCAGATTCCGACCAATGTCTTCATCGAGGGCACGTTCCGCACCTTCGTGCCGGCCGTGCGTGACCGCCTGCTCTCGCGTCTCAAGGGTATCGGCGAGAACATCGCCGCGACCTTCGAGATGACGGCAGCGGTCGAGTTCACCTATGGCAGCGCCACGATCAACACGCTGGCGGAAGAGGATATGGCAGCCGCTGCCGGCGAGGCCGCCGGCCTGCCCGTTCGGCGCGACATGAAGGCGAGCACGACCGGCGAGGATTTCGCCTATTTCCTGGAGAAGCGCCCCGGCTGCTATATCTGGATGGGCAACGGCCCGTCGGTGAATGGCGGCGACCTGCATAACGACCGCTACAACTTCAACGACGAAATCCTGCCGGCGGCGTCCGGCTGGCTCGCGGCGGTGGCGAAGCAGGCGCTGGCCAGCAACGCGCCCTGATATCAGCCCGCTTTGTCATTCCGGGCTCACGCCTGCGGCGCGCCCCGGAATGACAAAGGTGTGGTTCGGTCAATACGGGCTGACCGGGAAGAAGCGCAGATAGAGGCGGGCATAGGTTCCGTCGTCCCAGAGGCCCTGCAGTGCGTAGTCGATGGCGCGCTTCAGGGCGGGATCGTCCTTGCGCAGCAGGAAGGCGACGCCCTCGCCGAAATAGCGGCTTTCGAGATAGGGGCCTCCCGAGAAGGCGAACTCGCCGCCGCTGCCGGCGAGCGCCAGCGACAAGGCCACCCCGTCGCCGAAGACATATTCCGCCTCACCGCTGCGGAGCGCAGCGATCGCGGCATTCAGATTGGCGCTCTCGCGGCGCTGCACGAAGGGCATGAGCCGTTCGAGGAAGGCCTGATGTGCCGTGCCGGAGACCACCGCGACGCGCCGTCCCTGAAGAGCCGTGCCGTCAAGCGCGGCGCGGACATTGCCGCGCGTGGTGATGAAGCGGGCCGGAGCTCGGAAATAGAGGTGGCTCGCGGCGAAGCGCTCGCGCAGGGCCGGCGTCAGGTTCATCGCAGCGGCCAGCACGTCGCCGCGGCCTTCTGCCAGCGAGTCGGCGAGCGTATCGAAGCGGCGCGGCTGGATGGTGCAGGTCCAGGCCAGCTTCTCGCAGGTGGCGCGGGCGAGCTCGACCGAGAAGCCGGTCAACGCCCCGTCCGGCCCGGCGAAATGGAAGGGCGGATAATCGTCATCGGCGAGGAAGCGCACGACGCGCGGCGGGCCGGGCTCCGGTCGATCGAGCCGGATGCGCGGGTCCCAGAGATTGGGGATGGCGATGCGCGGCGGCTCCTGCGCCAGGGCCGTGGCGGCGGTGAGGAACGAGATCGCAAGAGTGAGCGCACGAAGCATCGCGCCTATGTGGCGTGGGATGAGGGCGGGGATCAAGGGGCTTGGCGCCCGCATGCGGCCATGCTCGACGTCTTGGTCGGGCCTGTCCCGACCATCCACGTCTTCGCTGGTCGAAGGTCGTGTCCAAGACGTGGATGCTCGCCACAAGGGCGAGCATGACGCTAGACGTTCAGCCCAGGCTCGACGCCGTCGCCTTTGCGCCCTTCTCGAAGAGCGAGGCGAGGTGAGCGGTCACCGGTTTTGTAAACCGAAGGTCGCCAGGCAGGTCGGTCCCGAAGATCGCCTCGATGCCGGTGAGGGCTTCGACCAAGACCTTGGCGTCGCGTCCGGCGGCCTCGGCGCGGCGCTTCAGCTCCGCGACAAGCGGGTCGCGGACGTCGATGGCGCCGCCCTTCTCGTCGATGCCGGTGACGTAGCGCATCCAGGCGGCGACGCCGAGTGCGAGATGGTCGATTCCGGCGCCGGCTTTCAAGCGCTCGCGGATCGTGCCGAGCAGGCGCTGCGGCAGCTTCTGCGAACCGTCCATGGCGATCTGCCAGGTGCGGTGGCGGATCGCCGGATTCTGGAAGCGGATGAGCAGGGCCTTGGCATAATCCGAGAGCACGACGCCTTGCGGGGCCGGCACGGTCGGGATGATCTCGGCCCAAAGGCGCTCAAGGAAGCGGGCGAGGACGGGATCGCCGCTGGCCTCGGCGACCGTTTCGTGCCCGGCGAGATAGCCGAGATAGGCGAGCGAGGAATGGGCGCCGTTGAGCATGCGCAGCTTCATGAACTCGAAGGGTGCGACCTCGGAGACCATCTGGGCGCCGACGTCGTGCCAATCCGGGCGGCCGTTGGCGAAGACATCCTCGATCGCCCATTGCCGGAAGGGCTCGCCGATGACGGGGGCGGCATCCTCCACACCGATCAGCCGGGCGACTTCGGCGATATCGGCGTCGGTCGTGGCCGGCACGATGCGGTCGACCATCGTCGCCGGGAAGGCGCCATTGGCCTCGATCCAGGCGGCGAGCTTGTCATCGGTGAGCGCCGCGAAATCGCGGACGAGACCGCGCAGGACATGGCCGTTGGAGGGGAGGTTGTCGCAGCAGAGCGCGGTGAAGGGGCCCAAGCCCATATCGCGACGCGCCTTCAGCCCGGCGACGAGGATACCTACCGCCGAGCGCGGTGCCTGCGGATTGGCGAGGTCGTGGACGATATCGGGATGATCGGCCTTGAGCGTGCCGGTCGCGGGATCGTGGCAATAGCCCTTCTCGGTGACGGTGAGTGAGACGATGCGGGTCTCGGGGGCGGCGAGCCGCGCGATCAGAGCCGAAGGGCTTTCCGGCGCGACGAGGACGTCGAGCACCGAGCCGATGACGCGCAGTTCCGGCCCGGTCGGGGCGAGCTTGAGCAGCGTGTAGAGCCCGTCCTGCGGCTTCAGCCGGTCGCGCTGGTCGGGGCGCTGGAGGCTGGCGCCGGTAATTCCCCAGGCGCCGAAGCGATGCTCCAGCGCGTCCTCGGTGTATTCGGCGAGGTGGCCACGGGCGAAGGCGCCGAGGCCGAGATGGACGATGCCGGCTTTCAGCGCGGTGCGATCATAGGCCGGACGGCGGACCGAGGACGGCAGGCCGGCGAGCGTGGCAGCGGAGAGGCGGGTCACAGCTTGTAGGCCTCCTTGGCGAGGCGATAGGCGAGGTCATAGGCGACCTCGGCCGCCTCATCCTCCTCCAGCCGGTGCTCGGCAACGAGCTTGGCGAGATAGGCGCAGTCGACCCGGCGGGCGACGTCGTGACGGGCGGGAATCGAGAGATAGGCGCGGGTGTCGTCGTTGAAGCCGACGGTGTTGTAGAAGCCCGCCGTCTCGGTCGTCAGCTCGCGGAAGCGCAGCATCGCTTCGGGAGCATCGAGGAACCACCAGCCCGGCCCGAGCCGCAGCGCCGGGTAGTGACCGGCCAGCGGTGCGAGTTCGCGCGAATAGGCGGTTTCGTCGAGGGTGAAGGCGATGACGGTGAGGCCCGGCTCGTTGCCCACAGCGTCGAGCAGCGGCTTCAGCGCTTCCACGTAATTGGTCTGCGTCGGGATATCGCAGCCCATGTCGCGGCCGAAATGCTCGAACAGCGCCGCGTTGTGGTTGCGGTGGGAGCCCGGATGGATTTGCAGCACGAGCCCGTCATCGAGGCTCATCTTGGCCATCTCGGTCAGCATCTGGCCGCGGAACAGGTCGGCGTCCTTGGCCGAGACCTTGCCCTTCAGGATCTTGGCGTAGAGCTTCTCGGCCTCCGCATCCGAGAGATTGGCGGTGCGGGCCGTGGCGTGGCCATGATCGGAGGAGGTGGCGCCACGTTCCTTGAAATAGGCGCGCCGCTTGCGATGGGCCGCGAGATAGCCGGTCCAGGAACCGATGTCCTCGCCCGTCAGCTCGCCGAACTTTTCGAGATTGTCGGCGAAGCCCTCGAACTCCGGATCGACGACGCTGTCGGGCCGATAAGCCGTGACGACCTTGCCGTCCCAGCCGGACTCGCGGACCCTATCGTGCCAGCGCAGATCGTCGAGCGCGCCTTCGGTCGTGCTGATCGCCTCGATGTTGAAGCGCTTGAACAGGGCGCGGGGGCGCAGCTCCGGCTCTTCCAGCTTGGCGGCGATCCTGTCGTAGATCTTGTCGGCATTCTCCGGCGTCAGGCGCTCGTTGATGCCGAAGACGGTCGAGGTCGCGTGCTCGAACCAGAGCCGCGTCGGCGTGCCCCGGAACAGGTGCCAGTGGTCGGCGAAGAGCTTCCAGATCTTGCGCGGGTCGGTCTCGACCTCGCCGCCATCCTTTCTGTTGATGCCGAGTTGCTCCAGTCGGACGCCCTGCGAATAGAGCATGCGGAAGATATAGTGGTCCGGCTTGACGAAAAGGGTCGCCGGATCGGGAAAGGCATTGTCCTCGGCATACCAGCGCGGATCGGTGTGGCCGTGCGGCGAGATGATCGGCAGGTCGCGAACCGTGGCGAAGAGCCGGCGCGCGATGCCGCGCGTCACCGGATCGGCGGGAAAGAGGCGATCGTCGTGCAGCAGCATGGGCATCTCCATCGGTCGCATCGATCTCTAGAGCCGGCTGAGGCAGGGGTCAATTGCCTGGTATACTAGTGCGCCAGATGCCCTTTCTTACCCAACGGGGATTGCGTTGGAAGCGGGCTTGCGTTTCCCGGGTTTCCCGCGTCATCCTCGCGCCGCAACGGCACCGGAGCGATGGATATGACGACGCGGCGTGAACTCCTGGCAGGGGCGGGACTGGCAGCGCTGGCGGCGCAGCTTCCCGTCGTCGCGCTGGCCCAGGCGAAGGACAGCGTGACCATCGCCCAGACGCTGGAGCCGCCGACGCTCGATCCGACATCCGGCGCCGCGCAGGCGATCCGCGAGGTGACGCTGCAGAACATCTTCGAGGGTCTGGTCAAGATCGACCGGACCGGCAAGCTGCAGCCCTGCCTTGCCGAGAGCTGGCAGATCGCCGACGACAATATCACCTACCGCTTCAAGCTGCGGCAGGGCGCGAAGTTCCACGACGACACGCCCTTCACCGCCGAGCAGGTGAAGTTCTCGTTCGAGCGCGCGGTTGCAGCCGACTCGACCAACGCCCAGCGCCAGCTCTTCACGCCTATCGCGGAGATCACGACGCCGGACCCGGCGACCGTGGTGATCAAGCTCAAGCAGCCGACCGCGAATTTCCTCTTCGGCCTCGCCTGGGGCGATGCGGTGATCGTCGCGCCGGCAACCGCCGCCAACAACAAGACCAATCCGGTCGGCACCGGCCCGTTCAAGTTCGTACGCTGGAACCGTGGCGACCGGCTCGAACTCGCGCGCAACGACAGCTATTGGGGCGAGAAGCCGGCGCTGGCCAAGGCGACCTTCCGCTTCATGTCCGACCCGCAGGCGCAGGTCGCGGCGCTCAGGGCGGGCGACGTCGACGCCCATACCAATCTCTCGGCGCCGGAGGCCGTGCCGCAGCTCAAGGCCGATGCCAAGCTCAAGGTCACGATCGGCGGAACCGAGGGCGAGACGGTGCTCGGCATCAACAATGCCAAGCCACCGTTCGACAATCTGAAGGTGAGGCAGGCGATCGCCCATGCGCTCGACCGCAAGACCATCGCGCTCGGCGTCTACGGCTTCGACGTCAACCTGATCGGCAGCCATTTCTCGCCGCTGCATCCGGCCTATGTCGACCTGACGGGCACCTACCCTTACGACCCCGCCAAGGCCAAGGCGCTGCTCAAGGAGGCCGGCTTCCCGAACGGCTTCAACTGCACGCTGAAGTTGCCGCCGCCATCCTATGCCCGCCGCTCCGGCGAGATCGTCGCGGCGCTGCTCTCGCAGGTCGGCATCAACGCGGCGATCGAGCCGCTGGAATTCCCACAATGGCTGGAGCGCGTCTTCCGCAACAAGGATTACGATCTCAGCATCATCGCCCATACCGAGCCGCTCGACATCGATATCTATGCCCGCGACGGCTACTACTTCCAGTACAAGGACCCGGACTTCAAGGCGCTGATCGCCAAGATCGCGGTGACCCTGCCGGAAGGCGAGCGCAACGAGCTCTACAAGCAGGCGCAGCGCAAGCTGGCTCAGGACGCGGTCAACGGCTTCCTCTTCATCCTGCCCAAGATCACGGTGGCGAACGCCGCGCTGGAGGGGATGTGGACCGACTGGCCGCTGCCGGTGACGCCGCTGGCGGAACTGCGTTGGCGGTGAACCTAGCCTCATGGCTTCAACCGGGTCATCCCGGGCGACCGCAGGGAGACCCGGGATCCATGCCTGAACCTTTCTCGGAATCGCTCCGGCATGGATCCCGGATCGGCGCGGCTTCGCCGCTTGTCCGGGATGACAAGGTGGGTAGGGGCAGGGTGTGATCGGCTACATCCTGCGCCGGCTCGTCGCGCTGGGCCTGACCCTGCTCGCGGCGGCGCTGGTGATCTTCGTCGTGCTCGAGATCCTGCCGGGCGACCCGGCAGCGGTGACGCTCGGCCTCAATGCCGCGCCCGAGGCGCTGGCCGCGTTGCGCACCGAGATGGGGCTCGACAAGCCGGCGGTGCTGCGTTTCTTCATCTGGCTGGGGGGGCTCGTCACCGGCGATCTCGGCCAGAGCTACACCTATCGCGTGCCGGTGCTGCAGCTCATCACGGAGCGTATGGCAGTGACCTTGCCGCTCGCGCTGATGGCGATCGCTTTGGCAACGGCGATCGGCATCCCGCTCGGCATGCTCGCGGCTTCGCGCCATGGCCAGCTGGCCGATGCCGGCGTGATGGCCTTCGCGCAGGCCGGGCTCGCCATCCCGAATTTCTGGTTCGGCCTCCTGCTCGTGCTCGTCTTCGCGGTCGGGCTCGGCTGGCTGCCGGCCGGCGGCTTTCCGGGTTGGCAGGCGGGAATAGGCGTGTCGCTGAAAGCCCTCCTGATGCCGGCATTGGCGCTCGCCCTGCCGCAGGCCGCGATCATCGCGCGAGTGACGCGCTCCTCGATGCTCGACACGCTGCAGGAGGATTTCGTCCGCACGGCCCGCGCCAAGGGACTGAGCGAAGGCACGACGATGCGCCGGCACGCCCTGCGCAACGCGCTGATCCCGGTCGTCACCATCCTCGGCCTTCAATTCTCGGTGCTGATCGCCGGCGCGATCATCATCGAGAACGTCTTCGCGCTGCCGGGGCTGGGGCGGCTCGTCTTCCAGGCCATCGCCCAGCACGACCTGATCGTGGTCAAGGATCTCGTCATGCTCTTCGCGGGGCTCGCGATCCTGATCAATTTCGCGGTCGAACTGCTCTATGGGCTGATCGACCCGCGCCTGAGGCAATCATGAGCGCGGTCCAGGACAAGGCTTCGGGCGGCAAGCGGCACTGGTGGCTCGCGCCCTCCTTCGTGATCGGCGTGGTGCTGGCTGCGCTCGTCGTCGCGGCGGCGCTGATTTCTTACGTCTGGACGCCCTACCAGCCGACGCAGATGATGATCCTGAACCGGCTGAAGGGGCCGTCGGCCGCCAACTGGTTCGGCACCGACCAGTTCGGTCGCGACGTGTTCTCGATGATCATGGTCGGCGCGCGCAATTCGCTGGCGGTCGGCCTGGGTGCGGTCGGCATCGGCATGGTCGTCGGGACCACGCTGGGGCTCGCAGCCTCGGTTCGGCGCGACGGCCTTCTCGACCATGCGATCATGCGCACAGCCGACTTTACCCATGCCTTCCCGGCCGTGCTGACCGCGATCATGATGACCGCGATCGTCGGCCCCGGCATGCTCAATGCCGTCGTCGCCATCGCCGTGCTGAACCTGCCCTATTTCGCGCGGCTCGCGCGCGGGGCGGCCCTGCAGGTCTGGGCGCAGGACTTCATCCAGGCGGCGCGGGCGGCGGGGCTCAACAACCGGCAGATCACGCTGCGCCATGTCCTGCCCAACATCGCCGGCATCCTGGTGGTGCAGGCGACGATCCAGTTCGCGCTTGCGGTGCTGGCCGAGGCAGGACTGTCCTATCTCGGGCTCGGCACGCAGCCGCCGAACCCGTCCTGGGGGCGGATGCTCAACGAGGCACAGACCTTCATGGCGGCGCAGCCCTGGCTCGCGATCTTTCCGGGCGCCGCTATCGCTCTCACCGTGCTGGGCTTCAACCTGCTGGGCGACGGACTGCGCGACGCGGTCGATCCGCGCCTGCGCCGTGCCCGGTAAAGCCGTCAGAACAACGCAGTCGGTGCGAACTGGGCGAGCGCCATCAGCGCGATGCCGGCGATGCCGAGCAGGCCACCGGTCGCGGCGAGGAGGCCGACGCCGGTGATGATCGCGGCGGATGAAATCACGATCGCGATCTGGATCAGGCCTGAGGCGATGTCGAACTTGTCGTCGCGGGCGGCGGCGATGTCGCGCTGCGCCTCGGCCGCCTTGGCGCGGGCGGCAAGCTCCTTGCGCCCTTCATTGGTCTCCGGCTCGGAATCATAGCGCGCGACGGTCTGCTTCCAGCTCTCGATGCGCTTGGTCAGGCGCTGCCGGGCGGCCTCGTCGGTGACGCCGGCAAGCTCGACTTCCAGCGCCTCGGCGGCGGTGCGCACGGTCGTGCCGCGGATCGTCTTGGCCTGGAAGAAGGCCCAGAGATTGGAGGCCTCGATATTCTTGGCGACGGCCTCCTGCTCGGCATTCTTGCCGCCGATCTCGGAGAAGGCGAGCGTGAGCGCAAGCAGCGCGATCAGCAGCGCGACGCGCTTGTTGCCGCCCTGGGGCGTTTCGACGGAATCGGACACGAATCACCTCGCAAGGCCATGGTGGCGGCGCTGTTTAAGGCTTTCCGTTTGGGCAGCAAGAGGGCGATGCGGGTCTAGCGCCCGGCGCGCGGATGGGCGGCGTCATAGGCCGCCATCAGCCGGGCTGAGTCGATGCGGGTATAGAGTTGCGTCGTCGAGAGCGAGGCGTGGCCGAGCAGCTCCTGGATGGCGCGCAGATCGCCGCCGCGCCCGAGCAGATGCGTCGCGAAGGAATGGCGCAGGGAATGCGGCGTGGCCGAGGACGGCAGGCCGAGCGCGCCGCGCAAGCCCTCGACCGCAAGCTGGATGATGCGCGGCGAGAGCGGCCCGCCCTTGGCACCGACGAAAAGCGGGCCTTCCGGCG
This sequence comes from Allobosea sp. FG18, assembly GCF_057809495.1. Classification (NCBI taxonomy): domain Bacteria; kingdom Pseudomonadati; phylum Pseudomonadota; class Alphaproteobacteria; order Hyphomicrobiales; family Alloboseaceae; genus Allobosea; species Allobosea sp. FG18. Next base: position 133,082 of record NZ_JBMDKB010000016.1, read on the forward strand.
GCAGGCGCCAGGGGCAGAGCTTGAGGTATTCGGCGATCGCCGTGATCACGACGGGGAGCACCGGCACCATCCGGGTCTTGCTGCCTTTGCCGATGACAGTCAGCGTGTCGCCAGCCTGAAGCGGCGCCTGCGTGCGGGCAAGCGAAAGCGCCTCCGAGATGCGCAGGCCGCTGCCATAGAGCAGGCCGAGCACGGCGGCGTCGCGGGCGAGGATCCATTGTTCGCGCTCTTCGCCGGCACGGGTATCGGCCTGAGTAACGGCGCGGGCGGCCGAGGGTTCGAGCGGGCGCGGCAGGGATTTGCCGAGGCGCGGGCCGCGCGTTGCGGCGAAGGCGGCGGCGGTGAGCCTGCCCTGGCGCTCGCCGAAGCGAGCGAAGGAGCGGAGCGCCGCGAGCTGACGCATCAGCGTGCGGTTGCCGACATTGTCACGGCGGCGCTGGCCAAGGAAGGCGCGCAGGTCGACGGGCTTGAGTGCGGCGATATCGGAAAGCGAGGGTGTGCCGCCGAGATGTTCGGTCAGGAACGCGTGGAATTGGCCGAGATCGCGCGCATAGGCCTCCAGCGTCTTCGGCGAGAGGCGCCGCTCGGCGGAGAGGTGGCTGAGCCAGTCGCGCCGGAAGGGTTCGAAATCGGTCATCGCGAAAGCATGACGCTCCCGCCTTAACAGCAGCCGAATCGATGCTAGATACGGGGACGAAACACGCCGTCATCCCGGACAAGCCGCGTCAGCGGCGCCGATCCGGGATCCATGCCTGAACCGTTCCGGCATGGATCCCGGGTCTCCCTCCGGTCGCCCGGGATGACACAGCAATATTTGTGACGATGGCGCAGTTCGATCTGATCGACGATTCGGAAGAGATGGAGCAGGCCGGCACGGTCGACGTGCTGATCCCGCTCGGGCTCGACCAGGCCTATAGCTATGCCGTGCCGGCCGGGCTCGTGCTGAAGCCGGGCGATGTCGTGCAGGTGCCGCTGGGGCCGCGCGAGACCGTCGGCGTGGTCTGGGATGTCGGCAGCGGACGCGGCGGCAATCTCAAGAAGGTCACCGAGAAATACGACATGCCGCCGCTCGATCCGGCGCTGCGCAAGCTCGTCGACTGGGTGGCCTGGTACACGCTGGCGCCGAAGGGCTCGGTGCTGGCGCTGGCGCTGCGCCGGCAACCGGACGATACGCTCGAGCGGCCGAAGCTCGGCGTCCGGCTTGCCGGAGCGCCGCCCGGCCGCATGACCCCGGCACGGGCGCGTGCCATCGCAGCGGCCGAGGGCGGGTTGCTGATCGCGAAATCGGCGCTCGCGGAAGCCGCATCGGTCAGCGCGGCCGTGATCGATTCCCTCGTCGATGCCGGCACCTTCATCGTCGAGCCACTGCCGCGCGAGGCGATCGCGGCTTTGCCCGATCCCGACCATGCTGTGCCGGAACTTTCGGAAGGGCAGGCGGAGGTGGCGCAGGCGCTGGTCAAGTCGGTGCAGGCGAAGGTCTTCGGCGTCTCGCTGCTCGAAGGCGTTACCGGCTCCGGCAAGACCGAAGTCTATTTCGAGGCGGTGGCGGAGGCGATCCGGCTCGGCCGCCAGAGCCTGATCCTGATGCCGGAAATCGCGCTGACCGCGCAGTTCATCGACCGTTTCGAGGCCCGTTTCGGCGTCAGGCCGGGCTTGTGGCATTCGGCCGTGACCGGCCGCAAGCGCGAGCGCCTGCAGGCGGCAATCGCGAGCGGGGAGGCGAAGGTCGTGGCCGGCGCGCGGTCGGCCCTGTTCCTGCCCTATAGCGATCTCGGCCTCATCGTCGTCGATGAGGAGCACGAGAGCGCCTACAAGCAGGAGGACGGCGTCTCCTATCATGCGCGCGACATGGCGGTGGTGCGGGGGCGCATCGAGAACGCGCCGGTGGTTCTCGCTTCCGCGACGCCGTCCTTGGAGACGCGGGTCAATGCCGAGCGCGGGCGCTACGCCCATCTCAGGCTGCCGGAGCGTTTCGGCGGGCGCGAGTTGCCGCAGCTCGGCCTCGTCGATCTGCGCCGCGACAAGCCGGAGCGCGGGCGCTGGCTCTCGGGCGCGTTGATCAAGGCGGTCGAGGCCAATCTGGAGGCGAAGGAGCAGTCGCTGCTCTTCCTCAACCGACGTGGCTATGCGCCGCTGACGCTCTGCCGGGATTGCGGCCATCGCTTCCAATGCCCGAACTGCTCGGCCTGGCTGGTCGACCATCGCTTCCGGCGGGCGCTGGTCTGCCATCATTGCGGGCATGTCGAGCGCCGGCCGCATGAATGCCCGGCCTGCCACAAGCCTGAGAGCCTCGTCGCCTGCGGACCGGGCGTGGAGCGGCTGGCCGAGGAGGTCGCGACGCTTTTTCCACAGGCGCGTTCGATCGTGCTCTCCAGCGATTTTCCAGGCGGCACGGAAAGGCTGAAGACGGAGCTCATGGCCGTGGCCGACGGCGAATTCGACATCGTCATCGGCACACAGCTCGTCGCCAAGGGCCATAATTTCCCGGGAATGACGCTGGTCGGCGTGATCGACGCCGATCTCGGCCTGACCTCCGGCGATCCGCGTGCGGCGGAGCGGACGTTTCAGGCGCTCAGGCAGGTTACCGGCCGCGCAGGGCGGGGCGAGAAGCCCGGCCGCGCCCTGCTTCAGACGCATGACCCCGAGCATCCCGTGCTGAAGGCCCTGATCTCGGGCGATCCGGAGCGGTTTTATGCCGCAGAGGAGGCCTCGCGGGAGGCTGCGGGCCTGCCGCCCTTCGGGCGCCTGGCGGCGCTGATCGTTTCCGCCAACAGCCAGGCGGAGGCCGAAAGCCATGCCAGGGCGCTGGCGCGCTGTGCCGAGGCAAGCGACGGAATCATGGTGCTGGGGCCGGCGGAAGCGCCCTTGGCGGTGCTGCGCGGGCGCCATCGCATGCGCCTGATCGTCAAGACGGCGCGTGAGACCAATCTGCAGGATTACCTGCGCGGCTGGCTGAAGCGGGCGCCCCGGCCCAAGGGCTCGGTCCGGGTCGCGGTCGATGTCGATCCGCAAAGCTTCCTTTGAAGAGCTGAAAGGCGCGGCAAAATCGCCGCTTATGAAGGGCAATCAGCGATTGCGCGGCCCGGAACCGCATGCTAGTGCACCGCCACATTTCGGTCGCGAAGTCGTCTTGCCGGCTTTGCGCCTATGATACTCGCAGTGTCGGGAGCATACACTCCACCTTCGTCAGGAAGGTCGCTGGTGTGGTCCCTTGAAACGAGAGACGGGAAGCGTGGCTGAAGGCGGATCGCAGGGGACATTGGTGTCGGGCGTAGCTCAGCGCTATGCCACCGCTTTGTTCGAGCTGGCTGAGGAGGCGGGTGCGATCGACACCGTCGCGGCCGCTCTGGATAGCTTCAACGGCCTGCTCGCCGAGAGCGAGGATCTGAACCGCCTGATCCAGAGCCCGGCCTTCACGGCCGAGGAGCAGGTCGCGGCGATCAAGGCCGTGCTCGAGAAGGCCGGCATCACCGGCATCGCTGCCAATTTCATCGGCTTCGTCGCCAGCAAGCGCCGCCTCTTCGCGCTGCCGGGCATGATCACCGGTTACAAGCGTCTGGTCGCCGAGGCCAAGGGCATCGTCTCCGCCGAGGTGACGGTCGCCGAAGAGCCCACGGCCAAGCGCGTCGACGAGATCCGTGCGGCGCTGAAGGGCGTCGCCGGCAAGGATGTCGACGTATCCATCAAGATCGATCCGGCCCTGATCGGCGGGCTCATCGTCAAGATGGGCTCCCGCATGGTCGACGCGTCGCTGAAAACCAAACTCAATTCAATTCGTCTTGCCATGAAAGAGGTCGGCTGATGGACATCCGCCCCGCTGAAATCTCCGCCATCCTGAAGGCCCAGATTTCGAACTTCGGCTCGGAAGCTTCGGTGACCGAAGTCGGCCAGGTTCTCTCCGTCGGCGACGGCATCGCCCGCGTCTACGGCCTCGACAAGGTCCAGGCCGGTGAGATGGTCGAGTTCGAGTCCGGCGTGCGCGGCATGGCGCTCAACCTCGAGAGCGACAATGTCGGCGTCGTGATCTTCGGTTCCGACCGCGACATCAAGGAAGGCCAGACGGTCAAGCGCACCGGCGCCATCGTCGACGTTCCCGTCGGCAAGGAGCTGCTCGGCCGCGTCGTCGACGCTCTCGGCAACCCGATCGACGGCAAGGGCCCGATCAAGGCCAAGGCCCGCGCCCGCGTCGACGTCAAGGCGCCCGGCATCATCCCGCGCAAGTCGGTGCACGAGCCGATGGCGACCGGCCTCAAGGCGGTCGACGCCCTGATCCCGATCGGCCGCGGCCAGCGCGAGCTGATCATCGGCGACCGCCAGACCGGCAAGACCGCCGTGGCGCTCGACACGATCCTGAACCAGAAGCCGCTGAACGTCGAAGGCGCCCCTGAGAGCCAGAAGCTCTACTGCGTCTACGTCGCCGTCGGCCAGAAGCGCTCGACCGTCGCCCAGCTGGTGAAGGTGCTCGAGGAGCGCGGCGCGCTGGAGTACTCGATCGTCGTGGCGGCCACCGCCTCCGACCCGGCCCCGATGCAGTTCCTGGCGCCGTTCGCCGGCTGCTCGATGGGCGAGTTCTTCCGCGATAACGGCATGCACGCCGTCATCATCTATGACGACCTTTCCAAGCAGGCCGTTGCCTACCGCCAGATGTCGCTGCTGCTGCGCCGCCCGCCGGGCCGCGAGGCCTATCCGGGCGACGTGTTCTATCTCCACTCCCGCCTGCTCGAGCGCGCGGCGAAGATGGGCGAGGACGCCGGCCTCGGCTCGCTGACGGCGCTGCCGGTCATCGAGACGCAGGCGAACGACGTGTCCGCCTACATCCCGACCAACGTGATCTCGATCACCGACGGTCAGATCTTCCTGGAGACGGACCTGTTCTACCAGGGCATCCGCCCGGCGGTGAACGTCGGCCTCTCGGTGTCGCGCGTCGGCTCTTCGGCGCAGACCAAGGCCACCAAGAAGGTCGCCGGCAAGATCAAGGGTGAGCTCGCCCAGTATCGCGAGATGGCCGCCTTCGCCCAGTTCGGTTCGGACCTCGACGCGGTCACGCAGCGCCTGCTCAACCGCGGCGCCCGCCTGACCGAGCTCCTGAAGCAGCCGCAGTTCTCGCCGCTGAAGATGGAAGAGCAGGTCGTCGTGATCTATGCCGGCGTGAACGGCTATCTCGACGCGCTGCCGGTCAGCAAGGTTCGCGCCTTCGAGGACGGTCTGCTCGCGCTGGTCCGCGGCAAGCATGCCGACATGCTGAACGAGATCGGCTCGTCGAAGGATCTGTCGGACGCCAACGCCGCCAAGCTCAAGGACATCGTCGCGGGTTTCGCGAAGTCCTTCGCCTGATCATCATTATCGGCGCGGCCGAGCCCTGAGCTCCGCCGCGCTGCTTCTCTGGATTGCTTCGTTGCCGCGTCCGTTGCGGCTGACGAGTAGGGGATCAAGATCGGATGCCGTCCCTTAAGGACCTACGCAATCGCATCGCTTCGGTGAAGTCGACGCAGAAGATCACCAAGGCCATGCAGATGGTCGCGGCTGCGAAGCTGCGCCGGGCGCAGACGGCCGCCGAGGCCGCGCGTCCCTATGCCGAGCGCATGGAGACGGTGCTGTCGAACCTCGCTTCCGGCGTGTCCGGTTCGAGCGCCCCGCGCCTGATCGCCGGCACGGGTTCCGACAAGGTGCATCTGCTGCTGGTGCTGACCGCCGAGCGCGGCCTGTGCGGCGCCTTCAACTCCTCGATCGCGCGCCTCGCCCGCGACAAGGCGAATGCGCTGAAGGCCGAGGGCAAGACGGTCAAGATCATCTGCGTCGGCAAGAAGGGCTACGATATCCTGCGTCGCCAGTTCGCTGCGGATATCATCGAGTTCATCGACCTGCGCGAGTTCAAGCAGGTCGGCTTCGTCAATGCCGAGGCGATCGCCCAGAACGTGCTGGCCCGCTTCGGCAATGGCGAGTTCGACGTCGCGACGCTGTTCTTCTCGCGCTTCCGCTCGGTGATCGCCCAGATCCCGACCGCGCAGCGCATCATCCCGGCCGAGATTCCGGAAGGGACGAAGCAGACCGACGCGGTCTACGATTACGAGCCGGACGAGAGCGAGATCCTGGAAGCGCTGCTGCCGCGCAACCTGACCGTTCAGGTCCTGCGCGGGCTGCTCGAGAATGCCGCTTCCGAACAGGGCGCGCGCATGTCTGCGATGGACTCCGCCACGCGCAACGCCGGCGAGATGATCAAGAAGCAGACGCAGATCTACAACCGCTCGCGTCAGGCGATGATCACGAAGGAACTGATCGAGATCATCTCCGGCGCGGAAGCGCTCTAACCGCCTAATCTTCGCCGGTGGCGCAAGCCGCCGGCTGCCGTCACATCCGAATGCGCTAGTCCCGAGGTTCCGCCATGGCCAAAGCCGCTACCAAGACCACCAAGAAGACCGCCGAGAAGCCCGCCAACACCGGCACCGGCCGCGTTGCCCAGGTCATCGGCGCCGTCGTCGACGTGCAGTTCGACGGCGCCCTGCCGGAGATCCTGAACGCGCTCGAGACCGACAATCTCGGCAACCGCCTCGTCCTCGAGGTCGCCCAGCATCTCGGCGAGAACACCGTCCGCACCATCGCGATGGACTCGACCGAAGGTCTGGTCCGCGGCCAGTCGGTCACCGATACCGGCGCCCCGATCGCGGTTCCGGTCGGCGACGAGACGCTCGGCCGCATCATGAACGTCATCGGCGAGCCGGTCGACGAAGCCGGCCCGATCAAGACCTCCGCCACCCGCGGCATCCACCAGCCGGCCCCGGCCTATTCCGAGCAGTCGACCGAGGCCCAGATCCTCGTCACCGGCATCAAGGTCGTCGACCTGCTGGCGCCTTACGCCAAGGGCGGCAAGGTCGGCCTGTTCGGCGGCGCCGGCGTCGGCAAAACTGTGCTGATCATGGAGCTGATCAACAACGTCGCGAAGGCCCACGGCGGTTACTCCGTGTTCGCCGGCGTCGGCGAGCGCACCCGTGAGGGCAACGATCTCTATCACGAGATGATCGAGTCCAACGTCAACAAGAACCCCAAGGAGAACAACGGTTCGACCGCTGGCTCCAAGTGCGCCCTGGTCTATGGCCAGATGAACGAGCCCCCGGGCGCCCGCATGCGCGTCGCTCTCGCCGGCCTGACCATCGCCGAGGACTTCCGCGACAAGGGCCAGGACGTTCTGTTCTTCGTCGACAACATCTTCCGCTTCACGCAGGCCGGCTCGGAAGTGTCCGCGCTGCTCGGCCGCATTCCGTCGGCGGTGGGCTATCAGCCGACGCTCGCCACCGACATGGGCAACCTGCAGGAGCGCATCACCACCACGAACAAGGGCTCGATCACCTCGGTGCAGGCGATCTACGTCCCCGCGGACGACCTGACCGACCCGGCGCCCGCGACCTCGTTCGCTCACTTGGACGCCCGTACCGTGCTGTCGCGTTCGATCGCGGAAAAGGGCATCTACCCGGCGGTCGACCCGCTCGACTCCACCTCGCGCATGCTCTCGGCCGACATCGTCGGCGAGGAGCACTACGCTGTCGCCACCGCGGTGCAGCAGACCCTCCAGCGCTACAAGTCGCTGCAGGACATCATCGCGATCCTGGGCATGGACGAGCTCTCGGAAGACGACAAGCTGACCGTGGCGCGCGCCCGCAAGATCGAGCGCTTCATGTCGCAGCCGTTCTTCGTCGCGGAAGTCTTCACCGGCTCGCCCGGCAAGCTCGTCCCGCTCGAGGACACGATCAAGGGCTTCAAGGGTCTGGTCGAGGGCAAGTACGACCACCTGCCGGAAGCGGCCTTCTACATGGTCGGCTCGATCGACGAAGCCGTCGAGAAGGCGCAGCGCCTGGCCGCCGAGGCCGCGTAAGCTTCGCGTATCCTTCTTTTCGGGCGGCTCCGGCCGCCCGGAACCATGCCCAGCATGGATTGTTGACACATCTGGCATGGCCCCCGGCGTCGTCCGGCGAACGGGGTGACGTCGGAGGAAAAGACAGGCGATGGCCACCTTCAAGTTCGAACTCGTCTCGCCGGAGCGCATCCTGTTCTCGGGCGACGTCGTCAGCGTCATCATCCCCTCAGTCGAGGGCGAGATGACCGTGCTCGCAGGCCATGCGCCGCTCGTCGCGACGCTCAAGGCCGGTATCGTCTTCGTCCAGACGACCGAGAGCAACGGCAAGGAATTCTTCATCAATGGCGGCCTCGTCGAGGTCAACCAGACGTCGACGACGATCCTGGCCGAGCAGGGCCGCTTCATAGAGGACGTCGACACCGCCGTGCTCGATGCCGAAATCCTGACCGCCGAGACCCGTCTCGCCGGTTCGCATAACGATGACGAGAAGAAGCGCCTGCAGGACACGCTGGTGCAGCTGCAGGAGTTCAAGCACGTTTTCGAGCAGCGTAAGGCGGCGTAATTCGCGCCTGAGCTTCGGAATGCAAAAAGGGCCGCGTGAGCGGCCCTTTTTTGTTTCTGAATGCGTATCTTGTCATTCCGGGCGGAGCGAAGCGGAGACCCGGAAACCACGACTGGGTGTCGCGCCCTTGGGTGGATTCCGGATCTGCGCCGCTTCGCGGCTTGTCCGGAATGACAAGCAGAGCTCAGGTCGCCGCGAAAGCGGCGAAGGCCTGTGCCACCTTCTGGTAGACCGGGCGCTTGAACGGCACGACCAGGCCCGGCATCTCGGCGAGCAGGCACCAGCGCCATTCGCTGAATTCCGGCGGTTCGTCGCCATTGGGCTTGCCGATATCCATCGCGCTCTCGCTGCCGGTGAAGCGGAAAGCGACCCAGCGCTGGCGCTGGCCGCGGAAGGCGGCGAGCTTGTGCCAGGGCCCGTCATAGGGCGGGAAGTCGTAGCTCCACCACGCGTCGGTCACGGCAAGCAACTCTGCCTGCGTCACGCCGGTCTCCTCCTCCAGCTCGCGGCGGGCGGCGGCGACGATGTCCTCGTCCGGGTCTATGCCGCCCTGCGGCATTTGCCAGTCGAAGCCGGGCAGGACGATCTCGGGGCCGGCGCTGTGCGAGCGGCCAGCGAAGACGTGGCCCTGCGCATTGAACAGGGCGATGCCGACATTGGGGCGGTAGGGGAGGCTCATGGCGCGAGCATAGGCTGGCGGCACGCTGAGCGGAACCGGGCGCGGATCATTCGCTCGATTTGGGAACGACGCAGGCGAGCAGGCCGGGGAAGCGCTGCTCGATATCGTCACGACGCAGGGCGTTCATGCGGGTCACGCCTTCGTTGCGGGTGCGGATCAGCCCGGCCTCGCGCAGCACGCGGAAATGGTGGGAGACGCTGGATTTCGGCCGGTCGCCCTCGAGAGCCTGACAGCTTTGCTCGCCCTCGACCGCCAGCCGGCGCACGACTTCGAGCCGGAACGGGTCGCTCAGCGCGTGGAAGACGTCTTCGAGCGCGATTTCTTCGGAGGCGGGCAGGCGGGCATGGCGCATGAACGCAGTCTATCACAGGGTTTTTAGCTTGCCAAAATTCGAAAAATATCGAACTATCGAAATATAGAAATCCACTGCGCGGAGCCGCATCATGCCTGGCCTGTTCGAGCCTTTCAGCCTTAAGGGCGTCACCCTTCGCAACCGCATCGTCGCCTCGCCGATGTGTCAGTACATGGCGCAGGATGGCGTCGCCAACGAGTGGCACCGGGCACATCTCGCCGGGCTCGCGCGCGGCGGCACCGGCCTCGTCGTGATCGAGGCGACCGGTGTCTCGCCAGAAGGCCGGATCACCCCCGGCTGCCTCGGGCTGTGGAATGACGGGCAGGCGGAAGCGCTGGCACCGATCGTCGCCGAGATGCGCAAGGCCGGCGCCGTCACCGGCATCCAGATCGGCCATGCCGGGCGCAAGGCCAGCGCCAACCTGCCCTGGGAAGGCGACGACCATATCCCGGCCAATGACGAGCGCGGCTGGGAAACGATCGCGCCGTCGGCGGTGGCGTATGGCGGCGGGCTCGGGCGTGTGCCGCGTGCTATGACCGCGACGGATATCGAGCGCGTGCGCGGCGATTTCGTCGCCGCGGCCGAGCGCGCCCGCGCTATCGGCATCCAGTGGCTGAAGCTGCATTTCGCCCATGGCTATCTCGCGCAGAGCTTCCTGTCGCCGCATGCCAACAAGCGCGACGATGCCTATGGCGGCAGCTTCGAGAACCGGAGCCGCTTCCTGATCGAGACGCTGGCGGCCGTCCGCAAGGTCTGGCCCGAGAACCGGCCGCTCTCCGCCCGGCTCGGCGTGATCGAGTATGACGGGCGCGACGAGGAGACGCTCGCCGAGTCGATCGAACTGGTGAAGCGCTTCAAGGCCGAGGGACTCGATTTCATCGATGTCAGCGTCGGCTTCTCGACCACCGAGGCGAAGATCCCGTGGGGGCCGGCTTTCCTGGGCCCAGTCGCCGAGCGGGTGCGTCGCGAGAGTGGCCTGCCGGCTTCGACCAGCTGGTATATCAGCAAGCCCGAACAGGCCGACGCGCTGGTGCGCGAAGGCAAGGTCGATCTGGTGACGCTGGGCCGGCCGCTGCTCGCCGATCCGCACTGGCCCTATGCGGCGGCACAGGCGCTCGGTGTCGAGAACCCGGCCTGGGCGACTTTGCCTGCGCCCTACGCGCATTGGCTGGCGCGCTATCGCGCCGCCTGACAGCGTTTTCACGCGGCGGCGTCAATGAAGGAGGGGCTTCCCGGCTCCTCCTTCATTCGTGGGAGGTGCAGGGGCGTCGCGGCTGCGAAGCTGGCGCAATCCATCGTGACAGGGCAAGGCAAGATCGAAAGAAGCCCGAATTTGTAATGGAACTTCCGTCATGTTGACGGCATTTCAACATCTTATGATGTCAGGAAGACGGAACGCACGGATGTGCCGTGTTCCAGCCAGCAAGGCGCCCGGAGGCTAGATATGCCGATCGCTTCGCCCTCTCGTTCCCTAATGCCGTGTCGGCGCGGGTTCGGACAACTGGCGATGGGGGGCTTGGCCGCCTGTTTCGCCGGGGGCAGGGTGGCTCGCGCCGAGGGAAACACCGCCGTTCGCTTTGCGCTGGACCGCCGTTTCGATGCGCTGGCGGCGCCGTTCCTGACGGCGCAGGACAAAGGCTATTTCGGTGCCGAAGGGCTCGATGTCGTGATCGAGCCGGGCAATGGCGCGCGTGCCATGCTCCAGAGGCTGGCGTCGGGAACGCAGGATGCCGGCTTCGGCGATATCAATGCGCTGATCCGTTTCCGCGACGAGAATCCGAGTTCCGATCTCACGGCGGTGATGATCGTGCATGACCGGCCGGGATACGCCCTGATCGGCCGCAAGAGCCGGGGGATCACCACCGCGCCGACGAGCCTCGAAGGCCGCAAGCTCGGCACGGCCAGCATCGATGCCAGTTTTGCGCAATGGCCGCTCTTCAAGAGCCTCAACAAGATCGACGACAGCAAGATCCGGATCGAGACCATCGGCGTGCCGGTGCGCGAGCCGATGCTGGCCTCGGGCGAGATCGACGCGCTCTTCGCCTTCGGCTCCTCCACCGCCGTCTCGCTCCGGGCGCGCGGCGTGCCCGGCGACGACATCGTGCTGATGGAAATGGCCGAGCACGGATTGCTGCTCTATGGCAGCGCGGTGATCGTGTCCGGCAAGCTGATCGCGAGCAAGCCCGATGCCGTGCGCGGGCTGGTGCGCGCCGTCATGCGCGGCATCCGCGACGCCGCCGTCAATCCGGGTGCCGGCGCGCAGCTGGTCCTGCGCCGTAACGAAAGCGCTCAGCTCGAGGTCGAACGCGACAAGCTCGCCGCGGTGATCGAGCGGAATGTGCTGACGCCCTATGTGCGCGCACACGGGCTTGGCGGGATCGACAGCGAGCGCTGGGGGCAGGCGCTGGGCCAGCTCGCTTCGGCGGGCGCGTTCCGTGACAAGGTGCGGGCCGGCGATGCCTTTACCGACGCCTATCTTCCACCGGCCAGCGAACGCATGTTCTGAGCGCATCGTTACGCTGGGAGATGATACGCAAGATGCGGGTGACAGAGGGGGGCGGCCTGCCTATCGTGCCGCGCCTCCCACCGGACGTCGATTTTGATCCTGCCAGACCTGCCCGATTATGCCGCGCTACGCGAGAGTTTCCGCTGGCGCATCCCGGATCGCTACAACATCGCCGTCGACGTCTGCGACCGTTGGGCCGCTATCGCACCTGACCGTCCGGCCATCATCGAGGTCTCCACGGACTGGCAGGTGAGCCCGGTCAGCTTCGGCTGGCTGCGCGAGCATTCGAACCGGCTGGCGAGTGCCTTGCGCGCGCGTGGCGTCGGCCGGGGCGACCGCATCGCCATCCTCCTGCCGCAGGGGCGGGCGGTGCTGACCGCGCATCTCGCCGCCTACAAGCTCGGCGCGATCGCCGTGCCGCTGGCGGCCTTGTTCGGGGTCGATGCCTTGGCCTATCGCCTGACCGACTCGGCCGCCAAGGTCGTCGTGACCAATGCCGGCGGGCTGGCGAAGCTCGGCCAGATCACTCAGCCGCTGCCGGAGCTGGCTCTGCGTATCTCGACCGACGGTGCCGATGGCGTGGTGGAAGGGTGGGACGCGCTGCTGGCGGAAGGCAGCCCGGATTTCACCCCGGTTGAGACCACGCCGGAAGATCCGGCACTGATGATCTACACCTCGGGGACAACAGGCAATCCGAAGGGCGCGCTGCATGGCCACCGCGTTCTGCCCGGCCACCTGCCGGGCGTGCAGATGCCGCATGAATTCATGCCGCGGCCGGGCGATCTCGCCTGGACGCCGGCCGACTGGGCCTGGGCGGGCGGGCTGCTCAACATGCTGCTGCCGGCACTGCATTTCGGCGTCGCGGTGGTGGCGCGGCCGGTGACCCGCTTCGAGCCCGAGGAGGCCTACCGGCTGATCCAGGATCTCGGCATCCGCAATGCCTTCGTGCCGCCGACGGCGCTCCGGATGATGCGCGGCGCCGGCAGCCCGCAGGGGCGCTGGCGCCTGAACCTGCGCACGGTCGCGGCGGCGGGCGAGGCGCTCGGCGCCGAGACGCTGGAATGGGGGCGCGAGGCGCTCGGACTCACGATCAACGAGGCCTATGGCCAGACCGAGTGCAATCTCGTGCTCGCCTCCAGCGCTGCGATCGGTGTCAGCCGCCCGGGCACGATCGGCAGGGCGGTGCCCGGCCATGAGGTCGCGATCATCCGGCCGGACGGCACGGTCTGCGCCGCCGGCGAGGAGGGCCAGATCGCCGTGCGTCGGCCCGATCCGGTGATGTTCCTGGAATACTGGCGCAACCCGGAGGCGACGGCGGCCAAGTTTGTCGGCGACTGGATGACGACCGGCGACGAAGGCGTGCAGGACGAGGAGGGCTATGTCCGCTTCATCGGCCGCGACGACGACGTCATCACCTCCTCGGGCTATCGCATTGGGCCCGGCGAGATCGAGCATTGCCTGCTGCGCCATCCGGCCGTGGCGCTGGCGGCGGCCGTCGGCAAGCCCGACCCGCTGCGCACCGAGATCGTCAAGGCTTTCGTCGTGCTGAAGCCCGGCCATGGTGGCTCGCAGGCCCTGGTCTCCGAGCTTCAGGGCTTCGTGCGGGCGCGGCTTTCGGCCCATGAATATCCGCGCGAGATCGCCTTCCGTGACGAGCTGCCGCTGACGACGACCGGCAAGATCATCCGTCGACTGCTGCGGGCCGAGGCCTGAACAGCGAGCGCACGATCCTCTCGCGCATCCGGGCCGCAAGATCGACCGGCCGACGCGAGCCTTGCGCCCGGCGTCGCGTGAGGCGGATCGTGCCGAAGGCCTCCTCACGGGCGCCGAAGAGCGGCAGGCCGCCGGGCAGCAGGATCTGCCGCGAGGGCTGCGCCTTGCGCATCATGGCGAGCAGCATCGGCAGGGGCTCCAGCGCGGCATGGGCCTCGTCGCCGACGCCGTGATAGAGCCAGCAGGAGGTGCCCTTTCCGAGCGTGAGCGCGGCGGCGATCGGCCGGTCGTCCAGCACCAGAACGGCGACGCGGCAGAGCTTCTGCCGGCCGAGATCGCGGCTCATGCTGCGCAGGAAGCCGACCTCGCGGGTGTCCTGCAGCGTCGCCTTGCCGGCCCGGCCGCGCGATCCGGAGGCTTCGATCGCCAGCAGGATCTCGACGGCGTCGCGCCGGTCGGCCTGGTTTGTGGCCTCGGCGAGGATCAGGCGGCCCTTGTCCCGCAAGGCTTCGTCGGAGGTGGCGATGCGGGCGGTGGGCGGAAGCTCGAGCCGGCGTCCAACGACGGGCTGCCAGCCAACCGCCACGCCCTGGCCGTCGGCGACGCGCGCGAGCGTGGCGGCAAAGGCGCCGGCAGGATCGATTCCCGACAGGGAAAAGGCGTCGCTGGCATGGCCGCACCGACGCCAGTCGCGCAGGAAGGCGGCGAGGGCGGGGGCGGCGAAGGTGCTGTCGAGCAGCGGCGTGCCGTTCAGCAGGCGCGGATCGGCGAAACCTTCCAGCGTGTCGGCCGCGAAGATATGGCGGCGCGTCCGGCAAGGAACGAGCCCGACGAGGTGGCGGCGTTCCGAGCTCGGATCGCCCTGCCAGAGCAGCATCAATTCGGCATCGCGGAAGGAGATGAGGTGCTGCGCGGCGGCAAGCGCGAAGCCCGGCTCGAGGCAGGGATTGGCCTCGAGCGCGCGGCTTGCGAGGTCGGCCCATTCGTGGCGGATGGCATCGCAGGCACTGAGCGCGCGCAATTCGCTATAGATCGCTGCATCCGGGCGAGGCAGTGGCAGGTTTGGCAGGGTTGCCGTCGCGCTGCCTTCGGTCGCCGCCAGAGCTCTGATCGTGCTCATCCGCCCGTACCCTTCCTGGATCGTTCTGGCGCATTGCTGTGCCGGAACGGCAAGGCAGGTTGGCGTGCCTTGCCTCTCGCCGGGTCAGGTTCAAGAAACGGGCCGGTACTCAGGCGGTCTGGGGCTGCGTGGCGGCCTGCCCGAGGAAGGCCGACCAGAGCTTGCGGACGGTGTCCTCCTCGATATCCCTGACGATCAGGACGAGGCGGGAGCGGTGATCGGCATCCGGCCAGGCGTCGAGCTGGATCGGCGGATGCAGGATCTGCTGGACGGCATGAACGAGCAGGGGGCGACGGGGTTCGCCGGCGATATCGACCAACCCCTTCAGCCGTAGCAGGCGCGGGCCGTGGATCGAGCGCAGAAGGGTCCAGAACAGCTCGAAGGTGGTGCGGGCGACCGGCTGTTCCGCCGTCAGGACGAAGGCGCGGATCGAGGTGTCGTGGCGGTTGACGTCATGCGGGTCCTGGCCATGGGCGTGATCGTGCCCGTGATGGTGGTGATGATCGCCGTGGTGGTGATCGTGCCCATGGTGATGGTGGCCAGGCAACGCGTCTTCGGCCAGCCAGAGGCGCAACGCCTGCGGCTGCTTGGCGAGATCGTAGAGGCCGGCGCCGATCAGCTCGGCGGCGGGTGCGTCCGGCGGCAGGATGGCGATGCCTGGATTGAGGCCGTCGAGGCGCTGCCGCAGGGCGGCGACATCATCCGGCGCGGCGAGTTCGGCCTTGGTCAGGACCAGCCGGTCGGCGGCGACGACCTGTCGGCGGGCCTCTTCATGGGCGTCAAGCGTCGCCATGCCGTTGACGGCATCGACCAGCGTGACGACGCCGTCGAGCCGGAAGCGCATGGCGAGATAAGGATGGTTGATCAGGACGTTGAGGATCGGCGCGGGGTCGGTGAGGCCGGTCGTCTCGATGACGAGGCGCGAGAAGGGGGCGATGCGGCCGTTGTCGCGGCCGCGCAGCAAATCCTCCAGCGTGACGATGAGGTCGTCGCGGATGGTGCAGCACAGACAGCCGGATTCGAGGAGGATCATATTCTCCTCGACGCCCTCGATCATCAGATGGTCGAGGCCGATCTCGCCGAACTCGTTGACGAGCACGAGCGTCCCGGCCAGCGCCGGGTCCTTCAGCAGGCGGTTCAGCAAGGTGGTCTTGCCGGCGCCGAGGAAGCCGGTGAGCAGGGTGAGCGGGACGGGGAGGGGGCGGGCGGGATCGCCGGTCATGGGTCGCAAAGCCTCGAGGACATCGGGTCAATCCGATGTCCCATCAGTGGGAAAGATCGTCTTCTGCGCGCCCGGCAGGGCGCGTGACGATCTAGGCAGGCACGACGCTCCGCCTCGTTTGTTCTAGTATTACATTAGTGGCGATGGCCGCGATGACAAGGGCGCAGCCGGCATATTGCAGCGGGCCCAGCCGCTCGGCGAGCACGAAGGCGGCGATGATGACGGCGAAGACCGGCTCGGCGCAGAAGGCGAGGCCGGCAGGGCCGGGCGCGACGCGGGCGAGCGCGAGAATCTGGAAGAGGAAGCCGACGATATAGCCGCCATAGGTGATGGCGACTGCGATCGGCGCGAGCAGGAAGGTCTGGGGCGGCAGGAAGCCGCCTGTGGCGAGCAGCACCAGCGCGGTCACCGGCAGGATGACGACATGCGACCAGAACAGCTTGGGCAGGGTCGGCGTCTCAGCGCAGCGCGCCGCGGCGAAGAATTGCGCGGCGGCACTGACGCTTGCGAGCATGGCGAGCGCGAGGCCGCGCGGATCGAGCCCGTGCAGGTCGGGGCCGACGACGAGGGCGATGCCGAGGAAGGCTGCGAGCGCGCCCGCCAGCCTGTCGGCCCGCAACGGGGCCGGGGTCAGGATGGGCTCGGCCAGCACGATCAGGACCGGGAAGGTGTAGAACACCACCGCGGCGACCGAGACGGGAATGAAGGCGACCGAGGAGAGATAGGCGATGCCGACCAGCGCCGTCGCCAGGCCGAAGAGCAGGACCGGCTGCCGCTCGCCGCGCTTCAGGGCGAGCGAGGCGCGCCAGATGAGAGCGGCGCCGCCGGCGAGGGCGAGCATCAGCAGGACGCGGTAGAAGACGAGGAGCGGGCCGCTGAGACCCGCCTGCCCGGCGATTTGGGCGCTGACGATATTGGTGCCGAAAGCAGCGGCCGAGGCGAGCGCGAGGACGAGGCCCTGGCGTTCGCCGGTTCGGTCCCGGTCAGGGCTCCTCAGGTCCAACCAGGCCTCAGGCGTCGTTGGCGGGCTTGGCCTTGGCTCCGGCGGCGGGCTTGGCCGCCGGCGGCTTCACGGCAGCCTGGGAGGGCTTGGGCTTCGCTGGCACCGTACGAGCCGGCGGGGTCTTGAGCGGCTGCGCCTTCGCCGGCTGGGTCTTTGCCGGTTGGACCTTGGCGGCCTGCGCCTTCTCGGGCTTCGCAGTGCGCGTGGCCGGCTTGATGCCTGCGGCCGCGCCGGGGCGCAGGCTCGCGGCATTGGCCGCACCGGACTGCACCGAGCCCTGGAGGCGCAGCGGGCCACCCTCGAAGGCCTCGGTCGAGGGCTGGACCGGCGCGCTCGCCGGCGCGAAGGCGGTGGCGCCGCGCGGGATCGCGCCATTGTTCGAGGCGGTGCGGCGGGTCGAGGGCACGACGAGGCCGGCGGCGACCGGGGCTTCCGGCTCGATGGTCGGGGTGCCGCGCGCGACGCGCGAACTCGGCTGCGCCGTGGCGTTGGCCGCGAGCGGGGCCGAGGCCGAGCCGGGGCTACGGCCGAAGGAGACCTGCATCGGAACGGCCTCGGCGCGAGGGCCGAGCACGACACGCCCGCGCGGCGAGCGGGTTGCGACGGAGCCGGACGATTGCGGGGCGGACTGGGCGTTGAAGATCGCGAAGCGCCCGCCATCGGGGGAATTGGCGTCGCCGGTGGACATGCCGGCTGCGATCGGGCCGGAAATGTCGGCATCATCCGCGAGAGCGACGCCGCCGCCGCGACGGCGGACATCGTCGCAGATATTGGGCGCGCGGGTGCCGCTCGGCGGCATCGAGGCGACGCTGTAGCCGGTGCCGCCCCAGGCGGCAAAGCCGTCATCGAGGAGCTGGGCTGCTCTCACCGTCCGGTCGGTGCCCGAGGTCGAACCGAGCACGACGGCGATCAGCGTGCGCCCGCCGCGGCTTGCGGTAGCGACGACGTTGAAGCCGGAGGCGCAGGTGAAGCCCGTCTTCATGCCACTGACGCCGGAATAGCGCCCGACCAGTCCGTTGGTGTTTTGCATCACCTGCTTGCCGAGCTGTACGGCCGAGGTGCCCCAGTAATCGGAGTACTGTGAGAAATCATGCATCAGCGCCATGGCGAGTACGGCGAGATCGCGGGCGCTGGTCTGCTGGTCGGGATGGTCCCAGCCATTGGGATTGGCGAAGCGGGTGTCGCGCATGCCGAGGCGTTGCGCTTCCGCATTCATCATGGCGACGAAGGTCGGGACATCGCCGCCGACGCCCTCGGCCACGACATAGGCGATGTCGTTGGCCGACTTCACCATCATGATGCGCAGGGCGTTGTCGAGCGTGATCTCCTGGCCCGGCCTTGCATAGACCTTCACGCGCGGCTGGCTCGCGGCGAGCTTCGAGACCGGAATCGCCGTCTCCAGGCCGAGCCGTCCTTCCCGCACCGCCTTCAGCGCGAGATAGATCGTCATCATCTTGGTCGTGGAGGCCGGGCGCCAGGCCTGGTTCGCATTCTCGCTCGAGAGCACGGCGCCGCTGGAGGCATCGACGACGAGGCTCGTTCCGGCGTGGGCCGGCCCCGTCAGGACGGCGCCGAGGGCGAGGGCGGCTGCGAGGCGGGAAGCGATCATCGGGCGGGTCTGAACCTGTCTTGCTCGAAGCGGGCGGGTAGCGTCTTGCGGATAGCGACGGCGCAGGGTTCAACGCGACGCATGCGGCAATTTCGAGACGGCCGCCACAATCGCCCGCCCGTGAATGCATACCTACCCCTTGCGGAGCGATTTGCCTAGCTGCCGCAGCCGGTCCACAAGCGACGGGTTCTCTTGCTTTCCCGAGGCTTGTCGCGTGGCTTTCGGCCTTCTCTGGATACCGGCGACCATCGCCGCCTCGCTCTTGCAGACCGCGCGCAATCTGGCGCAGCGCTCGCTGACCGACATCATCGGCGTGGTCGGCGCGACGCAGGTGCGCTTCCTCTTCGGCCTGCCCTTCGCGATGCTGTTCCTGGCGCTGGCCTGCCTCGGGCTGCAACGCCTGCCGCCAGAGATAGGCATGGCTTCGCTCGGCTACACGCTCTGGGGCGCGCTGACGCAGATCGCGGCCACCGCGCTGATGTTGGCGGCGATGCGCGAGCGCTCCTTCGCGGTGACCACAGCCTATACCAAGACCGAGCCGGTGCAGGTCGCGCTGTTCGGAGCCTTGCTGCTCGGCGACGCGCTGACGCCGATGAAGTTCCTGGCGATCGCCATCGCGACGGCAGGCGTGATCGTCGTGTCGTGGAAGCCCGGCGAGAAGCTGACCCGGGCCGGCCTGCGGCCCGCTGTGTTCGGCATCGTCTCCGGCGCCTTCTTCGCGTTGTCGGCAATCGGCTTCCGTGGCGGCATCCAGGCCCTGCCGGAGGGCTCATTCCTGATCCGTGCCTCGACCATTCTCGTGCTCGGCCTCGGGCTCCAGACCATTCTGCTGGTCGTCTACATGCTCGTCGCCGACCGACAGGCGCTCATCCTCAGCCTGAAGAGCTGGCGCCGCTCGCTCTCGGCCGGTTTCCTCGGCGCGGCCGCCTCCCAGTTCTGGTTCATCGGCTTCTCGCTGACGACGGCGGCCAATGTCCGCACGCTGGCGCTGATCGAGGTGCCGCTGGCGCAGATCGCTTCGCGCAAACTATTCGCGGAGGGCACCAGCCGGCGCGAGATGCTGGGCATGGCGATGATCGTCGGCGGCGTCGGGCTGCTGCTCTCGCTGGCGTTGCGATGAGCGGGCGGGCCGGCTAGTTCTGGAGGCAGAAGCCCGCCAGCCGATCCGTGCACGGCCACCATGCGCGGATACCGGCTTGCCCGATGGCTCCGGGCTGACAAAATAACGTGTAACTGCACAGTAAGGGAGATTTCGCCATGAGCGCTGCGATCGTTGGCTGGGCCCATACACCGTTCGGCAAGCAGGATGCCGAGACCGTCGAAAGCCTGATCGTGCGGGTGGCGGTCGAGGCCCTTGTCGATGCCGGCATCACCGCCGACGATGTCGACGAGATCGTGCTCGGCCATTACAACGCCGGCTTCTCCGCCCAGGACTTCACGGCATCGCTGGTGCTGCAGGCCGACCCGGCGCTGCGCTTCAAGCCGACCACCCGCGTCGAGAACGCCTGCGCCACCGGCTCGGCCGCCGTGCATCAGGGCGTGCGCGCGATCAAGGCGGGTGACGCCAAGGTGGTGCTCGTCGTCGGCGTCGAGCAGATGACCAAGACGCCTGGCCCCGAGATCGGCAAGAACCTGCTCAAGGCTTCCTACCTGCCGGAGGACAGCGAGGTTCAGGGCGGCTTCGCCGGCGTCTTCGGCAAGATCGCGGCCGCTTATTTCCAGCGTCATGGCGACCAGTCCGATGCGCTCGCGATGATCGCGGCGAAGAACCACAAGAACGGCGTCGCCAACCCCTATGCGCAGATGCGCAAGGATCTCGGCTATGCCTTCTGCCGCGAGGAGAGCGAGAAGAACCCCTATGTCGCCGGCACGCTGAAGCGGACCGACTGCTCGCTGGTCTCGGACGGCGCCGCCGCGCTGGTGCTGGCCGACGAGGAGACGGCGCTGCGTATGCGCCGCGCCGTCGGCTTCCGCGGCATGGCCCATGTCCAGGATTTCCTGCCGATGTCGAAGCGCGACATCCTGAAATTCGAGGGCGGCGCGCTGGCCTGGAAGAAGGCGCTGGCCAATGCCGGCGTCACGCTTGACGATCTCTCCTTCGTCGAGACGCATGACTGCTTCACCGTTGCCGAGCTGATCGAATACGAGGCGATGGGCCTGACCAAGGAAGGCGACGGGGCGCGGGCCATCAAGGAAGGCTGGACGCAGAAGGACGGCAAGCTGCCGGTCAACGTCTCCGGCGGCCTCAAGGCCAAAGGTCATCCGATCGGCGCGACCGGCGTCTCCATGCATGTGCTCTCGGCCATGCAGCTCACCGGCGAGGCGCCGGAGGGTATGCAGCTCGACAGCCCGCGCCTTGGCGGCATCTTCAACATGGGCGGAGCGGCGGTCGCCAACTACGTCTCCGTGCTCGAGCGCATCAAGTAAGCCTCCTACCAGCCGGCAGAAGCGGAACTCCCGACGTGATCGTCTTCATTGCGCTGCTGCCGGCCTATGTCCTCTCGATCTTCTACCGCTCCTTCCTGAGCGTGATCGCCGGGCCTGTCATGGCCGATCTCGGCATCGGCCCGGCCGCCTTCGGCCTGCTCGGCGCCGCCTGGTTCATTGCCTTCGCGCTGGCGCAGTTCCCGGTCGGCTGGGCGCTGGACCGGCTCGGGCCGCGCCGGACGGTGGCCTTCGCGATGGCGATCGGCACCGTCGGCGCCTTCCTGCTGACACAGGCCGGCAGCGCCGCGACCGCCGGTTTTGCTATGGCGCTGATCGGCATCGGCTGCTCGCCGGTGTTCATGTCCTCGCTGTTCCTGTTCGCGCGCAATGCCGCGCCGCAGCGCTTCGGTCTGCTCACCTCGCTCTTCATCGCGCTGGGCTCGCTCGGCAATATCGCGGGCGCCGCGCCACTCGCCATCGCCGCCGGACATTTCGGCTGGCGCGGCGCGATGATGGCGATGGCGGTGGGCTTCCTCGTCGCGACCGTGCTGGCGGTGGCGCTGGTGCGCGACCCGCCGCCGCGACCGGCTTCCGCCACGCCCGACGAGGGGCTGCTGCAGGGGCTCGCCAGCATCCTCGCCCTGAAGCCGCTCTGGCTGCTCGCGCCCTTGACCATCACGGGCTATGCCATCGTCGCCACAGCGCGCGGGCTCTGGATCGGGCCGTTCATGACGCAGGTCCATGGCTTCGATCCGGTCGCGGCCGGCCATGCGGCCTCGATCATGGCGGCTGCGATGATCGTCGGCGCCTTCGTCTATGGCTGGCTCGAAAGCCGCACCGGCCGGGCCAAGACGATCGTCACCTGGGGGACCCTGCTGACGGCGCTCGGCTTCGTCGCACTGGCGCTGAGCGGGCAGCAATCGCATCTGACCGCGGTGGCGCTGTTCTCGCTCGTCGGCGCGGCGGGCTTCACTTACGCCATCCTGATGGCGCATGCGCGGCAGTTCTTCCCCGAGCATCTGATCGGGCGCGGCATGACCTTCGTGAACTTCCTCTTCATCGCCGGGGCGGCGGCGGTTCAGTCGGCCTCCGGCTGGTTCATCGCCGAGCAGCGTGCCGCAGGGCTCGATGCGGCCAAGACCTTCGCCAACCTGCACTGGGCCTTCGCCGCGCTGCTGCTGGCCTCGGTCGCGATCTACGCGCTGTCGCCGGCCCGGCCGAAGCGCTAGAGGGATTTACGCCTCACCCGGAGCCTTTGCCGCGATCGCCAGGGCGTGGACGCGGTCGGCCAGTTCCTGTGCCAGAGCCGCGTTGACGAGGCGGTGGCGTTCGAGCCGGCTCTTGCCGACGAAGGCTTCCGACACGATATCGACCCTGAAATGAGTCTCGCCGCCCTCGCGCCAGCCGCCATGGCCCTGATGCTGGTGCGATTCATCGATGACCCTGAGCGCCTGTGGCGCAAAGGCCGCGGTCAGCTTGTGCGTGATTCTTTCACTGATTGCGGTCATGATCGCGCCACCGTTGCCATGATTGTTCTGTCGGTTCGGCGATGCGCTGCATCGCACTTGCCGCCCTGAGCCCTGCGTTTCATAACCCGTCGACGATGAACATCAACTCGCGCCTTTTCGACAGCATCAGGATCGGAGCTTCCGAGGCGGAAGCGCCGGCCGAGAGCGATGCGCCGCGTTGCAGCCATCCGGGCTGCGCGCGCACGGGCGAGTTCCGTGCGCCGAAGGGGCGCGGCCGCGAGGGCCAGTTCTTCCTGTTCTGCATGGAGCATGTGAAGGCCTATAACGCGACCTACAATTATTTCGCCGGCATGGACGACGATGCGCTGGCCGCCTACGCGAAGCAGGAAGAGATCGGCCATCGGCCGACCTGGAAGCTCGGCGTCAATTCCAAGGCGGCGCGGATGTCGCAGCGCGGCCGCAGGGCGAACGGCGAGGCCAGCGCCGACATGCACGACGCCTTCAACCTGTTCGGCGCCCGCAACAAGCAGCAGGCGGCACAGCCGGAATCGCGCGTCGGCATCGTGGCGCGCAAGGCGCTGGATACACTCGGCCTCGACGACACCGCCGATTCCGTCGCGATCAAGGCGCGTTACAAGGAACTGGTGAAGCGCTTCCATCCAGACGCCAATGGCGGCGACCGCTCGCGCGAGGGTACGCTTCAGGAGATCCTGAAGGCCTATCAGCAGCTGAAGAGTGTGGGGATGGTCTGAGGGCGTCTCGGAAGGTGTCTTCCCGTGCGCGTTGCGGCACGTAGTGCTGCGACGCAGACACGGGACCGCGTGACGAGAGGGCGCCTTACCTGATGACGGTCCCGCATCTGCGCAGCGGCACTCCGCGCCGCAGCGCGTGCGGGATGACAGCCGCCCCTTTTGGAGCGCTACCCCTTCGCCGCCAACCCCGCGACATCGGCGATGATGCCGTCCAGTGCGAAATCCTTGGGCGTATAGACCCGCGCGACACCCATGTTGCGGAGCGCGTTTTCGTCATCGGGTGGGATGATGCCGCCGACCACCACGGGAACATCCATGCCGGCGACCCGCAGCCGCGCCGTGACGTCGCGCACCAGCGGCAGATGCGAGCCGGAGAGGATCGAGAGCCCGATGATGTCGGCCTGCTGCTCGCGAGCCTCGCTGACGATCTCCTCCGGCGTCTGGCGGATGCCGCCATAGCTGACGCTCATCCCGGCATCACGGGCGCGCACGGCGATCTGCTCGGCGCCATTCGAATGCCCGTCGAGGCCGGGCTTGCCGACGAGGAAGCGCGGCGCGCGGCCCAAGCGCTCGGTCGCCCTCTCGACGGCCGCCTTCGCCGTGGCGAGACCGGTGGCATCACCGAGCTTCGTCGTATCGACGCCGGTGGGGGCGCGGTACTCGCCGAAGATCTCGCGCAGGGTCTGCGCCCACTCGCCGGTGGTGACGCCGGCCTTGGCGCAGGCGATCGAGGCCGGCATGACGTTGCGGTTCTCGCGGGCGCTGGCCGCGAGCTCGGTGAGCGCCGCCTCGGCCGCCTTGGCATCGCGGGCGGAGCGCCAGGCCTTGAGCCGGGCGATCGCTTCGGTCTCGACCGAATCCGGCACGGTCACGACGGCGCCGTCGCCGGCCGAGAGCGGGGAGGGCTCGCTATTGGTGAACTTGTTGACGCCGACGACGACCTGCTCGCCGCGCTCGATCGCCTCGATGCGTCGCGCGCCGTTCTCGACCAGCGCCATCTTCATGTAGCCGCTCTCGACGGCGGCGAGCGCGCCGCCCATGTCGTCGATCTTGGCGAGCTCCTCCAGCGCGGCGGCCTTGAGCTCGTGCACCTTGGCATCGACCACGGTAGAGCCGTCGAAGATGTCGCCGAATTCGAGCAGGTCGGTCTCATAGGCGAGAACCTGCTGCATGCGCAGCGACCATTGCTGATCGAAGGGGCGCGGCAGGCCCAGCGCCTCGTTCCAGGCGGGCAGCTGCACGGCGCGGGCGCGGGCTTTCTTGGAGAGCGTGACCGCCAGCATCTCGATCAGGATGCGGTAGACGTTGTTCTCCGGCTGCGGCTCCGTCAGGCCCAGCGAGTTGACCTGCACGCCATAGCGGAAGCGCCGCATCGCTTCATCGGCGATGCCATAACGGCCGAGCGTGATCTCGTCCCAAAGCTCGACGAAAGCCCGCATCTTGCAGAGCTCGGTGACGAAGCGCATCCCGGCATTCACGAAGAACGAGATGCGGCCGACCGTGCCGGGGAATTCCTCCGCCGAGACCTCCGGCCGGGCGCGGATCGAATCGAGCAGGGCGATGGCCGTCGCCAACGCGAAGGAGAGTTCCTGCACCGGGGAGGCCCCGGCCTCCTGCAGGTGGTAGGAACAGACGTTGGTCGGATTCCATTTCGGCAATTCATTTGCCGTGAACACGACGATATCGGTGGTGAGCTGCATCGAGGGGCGCGGCGGGAAGACATAGGTGCCGCGCGATAGGTATTCCTTGACGAGGTCGTTCTGGGTCGTGCCCTGCAGGAGCTTGCGATCGGCGCCCTGCTCGTCGGCGACGGCGATATAGAGCGAGAGCAGCCAGGCCGCCGTCGCGTTGATCGTCATCGAGGTGTTCATCTGCGCCAGCGGGATCTGGTCGAACAGCGCCCGCATGTCGCCGAGATGGGAAATCGGCACGCCGACCTTGCCGACCTCGCCGCGCGCCAGGACGTGGTCGGGGTCGTAGCCGGTCTGGGTCGGCAGGTCGAAGGCGACGGACAGGCCCGTCTGGCCCTTGGCAAGATTGGTCCGGTAGAGCCGGTTGGATTCGGCCGCGTCGGAATGGCCCGCATAGGTGCGGAAGATCCACGGCTTGTCGCGCTGGGCCGTTTCCCGGCCGCCCTTGTCCGTCGCGGTCATGGCGTCTCCCCATATTGCAGAGCAATCTGAATGTTGCACTGCGGCGAAGATAACGCCAGAGCTTCGGCGATGTCCCGTGCGACGTTAGGCTGACGATGCGGGTAAGGCCCCGAAGGGCCGACGCTTACCGCGAGGGTAGGCTGCCACGGATATCGGAGGCCTGCAGCAGCGCCACGCGGCGGTCGTCCTTCGGCGGGGCGACGAAGGCGCGCAAGGGAGCCTTGGGCAGGTCGAGATCAAGCGGCCGACCAGGCGGCAGCGGTGCGTTCTTGATCAGCGTGGCGATCGGGCTCTCGAGCGTCGGCCGCTGCGGCGCGGGCGCCTCGGGCGCGAAGGCGAGCGGCGCCGAGGCGAAGGAGGTCGCCGTCGTTGCCGACGAAGACACGGTCGTGAGCGGGATGGCGGCGGTGGAGGCCGAGGCGAGCTGGATCGTCGGCTCCTCGATGCGGCGGCGCTCGGGACGCTCGCCCCTCACATAGAAGGCGTTGCCGCCCGCCACCGTCACGTAATGCATGTTGTTGTAGCCGAAGCGCAGGCCGGCCATGTGGAAATGCTTGGCGGCGCCGACAGATTCGTTGCGGCGGCCGTTGAGGATATCCTCGGCGATGGCCTCGACCTTCGGCAGGACCTTGTCGGTCATCGGGCGGGTCAGGACGCCGGCGGCGAACTGGCGGGGTGCGCCGACCACGCCGCAGATCGTCTCGGGATATTTCGCCGATTCGACGCGGTTCATCACGACGGTGCCGACGCCGAGCAGGCCGGACTCGCTCGACCGGTTCGATTCGAAATACATCGCGCGGACGAGGCATTCCTTCTCGCGCGGATCGGCCTTGGCCAGCGCCACGGCGTGTTTGCGGGCTCTGGCAGGTTCCTTCGCGGCCGGAGCGGCGACAGCGGAGGTGGCGGCGGTCTCGACCGGGGACAGGCTGCAGGCGCCGAGAACAGGCGCCGCGAGCACAATCAGAAGCGGGATCGCCTTGCTGCCATGCCGGATTTTCTCACCGGAACGAAGACCATGCGCAGCGATCGCGGTCCGCTTCATGCGGCAACCTCCAGAGTTCCGGACCCGTGATCGCCGAGGGCGGCAAACCGGGATTGCCGGCAAGGAACCGCGAATTCCTTAACAGAAAGTTCATCCGGGGCGGAAGGGGGGAGGGGGCGCAGACGGCCTCGCCGCGCCTACCCGAGGAAGACGCCCGGCTGATAGCGCCTTGTTCCAAAATGGAAAAGGCCAAGGTGCCGCGCCGAAAATTTTCGTCCGGGCGGCCTCGCGCGAGCTAACAAAACCGTCATGTCGGCACCGGCGAAAGTCGATGCGAGCGCGGTTTCGTGATCAGAACCGATGAAGGTGGGCGTCAGTTCCCCGAGCCCGGCAGGCGCGGCAGAGGCAGGAAATCGACGCCTTCCTCATGGAGCATCCGGGCATCGTCGGGCGTCGCCTCGCCATAGATCGCGCGCTCTTCCGCCTCGCCGTGATGGATCTTCAGGGCCTCGTCGGCGAAGCGCTTGCCGACATGCTCGGCATTCTCGCTGACATGACGGTGCAGCGCGGTCACCATCTCGCGGAAGGCCTTTTCCTTCTCGCTCATCAATGCGACCGGAGCAGGCGCCGCGGCCGCCGGAGCGGAAGCCTCCGCCGCGGGCTCCGGCGCCTTCGATCCGAGATCGGTGCGCGCGACATTGGGCGCCATGACGGCGCGCTCGACCTTCGCGCTGTTGCAAATGGGGCAGGTGACGAAGCCGCGCCTTACCTGATCTTCGAAGCCGGCCGAGGAGGCGAACCAGCTCTCGAATTCGTGGGCGTTGTCGCAGATGAGGGCGTAACGGATCATGTCGTCATAGATGGTGGCGCGGGGTCACCAAGGCAAATGGGTCAGAGGAAAGAGGCTGCGGCAGGGCGGAGTGCTCCGCCTCAGGCTGCCAGGAGCTTGTCGAGCTCGCCACGGGCGTCGAGGGCGTGAATGTCGTCGGAGCCGCCGACATGCCGCTCGCCGATGAAGATCTGCGGAACCGAAGTGCGCCCGCCGGCGCGGGCAGTCATGGCCTGGCGCAGCTCCGGCTTGCCGTCGACATCGATCTCGGTGAAGGCCACGCTCTTGCGCGTCAGCAGCGCCTTTGCGGCCTTGCAATAGGGGCACCAGGAGGTGGTGTAGATCGTGACCGGCGGCATGAGGATGTGTCTCTGTTTGCGATGTCCCTCATGTAGTGACTTCCCGGCCATCCGTCACGACCCGTGCGAAAGTCAGGACGTCGACGGCGCTCGCGCCGGCCCGCAACAGGGCGCGCGAGGCGGCATTGACCGTCGCGCCCGTGGTCAGCACGTCGTCGACGAGCAGGACGCGCCGGCCTTCGACCAGCCCGCGCGCGGCCGCGGAGACCTGGAACGCGCTTTGAAGATTGTCGGCGCGCTGCGCACGCGTGAGCCCGACCTGCTGTCGCGTCCGCCTGATCCGGGTCAGGGCCGTCGTCACGAGCGGCAATCCGGTCTCCCGGGAGACCGTTCGGGCTAGCGCCGCAGCCTGGTTGAAGCGCCGACGCCAGAGCCGGGTCCGGTGCAGCGGAACCGGCACGATGAGGTCAGCCTCGGCGGCAAGCTCGCGCCCGGCCTGCGCCATCATCCGGCCCAGCGTCAGCGAAAGCTCGACGCGGTCGCCATATTTCAGGCGATGGACGAGTTCGCGCGCCGTGCCGTCGAAGCGGCAGACGGCGCGTGCCCGGGCGAAGACCGGTGGATCGGCGATCGCGGCCGGCGAGAGCAGGCCGGCGCCGAGATCGACGGGAAACGGCGTGCCGAGTCGCTCGCAATAGGGGCGTGCGATGAAGCCGATGCCGCGCCAGCAAGCCGGGCACAGGGCTTGCGCCTCACCGGTTGCAGCCTGGCAGGCGATGCATGTCGGCGGATAGACGATGCCGATCAATCCACGCAGGCCGGCCCGGAGCGTCAGGCGGGCGCGTGTCGCGGTTTCACGCAGGAAGACTACGGCCGATCGCGAGACTCCGGCTCCGCCGGCCGCGGGCAAGGCGCGCCCGGGGCCGGGCTCGGCCTCGTCGTCCGGCATGTCGATCCGCCACTCCGCCATGGTGCGCCGCTATCCGATCGCCGCCATCGGCCAAGCTTGCTCCGGCCAAGGGCGAGCCAGCATCAGGCTTCATGCGGCGAAGGGCAACCTGGGGCATGGTTGCCATCGGATATCGTTTTCCGATGGCGATCGTTCATCTTTGGACGAAATCCGCGCACTGCGTGTGGGGGGCAGAGCCGGCCGGCGTTCGTCGATATCCTCGGGGACCAGGCAGTCTTGGGGGTTTTCGAGGTTATGCACGGCCTTTCGGAGGCTTTTAGGCCGGTCTGGCATCTTTATGCGCGGACGATGCAAAAAGCTGTTGCGGCGGCGCGGTTGTCCGACTACATAGGCGCCCTCGGCCAGCGCTGCTCCCTTCGTCTAGCGGTCTAGGACGTCGCCCTCTCACGGCGAAAACAGGGGTTCGAGTCCCCTAGGGAGCGCCAAGGCATTATCTCCAAACGGTCTCTAAGTATCTGGCGTGCAAGCGTTTCCAACGTTT
>NZ_JBMDKB010000017.1:0-153586 GCF_057809495.1 Allobosea sp. FG18
AACGGTGGCCGGATATTGATCGGAATGCCGGCCGGCTTCACGTCGGAATCCGCAAGCACGGGCGCTATATCCGCGAGCATGGCGTGGACATGCCGGAAGTGAGTGACTGGGAGTGGACCGCGACGGGATGAGACCAGCGTCGACGACTCGTCCGCACCAAAGTCTGCGGGGCTGCTACCCGGCGGGCGTGGCGGGTCTCATCTCAGTTCTCGGCCTCGTCAACGTGGCCGTGCGAGGCTGGGACTGGTTCGGAATCGTGCAGATACCGGGGTTTGCCTCTGACGATCGGGCCCTGCGACGTTCCATCAACGGCTGGCATGAGCTTGCCGTCAACGCGCTGCTCAGTCTCGCAGTCATTCATGCCGTGGCCGCTCTGTATCATCAGCTCGTGCGAGGCGATGACCTGCTTAAGCGCATGTGGTTTGCGCGGCGGAACATGTCCTGATCGAGGAAGCCAGGCGATGCCCTAGGCACACCTAGACCGTTCGCGCTGGCGATTGCCCGGTGAAGACGTATCCCACTCCGCGCACGGACTTGATCAGGACCAGCGGATCCTTGCCGCCTTCGATCTTCTTGCGCAAACGGGAGATCTGCGCATCGATCGCCCGGTCGAAAGCCTCGTAACTTCGGCCTTTCGTCAAGTTCATTAGCGTATCACGTGAAAAAACGCGGCCGGGATGCTTGGCCATCACCATGAGAATGTTGAATTCTCCCGTCGTCAGCGCGACGTCTTCTCCTTCAGGCGTGATCAGCCGACGCTCCCGGGGATCCAACATCCAGCCATTGAACCGGATGACGTTCCCATCTTCGGTGTCGATCGTTTGGTGCGGACTCGGGTGGTGCCGACGT
The DNA here is from genome assembly GCF_057809495.1 of Allobosea sp. FG18. NCBI lineage: Bacteria > Pseudomonadati > Pseudomonadota > Alphaproteobacteria > Hyphomicrobiales > Alloboseaceae > Allobosea > Allobosea sp. FG18. The sequence continues at coordinate 850 of NZ_JBMDKB010000017.1, forward strand.
AGCACGGTGCGTAGCCTCGCCAGGACTTCCCGCAGATGGAACGGCTTCGCGATGTAATCGTCGGCGCCCATTTCCAGCCCGACGATCCTGTCCACAACGTCATCCCGACCCGTCAGCATGATGATGGGCACATCCGATCTGGATCGGATTTCGCGGGCCAACATCAATCCGTCCTCTCCGCTGTCGAGGATCAGGTCCAGCAAGACGATGTCGATCGCGTTGCGCTGTAACGCATCACGCATTCCCCGACCGTCCGCCACTGCACTGACGTGGTAGCCTTCCTCCTCGAAGTAGCGGATCAGCATCTGGCGGATGCGCGGATCGTCGTCCACGACCAGAATATGAGCGCTTCGCGATGTCGGCTCGGCCATGGCGGGTTGCACCGATTGGGCCACGGATCGGTTGTTACAATCCGTAACAATTCTACACACACGCTAACACGCAGACCTTCGACGCGCCATGCGTCGCCGCTTTCATCCCCTCATCAGATCGAAGCGGAGGATCGCGCTATGCTCATCGTGAATGCGGCGTCCAACTTTCCTTCCCCATTGCCCATCGTCGCGAAGGGCGAACCGAAACCTGGGTTGCTGGGGCTGTTCAGTCAGCAGCCTCTCGAAGCGTTCGGACGTGGCCAGACCATTTGCCGGGACGGCGATCCGGCCACGCACGTCTTCAAGATCGTGACCGGGCTGGTCCGCATTTCCAAGATCCTCAGCGATGGCAGCCGCGTCATCACGGGCTTCTTCTATCCCGGCGAGATCTTCGGCCTTTCTCCGGATGAACACTGTCTCGGCGACGCGGAGGCAGTCGGAGAGGTAAAGCTCCGGCGGTTGAATCGGAGTCGCTTTCAGCAGGCGGTCGACAGTTCCGAACAATTGCGCCCCCAATTCGTCAACTGGCTGTGCCAGGAGATGGCGAGTGCACAGGCGAGAATGATCCTGCTTGCCCGCAAGAAAGCCGAGGAGCGCGTTTGCGATCTGCTGCTCACGCTCGCGCGGCGTGCCGGAAACGAGCACGGCCCGGCCACCGAGATCGAAATCCCGATCAGCCGGGTCGACATGGCGGACTATCTCGGCCTGACGATCGAAACGGTGTCGAGAACGATGACGAACCTGATCAAGCGGGGCGTCATTCAGTCCAACACTCGTTATCGCTTCACGATCCGCAAGCCGGCGCTATTGAGAAGCCTTGCCGACGGCGGAGACGAATACGATGATCTGCACGACATTCCTCCCGGCCGACAGGCCATGCGAGCGCATTGACGGGGAAGCATGACGGCAGCGCGCGGCCCAAGGGCTATCAGCCAGAGGAGCCTGGATGAGATCGTTCAGGTGCTCGATGACGCCAATATCCTGGTCTATGAGTTCGATGGCAGGATTGTTCGCTGGAGCGGTGGCTGCGAGGATCTATACGGTTGGAACGCCCGGGAAGCCCTCGGTCAGAATGTCCGCCAACTCCTGAGGACCGAGTTTCCGCAGCCGCTGGATGTCATCCTGCGGGATGTGCGTCGAGACGGAACCTGGAAAGGCGAGCTGACGCAGCGCCACCGGGATGGAAGACGGATATTCGTCGTGAGCCGGTGGGTGGTCGTGATCAGGCAAGCGCCGGAAGACTCGGTCGTCCTCGCCACGAACATTGACATCAGCGAACTGAAAAACGCGCAGGCCGCCCTCGCCTCCCGTCAGTCACACCTGCTCTCGATCCTCGATACCGTTCCGGAAGCGATGGTCGTGATCGATGAAGCCGGTATCATGATGTCGTTCAGCAAGGCCGCGGAGAAGCTGTTCGGCTACGCCGCCGACGAAGTCTGCGGCCGGAGTGTCAAGGTCCTCATGCCCGATCCCGATCGGAGCCGACACGATGGCTATATCGGCCGCTATCTCGCGACCGGAGAGCGTCGCATCATCGGCTTCGGACGCGTGGTGACGGGCCAACGCAAGGACGGAACGACCTTTCCAATGGAACTTGCCGTTGGTGAGGCCGCCGCGAATGGCCAGCGCATCTTCACGGGCTTCATCCGCGACCTGACCAGCCGGCACCGGATGGAGGAGGAATTGCGGCAATCCCAGAAGATGGAGGCCATCGGTCAGCTCACCGGCGGGATCGCGCATGATTTCAACAACCTGCTGACGGTGATCAGCGGGAATCTCGAGATGGTCGAGCGCCGCCTCGAAGACGGTCAGCTTCTGGAACTGCTGCGCGAAGCCCAGGGTGCGACCGATGACGGAGCCAAGCTCACGGGCCAACTTCTCGCCTTCGGCCGGCGCCAAGCCCTCAACGCAAAACTGACGAATATCGGGGAGCTCGTTTCGACATTCTCCGAGCTGCTGCGCAGAACCCTTGGCGAAACCATAGAATTGCAGACCGTCGTCACGGGCCATTCCCTCACGGCGCTCGTCGACACAACCCAATTGCAGAATGCATTACTGAACCTTGCGCTGAACGCCCGCGATGCGATGCCGCGCGGCGGGCGTCTCAGGGTCGAGATCGCGCGCACTCACCTCGATCCCGACTATGTCCAGATGTATCCGCAGATTCGGCTGGGAGATTATGTTCTGATCAGCGTCTCCGATACCGGTGTCGGGATGACCGAAGAGGTCAAGCAAAGAGCATTCGACCCGTTCTTCACCACGAAAGGCGTGGGCGCCGGAACCGGGCTGGGCCTCAGCATGGTCTACGGCTTCGCACGTCAGTCCGGGGGCCACGTTCAACTCTACAGCGAACTTGACGAGGGAACGACCGTTCGCTTGTTTCTTCCCGCCGCCAATCCGGTGTCCGTTCCCGACGCGGGCAACGTCGATCCTGTTCCCGCCGCCAAGCCCAGCGCGGACGAATGCATCCTCGTGGTCGAGGACGATGCGCGCGTGCGCAGGGTCGTCGTCGCACGCTTGGAGGAGGAAGGGTACCACGTCATTCAGGCGGCCGATGGCAAGGAGGCGCTGTCGCTCGTGGCTGCGCACCCGGAAATCCGACTGCTCTTCACCGATATCATCATGCCGGGAGGTATGTTCGGCGATGAGCTGGCCAGGGAAGCTCGCATTCTTCGTCCGAGCCTGAAGGTTCTCTTCACGTCCGGCTATGCCGAGCCGAGCCTCGCCGGACGCGAGCTCGCCGAAGGAAGCTGGCTCAAGAAGCCATACACTGCGCGGGAGCTAGCCTCACGGCTGCGCGTGCTGCTCGACTGAAGATCCGCGCAGATACGACAGCACGCTCATGTCTTCACCGCGTGCGTCCCTGATCGCGCGCATACCGGACTGGGCCAAACCGCCGCGGCTCCAGCCTGCAAGCCGATCGCTGCAAGAGCGGCAGCGGCGACAATGTCGATATTCTCCTGTGCCGAGATCCGCATCCATTCGGTCGCAGCCCCATGCCGGGCAATCTGGTCGATCACGACGCTGGGGGTGGCGTCGGAAGGATCACCGCGACGCTCGATTACCCGTTGCACGAGCGCATCTTTCGGCGCCCGAAGCCAAAGGCCGCAGAACGGCACGCCGGCGCGCCTAGCCACTTCGCCGATCCGCTCCCGCTCGATGCGGCGGTCGAACACGGCGTCGGATACAGCGGCATGGCTCTGCGCCAATGCCGCCTCCGCAACCTGTATCATGACGGCATACGTTCGGGCCGAGACCTCCGCGTGATACGCATCCACCGGCAATCGGGTCTCTGCGGGAACGCCATGCAGCTTCTTCCGGATCCGATCCGAGGCGGCTATGCGGGCCCCGGGGGGCGGCCCCAGCAGGGGCGCGAGCTTCGCCGCAAGCGTCGATTTCCCCGAACCTGAATAGCCGCCGACCGCGACCAGGACGGGAGGTCTGGACTTAAGGAGGCGGCGGCAAAGGTCGAGATAGGCTCTCGCCTCGGTCAATCGGTCTGTCTCGGACCTCCCGGTGTCGACCGCAACAACGTGCGCGCGCACGGCTGCTCTCACCGCCATAAAGAACGGTAGCAGGCGAATTCCCCGCTCGTCGTCGACGGCGTCGAGGTAGCGGTTGAAGAGGAGGTTGGCGAGTACTTCAAGATTCCGGTGCCAGAGGTCCATGAGCACGAAAGCGAGATCATAGAGAACATCCACGGTCGCCAGGTCCTCATCGAACTCGAGGCAATCGAAGAGCAACGGTTCGCCCTTGAACAGGCAGATGTTGCGCAGGTGCAGGTCGCCATGCCCGCGCCGTACTTTTCCCTCCTGGGCTCTCTGGTTCAGCAAGTCGGTATGACGAGTCAGCGCTTCCCGACAGCCCGCGATAACGGCTTCGACTTCATCGCGAGGAAGAATGTCCGCACCGGCAAGAGCGCGCTCGTTGACCGCGAGCACGCGCGTCATCCGCTCGGCTCCTTCGCTGTCCGTCGAGACGGAGGCCGTCCGATGAAGTCGCGCGATCACACTCGCGAGCTCAGTCATATCGGTCGCGGTGAGACGCTGCCGCTCCGCCATCCGGTCGAAGAGCCAGTTGTCGTTGAAGCGCTCCATTTCTAGGACGGCATCGACCAACTCACCTTGGCCGTTCAGGGCAAGCTCGCCATTTTGTTCGCGAGTGATCCGATGGACCGCATGATAGAGACCCGATGCCGTCCGGCGGTTCATCATCAGCTCTTGCTCGCACATCGACAATCGCCGTTCCGGCGTCGACAAATCGACGTAAGCCAGTTTGACCGCGCGCTTCAACTTGAGGGCGCGGGCCCCGATCAGCATGACAACCGAGATGTGGGTGGAGACCAGTTCGATCCACTCAGCCCCCCCTCCAAAAGCGTCGCACGAACCGATAAAGCAGATCGTTTCATTCTGGCTGGCCATCTGCATGACGAGTCTCCGGTCGAAGCGCCACTTTCTTCCCGCCCGGAGAAATCACCTTGATTCTCATCAATCTGAAGGTCCTGGTTCTCTCCAAGTTTGAGCAGCTCCGGCGCTTCGCGATCGCTCGTTTCGGGAACTGGAGTGTCATCCTTGACGATGATCAAGGACTGCCGCCGGGGTTGCGATCATGAAGGCTCGTTCCCTTCGAAGGGCCATGCCATGCCCGAAGCACATGCGACCGACTGGATAGCAAAGGCCCGGCGTTCCTGGCGAGCTTGGCGCGAAACCCGACCGCCCGAGATCATCAGCGCACTCGATCAGAAGCCGACCTTGGCGTTCCTGCTACATCTGCGGGCCTTCATCAGCCTCATTCGCGAAATCCTGTCCCGCTGAGACCATCCCGCCGCGGGGTCCCATCGAGCGGCCGAAGCTCACTCGGACGTAAGCGCCTTCCGCAGCCGCCGGATGATCTGCTTCCGCCCACGTTCGTCGGCGGCGAGCGACATCTGCTCGTCGATATCGAGGATCAGGCTGGACAATTCATTATGCCAGTCGAGCCGTCCGGCGCTGTTCGCAGCGCTGCGGACCGGATTGCCGATCTGACGCGGCGCCCCGCCCGGGAGCGTGAACATGCTGTCGAGCAGGGGGGCGATCACCAGCAGCTCGGGATCCAGCTTCTTCAACCTGTCAGCGAAACTTTGCATGGCACGCTCCTCGCCATGCGTCAGAAAAACGGAACCGGAGATCGGCCGCCGCCCCGCAACCCAGGCAGCGAGCTGAGGCCCGTCGGCATGGCCGGAATAGACATCGAGCGAGCGAATGCGGGCCTTCACCTGGACATCCTCGCCCATCAGCCGCACATGGTGGGCGCCGTCGAGCAGAATTCGCCCGAGCGTCCCTTGCGCCTGGAAGCCGGCGAACAGGATCGTCGCGGCACCCCGCCACAGCCATTCTTTCAGATGATGCCGAATGCGGCCCGCATCGCACATGCCGCTCGCCGCTATCACGATATGAAAGCCGCGAATGCGGTCGATGGCTTTGCTCTGTTCGACGGATTCCGTGAACCGGACCTGGGGATCCCGCAAGGCCTTGAGTAAGGCTTGGCCGTTAGTCATCTCACCAGCGTGCTTCTCGAAGACCGCACTGGCCCTGGTCGCAAGCGGTGAATCGACGAAGATCGGCGCGCCCGGAATGCGACCTGCCTTCATCAGCCGGATGAGATCGACAAGGAGTTCCTGGGTCCGTTCGACGGCGAAGGAGGGAATCAGAAGCGGTCCCTCGAGCTGCGCCGCAGCGGTTACCTCGGCTTGCAGCAACAGCAGGCGTCGGTCCAGCATAACGTCTTCCCGATCGACGTCGCCATAGGTCGTCTCGCAGATGACGTAATCGATCCCTTGTGGACCGGTCGGATCAGCATGAAACGGCTTAAGGCTGGAGCCGACATCCCCCGAGAAGAGTATCCGAAGGGGTATGCCGCCGGGTCTGTCGATCTCGACCTCGATGGAGGCCGAGCCGAGCAGATGCCCGGCATCCCAGTATCGCGCACGTATCCCTTTGGCGATTGCCATCAGCTTGCCGAGCGGAACGGAACGGAACTGCGTAAGGGTCGTGATGGCCTGCTCGACCCCGTAGATCGCCTCCACCGCCGAACGGCCCCGCCGTGCGTTTCGCCGGTTGAGTTGTTCGACTTCCATCTCCTGGATGTGCCCGGAATCCGGCAGCATTACCGAGCAGAGGTCTACGGTCGCCGCCGTTGCGAAGATCGGTCCCGAGAAGCCGTCCTTCGCGAGCTTTGGCAGCAACCCGCTGTGATCGATATGGGCATGCGTCAGGAGCACGGCGTCGATCAAAGCTGGGTCGAAGGGAAATGCCCGGTAGTTCAGTTCCTTTTCCGACTTTGATCCCTGGAACATGCCGCAATCGATGAGGATGTGAGCCTCGTCCGTCCGAAGCGAGAAGCAGGAACCGGTGACGGCGTGGGCTGCTCCGTGAAAACAAAGACGGATTCCGGTTTCCTGCCGACTTTCGACCTCCGTCATTGTCGATCTCCGAAAAGGGCCGCGAACCTGAAGGCCAGCGAAGGCTTTCCCAGCACGATCCGTCGCGTCACGCCTTGAGAACGATCAAATTCGCCGCTGAGGCGTTCCTTTTGAGTTGGATCAAGGCGCGCGCCAGGCCAGCAGCGATCCTCGGCAAAGACCAGATCCGACTTAGGGAGCGCAGTCATGGACCTCCGGATTCCGCACGATGCCTGGGTGATCGTATGCGACGCCCGCAAGGCGATGTTTCTACGAAACGAGGGCAACCCGACGCAGCCCAAGTTCGAAGTCGACGAGGTGAGGGAAGCCTCCGCGAACCCGCCGAGCGCTCGACAAGGAGCGGACCGGCCAGGCCGTATTCAAAACGCCGTCGGCCCCACGAGCGCGACCGAGGAGACGAATTGGCACGAGCTTGCCGAGACGAAATTTGCGCGCGACACGGCTGCTGCCCTCAACCGTCCCAATCAGTCCGGACTACCCCGGGACATCGTGCTGGTGGCGCCGCCACGTATCCTCGCGGCGCTTCGCCAACACCTCGATGGGGAATCGCGTGCTCGCATCCTCGCGGAAGTCGACAAGGACCTGACCAAGCACCCGATCCACGAAATTGAGCGGCTATTGTCGAGCCCATAGGGATCGGCCTGAACTCGAGAGTCATCCGAGGCAAAGCAGGGTTGCTCCCCCAAAACCGTGCTCAATGTGTTTCGGCGTGCAAGTTTGACCCCATGAGGCGGGGGATCGGCGTCCAACTTTGCCCCCCTTGAGCCGGCTTCGGATGGGCGGGCGGGGGATGAAGGGCGTGGATACAATTGCGCGGATCCGGCGCGAGTTTTCGATCCGCGGGAAGATGCCGTTCGTCGCTATGCGCGAGGCTGGCGCCGCGATGAGCAGCCGCGGCGCGGCTACCAGGCCTGCCCACGGAGGTCGGGGCCGGTGTATCGGCAGACGGGATCGTGAACCACCGCAGCGTGTCGGTGATAGATTCCTGCTCGCGAAGAGGAAGAGGCGCCACCCGGCCAGGGTACGATAGAAGCGCTAAGTATTAATGTACGTGCCCGAAACGGATTCTGGCAATGCGAGGTGGCCGGCCAGCGACGGTTCTGAGGAGGCCAGAATTCCATCACCGACCGGCCGAGCCCTTCGGTTTCCCAGGAGATGCGGCGGACCTGAGCACCCGAGGGGCGTTCGAGAGCGATCTCTGCGATCGCTGCGTCACATAACCTCTACAATGCACAGGATCTGAATCAATCAAATCCAACCGATCGCCTTCTTTTACCGATCATTAACCCTACCCGCTAAGATTACCTCGTCTGCTTTCGAGCCAATTCCCAAAAACGCCGCGCAAACCTAACGATGCGGGATCGGCAACTGGTCGGCATGAAGGGATTACTGGGGCAAGCAAGCGCCTGACGGGCGTTCGACAGCCGGCCTTCCAGGGCGGCCATGTTGCTCATGGGGGACAACGTCCGAACTTGCCCCCTTCCGACCCGGGGGCTTCACAACACGGTGACCGCGCGAGCCGAAATCACTGACCTGGCGTATAATGCCATGGCTGAAACCTATCGTTGACGGGCTTCCAGGCAGAATCTCCTGCAAACGCTGCGGATCGGAACCGAGCGATGATCGTCCAAGGGTGCCGTGCCAGCCTTGTCTTGACGCTCCTCATGGCAGCCCTGAACGTGCTCGGCCTCGTCAACATCCCCTGGTGGTGGCTGCTTTGGCCCCTTTGGTTCGCGCTTCCCGCCTATTTGCTGGTGGCGGTCATCCTCGTCGTCGGGGCTGCCTTCGCGACGGCCCGCTCCCGGCCGCCCGAATTCTGACCTCCCCGGCGGTCTTCCCTCTCAAGCGCGTCTAGGCCGCGCTGGCGACGATCACGCGGTTGCGGCCATTGGCCTTGGCCCGATAGAGCGCATCGTCCGCGCGCTTCATCATATCCGCGGAGGATGTGTCCCCGGCGCGCCGGTTCGCGACGCCGACCGAGACCGTGACCTTGATGTCGCGCGTGTTGTTCTGGATCGCGAAGGGCGAGCGCTCGACCCGCTCGCGGATGCGCTCCGCCACGCGAGAGGCGGCATCGCGCCCGGTATCGGGCAGCACGACGACGATCTCCTCGCCGCCCATGCGCGCGACGAGATCGATGCCGCGCGTGCAGGCACGGACCCGGTCGGCGAATTCACGCAGGACCTCGTCGCCGGCATCATGGCCCCAGCTGTCGTTCACCGCCTTGAAATGGTCGATGTCGAGCACGAGCAGCGACAGCGATCGGGCCCTGAGCGCCGATTCGTCGAACATCACGGCGAGCCGGTTGTCCATGAAGCGGCGGTTATGCAGCCCGGTGAGCTGGTCCATCACCGCCATTTCCATCGAAGACTGCACGCTGTCGCGCAGCCGCTCGGTGAAGCGCTTGCGGCGGACCTGGGTGCGCGCACGCGCCAGCAACTCGTTGCGGTCGATCGGGCGGAGCAGGAAATCATGCGCGCCGATCTCGAGCCCGCGCAGGATGCGCTCGCGATCCTCGGCCTCGCCCATCAGCAGCACGGAGATGTTGCGCGTGCGCTCCAGCGAGCGGAGCTGGCTGCACAGGCGCAGGCCGTCCTGCCCCTGCAGGCCGAGGCTGATGACGACGGCGTCGAAATCGCCCTCGGCGGCCCGCATCACCGCCTGCTGGGCGTCGCCCTCGATTTCCACGGCATGGAAGGCCGAAAGCGTGCTCTGCACGCGCTCGGCGGCGGCCGGGCGATCCTCGATCACGAGGATGCGGCCATTCAGGCCGGTCTCGGCCGCCGCGGTCACCAACGGATCGGCGATGCCCAGCCGAACGGAAGCGACGGCGCGGCTGCGCAACTCGTCGGTCATCGCCTTCAGGCGGGCGAGGCTGCGCACGCGGGCGAAGAGCGCGGTGTCGTCGAGCGGTTTGGTCAGGAAATCGTCGGCGCCGGCATCGAGCCCCTGCAGGCGGTCGCGGGGCTGGTCGAGCGCGGTGACGATGACGACGGGGATATGCGCGGTCGCGGGCGTACCCTTGAGCCGCCGGCAGACCTCGAAGCCGTTCATGCCCGGCATCATCACGTCGAGCAGGACGATATCGACCTCGCCGCGCTCGCAGAGCGCGATTGCATCGCGCCCGTTCGTCGCCGTGACCACGCCGAAATACTCGGCCGACAGCTTCGCTTCGAGCAACTTCACATTCGCGGGGATGTCGTCGACGACGAGGACGCGGGCAGTCATGGCTCTGCTTTCGCCGGCTCAGGCCGCGCCGGCATAAGTGCGAACGGTCTCCAGGAACTTGGCAACGGAGATCGGCTTGGAGAGATAGGCCTCGCAGCCGCCCTCCCGGATCCGCTCCTCGTCGCCCTTCATCGCGAAGGCCGTGACCGCGACGACCGGGATCGACTTCAGGTCGTCATCCTCCTTGATCCATTTGGTGACTTCGAGCCCGGAGACCTCCGGAAGCTGGATATCCATCAGGATCAGGGCGGGGTGATGCGTCCGCGCCAGCTCGATCGCCTCGATGCCATCCGACGTCTTCAGCGTCGCATAGCCATGGGCTTCGAGCAGATCGTTGAAGAGCTTCATATTGAGCTCGTTGTCCTCGACGATCAGAACCGTCTTCATCGGGCCGCCCTTCATTTGCGCCGGGGAAGGCCCATGCCGATGGCAGGCTTTCCAAATTGGCGGCGTCATCAGATGATTGCGTAGCACGCGAGCAGTTGACGAAACACAAACCGGATACGTGACTCAAGGCCCCATGATACGACGACCGACCACCGATCAGGCCGAGGCGCTCGCGCTCCAGGCCCTCGCCTTCCTGGCTTCCGAACCCGAACGGATCGAGCCCTTCCTGAGCGTGACCGGCCTCAACCCGGCCAATCTGCGCGAGGCCGCCGGCGAACCCGGCTTTCTTGCCGCCGTGCTGGACCATATCGGCAGCAGCGATTCGCTCCTTTTGGAGTTTGCCGGAAACTTGAGACTGAATCCCGAAATCGTCGCCGATGCCAGGCGCGTCCTCGCCGGGCCGGAGCCGGACGACATTCCGTGAGCACGGGCGCGCCCTCGCCGCGCTGGCTCTGCCGCGACTGCCTCGTGGACCACGACACAGGCGCAGCGCTGAAGCGCTGCCCGGCCTGTGGCTCGCCGCGGCTTCTCAGCCATGCCGAGCGCGATTCACTCAGCCTCGCCCATATCGATTGCGACGCCTTCTACGCCACGATCGAGAAGCGCGACGACCCTGCCCTGCAGGACAAGCCGGTGATCGTCGGCGGCGGCAAGCGCGGCGTCGTCTCGACCTGCTGCTATATCGCCCGCACCTATGGGGTGCGCTCGGCCATGCCGATGTTCAAGGCGCTGAAGGCCTGCCCCGAGGCCGTGGTGGTCAAGCCGAACATGGCGAAATATGTCGCGGTCGGCCGTCAGGTCCGTCAGCTGATGCGGGAGCTCACACCACTGGTCGAGCCGCTCTCGATCGACGAAGCCTTTCTCGACCTCTCCGGCACGGCACGACTGCACCATGCCAGCCCAGCGGTGACGCTGGCGCGCTTCGCCCGGCATGTCGAAGCCGAGCTCGGCATCACCATCTCGGTCGGGCTGTCCTATGCCAAGTTCCTCGCCAAGGTCGCCTCCGATCTGGACAAGCCGCGCGGCTTCTCGATCATCGGGCGGGGCGAGGCGATAGCCTTCCTCTCGACCAAGCCGATCAGCCTCATTCCCGGCATGGGCCCGGCAGGCGTCGCGAAGCTGGCCGAAGGCGGCTTCAAGCTGATCGGCGACCTCCGCGAAGCACCCGTCGACAAGCTCTTCAAGCTTGCCGGCAAGGACGGCCCGCGCCTGAAGAACCTCGCCAACGGCATCGACGCCCGCCAGGTCACGCCGGAGCGCGAGACCAAGAGCATCTCCAGCGAAACCACGCTCGACGTCGACCTCGCCCGCTTCGAGGAGCTGGAACCGATCCTGTGGCGGCTCTGCGAGAAGACATCGAAAAGGCTGAAGGCTCAGGAGCTTGCGGGGCGAACCATTACGCTGAAGCTGAAGACCGCCGATTTCCAGATCATCACCCGCGCCGCTCGCCTGCCGGAGCCGACGCAGCTCGCCGCCCGCCTCTTCATCGCCGGGCGCGACCTGCTGAAGCGCGAATGCAACGGCGCGCATTATCGCCTGATCGGCATCGGTGCGAGCGACTTCAGCCCGCCGGACACCGCCGACCACGGCGATCTCGCCGACACCGCGACACCGCGCCTGAAGGCGATGGAGGGCGCGCTCGACAAGCTGCGCGCCCGCTTCGGTGACGAGGCGATCGGCAAGGGCCTGAGCCTTCGCCTGCCGCAGCGCCGCGCGTCGGAGCCCGCTACTTCGCGCAAGGCTCCTGAGGAAGAAGATCCAGACGCGTGAGCGTGCCGCGCAGCGCAAACGAGCCGTAATCGAGCCGGATCGCGCCGGTGACGCCGTTCTCGTAGAGCTCGAAATTGATGCTGTAGGCCGGCGTCGATTCGCCGGAGCCCGCCTTGAAGTAGGAGATCGTCACCGGCCAGCGCGCCATCTTCCCGAATTCGGGGCGCTGCAGCGGCTTCTCGGCCGGCTCGATCTCGATGCGCTTCCCGATGATCGAGAGCGTGTCATAGACCTCCTTGCCGGAGTTCGCCCCGTCATAGAGGCGCACGCTCAGCGTCTTCTGCCCGGCGCGGGCGGCCTGGATCACGGCCTTCATCTGCGCGTTGGGAAAGAGCGCGTCGTTGCTCTCGCGATGCGTCTCCGCCTTGGGCTGGCGCAGCTTCACCTCGTAGCCGCCATTGCTCTTCTGGGCCGTGCCGTCGACGATGTCGGGCTTGGCGCCGGCGGCGGTGCTTTCGGTCTTGAAGCGGTAGTTCGCGCCGTCCCCGGCCTCGAAGCTGGTGGTGCGGGCGTCGATCAGGCGCGGCCCGGCCTCGGTGCCGAGCTGCGTGACCTGCCGGAAGGACAGCGCATAACCCTCGCAGGCATCGCCGGTGAACTCGAAGGCGATGCGGCCCTTCGCCGTCTCGATATTGCCGGATGGCTTGCCGCTGTCGAGCACGAGGTCATAGACCGCACGATGCGGTGCCAGAACCACCCGCTCCGACGCTGCCTGGGCAAAGGCCGGCATCGCGGCCAGAACCAGCACCCCCGCGAGAACCCCGCTCGCCTGGGTCGCGAGCTTCGAGACTGTTTCGTTCATGCGCCGCTTGTCCGTTGTGACCTGTGCGAAATCTAGGTGCATCGCGGCAATGGCGCAAACATGGCGGCGGGCTGCTCCCGCCCGTCGCATCGGCCCTGCCCGCGCGGCATGTCCCGATGCTTGCGAGGCCCGCTGGCTTCGGCCATGAAAGGCCTGCCCGAAGGCACCCTGCCTCGCTCGCGGAGCCAAGCTTATGAACGTCGTCGATACCCGCCTCGCCGAACTCGGCATCACCCTGCCGAGCCCGGCCGCGCCCATCGCCAACTACGTGCCTTATGTGATCACCGGCAACCTGCTGGTCATCTCCGGCCAGATCTGCTTCGGCCTCGACGGCAAGCTTTCCGACAAGCACAAGGGCAAGCTCGGCGCCGAGATCTTCAACGAGGCCGGCCTGGAGGCCGCCCGCCTTTGCGCCATCAACGTGCTCGCCCAGGCCAAGGCCGCGCTCGGCGGCGATCTCGGCCGCATCGTGCGCTGCGTCCGCCTCGGCGGCTTCATTAACGCTGCCCCGCATTTCGCCGCGCTGCCGGCGATCATGAACGGCGCTTCGGACCTGATGGTCGAAGTGCTCGGAGACAAGGGCCGCCATGCCCGTTCGACCGTCGGCGTCGCCGAACTGCCGGCCGATGCCGCCGTCGAAGTCGAAGCGATGTTCGAGATCGCCTGATGTCCGCAGGGACGCTCAAAAACCCCGGCCGGCCCGATCTGGGCTGGCTGGTGGCGAATCCGATCGCGCATCGCGGCCTGCATGATCTGGCAGCCGGCGTGATCGAGAACAGCCCCTCCGCCGCTACCGCAGCGATTGCCGGCGGTTTCGGCATCGAATGCGACGTCCAGCTCACCGCCGATGGCGAGGCGGTCGTGTTCCATGATTTCGTGCTTGATCGCCTGACAGGCGAGACCGGCGCCGTCGTCGCTCGTAAGGCGGCGGAGCTCACCGCGATCACGCTCAAGGGGTCGAGCGATCCCATCCTGACGCTCTCGGCCTTCCTCGACCTGATCGGCGGACGCGTTCCGCTGGTGATCGAGATCAAGAGCCGTTTCGACGGGGACCTGACCCTGACCAAGCGGACCGCGAAAATCGTCGCGGGCTACAGGAACCATCCGATCGTGATCAAGTCCTTCGATCCCGCGATCGTGACGGCTCTGCGCGAGCTTGCGCCGGAGATTCCGCGCGGCATCGTGGCGATGAACGCCTATGATTACGGCGATTACGACAGCCTGTCGCCGGAGCGGAAACATGCCCTCGCCAATCTCCTGCACTTCACCGAGAGCCGGCCGGACTTCATCTCCTGGAAGGTCACCGACCTCGACAGCGCAGCTCCTTACCTCTGCCGCAACGCGCTGGGCCTGCCCTTGATGAGCTGGACAGTGCGCACGCCTGAAGAGCGGCAGCGGGCCGCGGCCATGGCCGACCAGATGGTCTTCGAGGGCTTCCGCCCTTGAGCGAAGCGGGGGGCGGCGATCTCACCGTTCGTGTCGCGACCTCCCTCAAGGCCGTCCCCGCAGGCGCATGGAACGCCTGCGCCAACCCTCATGCGCTGGCGGACGCCATCTCGGCCCCCGCCGCGCGCCCCGGCGATCCCGCGCTCGACCGGGACAATCCCTTCGTCAGCCATGAATTCCTCATGGCGCTGGAGGAGAGCCGCTGCACCGGCGGCCGCACCGGCTGGTCGCCGGCCTATCTCCTCGTCGAGGACGATGCTGGCCAGCTCCTGGCGGCGGCGCCCAGCTTCCTGAAGAGCCACAGCCAGGGCGAATATGTCTTCGACCATAGCTGGGCCGATGCCTACGAGCGCGCCGGCGGACGCTACTACCCCAAGCTCCAGGTCGCTGCGCCCTTCACCCCGGCGACCGGCCCGCGCCTGCTGGTCGCCGATAGCCCACGCGCCGAAGAAGCCCGCGCCGCCCTGATCGATGGGCTGGAAGCGCTGCGCGGGCAGACGCAATCATCCTCAGTCCATGTCACCTTCGCGCAGGAACCGGACATCGCCGCGCTGAAGCAAGCCGGGTACATCGAGCGCAACGACCTTCAGTTCCACTGGCAAAACGAAGGCTTCGGCAGCTATGACGATTTCCTCGCGACACTGGCCTCGCGCAAGCGCAAGGCGCTGAAGCGTGAGCGGCGCGAGGCGCTCGCCAACGACATCACCATCGAAGTCCTCTCCGGCAACGGCCTTACCGAGGCAGTCTGGGACGATTTCTTCTCGTTCTACGAGGATACTGGTTCGCGCAAATGGGGTCGGCCCTATCTCAACCGTGCCTTCTTCTCGGCGGTCGGCGCGGCGATGGGCGAACGCATCGTGCTGGTGATGGCGAAGCGAGCCGGGCGCCATATCGCCGGCGCCATTAATTTCCGCGGCGCCAACACGCTCTACGGCCGCAACTGGGGCTGCATCGAGGATCACCCCTTCCTGCATTTCGAGGTCTGCTACCATCAGGCCATCGATTATGCGATTGCCCACGGCCTCGCCCGCGTCGAGGCCGGCGCGCAGGGCGAGCACAAGCTGGCCCGCGGTTACCGGCCGGTCATCACCCGCTCGCTGCACCATATCGCCGATCCCGGCCTGCGCCGGCCCGTCGCCGCCTATCTCGCGCAGGAGCGCGAGCAGATCGCGGCGGCGCGGGAAGCGCTGGCAGCCGAAAGCCCCTTCCGCAAGACGGATACCGCCGATGACTGACGCCGCGCTTGCGACCACCACCTCCTCCGCGCCGATCTTCTGCGAGGACGGCGAACTCGGCTATCGCCGCAGCCTCACCGACTTCACGAATCCGCTCACCCTCGACGAAAGCTACCGGCTGGCACATCTGCCTCTGGTCGCGCCGGAGCATCCCGGAATCATCGCCCGGCGCGAAGGCAAGTTCTACGAGATGGGCCGCCACCCTGTGGTCTACTCGCTGGTGCTGCCTGTGGAAGACCGCGCCTTGCGCGCTTCTCCGGCCTTCCTCGCACTGGAGGCCGAGCTGAAGGCCGCGCCCTTCGCCGGCAAGATCGCCTGGGACATCCTGCCTAAGCGACAGGACCGCCTGCACGCGACGGTCTGCGGCTCGCTCAGCCTTGCCGAGGCTCCAGCCATCACGGCGGAGACGCGCGAAGCCTTGCGCCGAATTGAGCCCTTCACGGTGGAACTGCGCGGGCTGTTCTCCGGCAACGTCAATCGCGGCCGGCTCTATCTCCCAGTCTATCCGGAGAAGCGCGCCGGGCGGAACACGCTGCAAGAGGTGCAGGCGGCTTTCGGCCGGACGCCGGGCGATCTCTGGCTCGTCGGCCTCTACAATCTCACCGACGATCTCGATGCCGCGGAGACTGCAGCACTGGCCGACATCGTCTCGCGCTGGTGGAACAAGCCTTTGCTCCGCCTCGCCGTAAGCGAGCTTCAGGTGATGGGCGCGAGCGACGATCTCGTGCTCGATGCCCATGTCGAGACAGCGCTGCTGCTCGGCGCCTGAGACAGGGCCATCAACCGGCCCGCGGCCTTGACGCCTCGGCCGGGGCGCCGCAGCTTGCGCCTACCCATTTCCGACCCTGCCGGACCCGCCATGACCGCCTATGATCAATCCAACGTCTTCGCCAAGATCCTGCGCGGCGAACTGCCCTCCCACACCGTCTACGAGGATGGCGAGACGCTCGCGATCATGGACATCATGCCGCGCGCCGACGGCCATGTTCTGGTGATCCCGAAGGCCGCCTGCCGCAATGTCTTCGACGCGCCCGCCGATGCGCTGAATGCGGTCGCGCTGACCACGCAGAAGCTGGCCCGCGCCGTGAAGGCGGCCTTCTCGGCCGAGGGCGTCACCATCCAGCAGTTCAACGAGGCCGCCGGCGGCCAAGTCGTGTTCCATCTCCATGTCCACGTCATGCCTCGCTTCGAGGGCGTGGCGCTCCGCCCGCATACCGGCGCGATGGAGAAGAACGAGGTGCTGGCCAGCAATGCCGAGAAAATCCGCGAGGCCCTGAAAAAAATCTGACGGGCCATGTCACAGCGAGGCAGGCTGCCTCGTCTTGTCGTCATCAACCGATGGAGACAATCATGAGCCAACGCCTCAACGCCTTCCAGATCGCGCCCGAAGCCTACAAGGCGATGCTGGTCCTGCAGGACTACGTCAACAACTCGACCCTCGAGCACAGCCTGATGGAGCTGGTGAAGATCCGCGCTTCGCAGATCAACCGCTGCGCCTATTGCCTGCACATGCATGTGCTCGACGCGCGCAAGGCCGGCGAGAGCGAGGCGCGCATAAACCTGCTCAATGCCTGGGAGGAGTCCGAGCTCTATACGCCGCGCGAGCGTGCCGCCCTGCGCTGGACGGAAGAGCTGACCCGTGCCTCCGAGCGCAGCCCGAGCGACGCGGCCTATGCCGAGCTGAAGGAGCATTTCAGCGAGAAGGACATAGTCGACATGTCCTTCGCCATCGGCGCGATCAATACCTGGAACCGCATCAATGTCGGCTTCCGCACGCGCCACCCGGCCGACCGGCCGCGCAAGAGCGAGGCCGCCGCTTGATGACATCAACCCGGCGCGCATGACAGGCGCGCCCGCCACTGCTTTCGAGGCCAACCGGTCCTACCTGATCCGCCTCGCCTACCGCATGCTCGGCTCGCTCAGCGATGCCGAGGATGTGGTGCAGGATGCATGGCTACGCTGGCACGACTCCGCGCCCGAGGCGATAGCGAACCCGCGCGCCTGGCTCGGGCGCGTGGTGACGCGGCTCTGCCTCGACCTGATGAAGTCGGCCCGGCGCAAGCGCGAGACCTATGTCGGCGCCTGGCTGCCGGAGCCCCTAATCGAGACGATCGGCGCTGCCCCGAGTGCCGGCGAAGCGATCGACGTGCCCTATGCGCTCCAGCTCGCGCTGGAACGGCTTTCGCCGCTGGAGCGCGCCGCCTTCCTGCTGCACGACGTCTTTGACCTGCCTTTTTCCGAGATCGCCGACACGCTCGGGCGCAGTGAGGCCACCTGCCGGCAGCTCGTCTCACGGGCGCGCCGCCATGCCCGCGAGGAGGACGGCCCGCGCCACCCGCTCTCGCCCGACGACGCCCGGCGCTATGCAAAAGCCTTCTTCGAGGCCGCCCACAGCACCGATGCCACGATCCTGAAAAGCATGCTGGCCCATGACGCGATCCTGCGCGCCGATGGCGGCGGCAAGGTCAATTCGGTGCTGAACCCGATCCTCGGCAGCGAGAAGATCGGCCGCTTCTTCGCCGGCATCAGCCGCCATGTCGAGCGCGAGGCTCGCGCCACGACACGCTATGAATTCGTGATGATCAACGGCCTGCCCGGCTATGTCAGCCTGGAGCGCGGCGAAACAGCCCAGGCGATGGCGCTCGATATCCGCGACGGGGCAGTCGCCGCGATCTACATCATTCGCAATCCCGACAAGCTCGGCCATGTCCGCCGGCTGCTGGCGGAAGTCTAAGCGAAGGGGACAAGTGCCAAGTCACTCCTAGCCAGCGCCACCCTTGTCATTCCGGGGCGCGCCGCAGGCGCGAGCCCGGAACCCACGACCGGGTGAGACATCCTTTGTTCGGTTGCTGGCCGCGCACCCGGTCGTGGGTTCCGGGTTCTTCGCTACGCGAAGCCCCGGAATGACAAGGGGTATGCCTAGGCCGCGAACAGCCAGACGCCGCCGATCAGGACCGTCTCGCCGGCGAGCACCGCGAGCATCATCCGACGCTTGTCGACGAGCATGACGGCGGCCGCGGCCACCAGCGCCGCGACGCGCACCCAGCCCGGAGCCGCCGCGAGCACGCCCGGCGGCGAGACGATCAGCTTGGCCACGATCCCCGCGAGCAGCGCGGTCGCGACCGCCCTCACCCATTCGAGCAGCGGCGAATCGTTGGAGAGCCCACGCGAGAAGCCGACCGCAAGCCAGCGCCAGATCTCCGTCGGCAGCACGGCGAAGAGCAAGAGCGCGAGATAGGGCCAGAGCGGCCCGTCGAGCATGGCGATCGGCTGGGTCATGCCGGCTTCCGTTTCCGTCCGATGAGGAAGGCCAGGGTTCCGGCCACGAGTCCGGCCACGATCAGGTCGAAGCCACCGCCGATGAAGCGCTGGCAGAGGGGCGCGAAGGCGAGCCCGAGGATGAGAGCCGCCACATCGCCGCGATGGCGTAGGCCGGCGAGCAGCGAGATCAGGAAGAACATCGGCGTCAGGCACAACAGGCCGGCAGCGAAGGGAACCGGCAGCGCGCCGAGCAGGTAGTACCCAGCAAAGGTGCCGAGCGAGCTCACCGCCATGCAGGTATTGGCGAAGCCGAGGAAATAGGCCACGCGCTGATGCGGCGCGATGCCGGGCAGGCGCCGCAAACCCTCGCTCCAGGCGGTGACCGCGACGTAGTGGGCGAGCAGAAGCTGCTGCCAGACGCTCTGGCCGGGCCGGCGCAGCAGCGGCAGGATCGCCATCGTCATCGGCAGGAAGCGCAGCGAGGCGAAGGCAATCGCGATCACGATCGCGCTCCAGGCGGCTCCGGCCGCGATCGAGGCGAAGAACAAGACCTGAGAGGGACCGGCCCAGACCAGGATGGTCGAGAGCACGGCGACATCGACGGGATAGCCGACATCGCGCGCGAGCGAGCCGATGCCGATCAACCCGAAGCCGACGATCCAGGCCGGCAGCATCAGCGCATCGCGCATGCCGGCCAGCGCGACGCGCTGCCAGCTCCAGTCGGCGGATACGCTCATGAGGTCATTGCTGCGGGATGGTTCGACACAGGTTCCGGCCCGGAAGAGTGCCGGTCAGTTCCTCTATCGTCCATGCGCCCGACGCTTGCATAGGCACCGTCAAGCCGATCCGCCCTGCGGTTGATGCAGGAGCGTCGGCGCTGATCGTCAGCCCTTGCCGCCCTTCATCGCGATGGCGATGAGTTCGTTGGCGAACTCGATCAGTTCCTTGGGGATGCCGCCGACGGCCTGCACGCCCAGATAGATCAGGTAGCCGAAGGCCGGCACCAGGATCCAGCCCAGCACCTCCTCGAAGATCTTGCGGCGGCGGCGACGCCGGTCCCGCTTCTCGAACCAGCCGAGCTTCTCCTTCTTCGGGCGCGCCGGGGCGGTGGGCGCCACGGGTGCCTCCTGAAGCACCTCGCCGCCATCGGCGGCGAGGCTCGCGGTCTTGCGCTTGAACAACACGTTCTCAGGCCTTCGTCAGCGGAACCTTCGGCACGGTGCGGACGCCCTTGGCCGAGGCCTGCGGCGCGCCACCTGTCCCATCTGGAGTGCCGCTACCTTTAGGCCCTCGCCGCGGCGGAGTCTTGGTCGTTTTGCCGGCAGCTGCAGTTTTCGCACGCGGCTTCGAAACGCGCTTGGCAGTCGCCGCCGCGACATCTTTCTCCGGCTTGGGCTTGGCCGGTCCGTCCGGGAACTCGAGGCCGAGCACCTTGATGCCGGTCTCGGACTGGACGACGACGACCTTGACCGCGCCGCCGTTCTTCAGGCGCCCGAACAGCACCTCGTCGGCGAGCGGGGTCTTGATCGTCTGCTGGATCAGGCGCGCCATCGGGCGCGCGCCCATCGCCTCGTCATAGCCGTTATCGACCAGCCACTCGCGCGCTTCGTCCGAAAGCTCGATCGTGACGTTGCGGTCGGCGAGCTGCGCTTCGAGCTGGAGCACGAACTTGTCGACGACGCGGGCGACCACCGTCTTCGGCAGGTGGCCGAAGGAGATGACCGAGTCGAGCCGGTTACGGAACTCCGGCGCGAACAGCTTGTTGATCGCCTCGGTATCGTCGCCCTCGCGCTTGGTGCGGGTGAAGCCATAGGCGTTGCGGGCCATGTCGGCGGCGCCGGCATTGGTCGTCATGATCAGGATAACGTTCCTGAAATCGACCTGCTTGCCATTATTGTCGGTCAGCTTGCCGTGGTCCATCACCTGCAGGAGGATGTTGAACAGGTCGGGATGGGCCTTCTCGATCTCGTCGAGCAGCAGCACGCTATGCGGATGCTGGTCGATCTGGTCGGTCAGCAGGCCGCCCTGGTCGAAGCCGACATAGCCGGGAGGCGCGCCGATCAGCCGCGAGACGGTGTGGCGCTCCATGTATTCCGACATGTCGAAGCGGATCAGCTCGACGCCGAGCGAGGAGGCGAGCTGGCGCGCGACCTCGGTCTTGCCGACGCCGGTCGGGCCGGCAAAGAGATAGCAGCCGATCGGCTTCTCGCCGTCGCGCAGGCCGGCGCGGGCGAGCTTGATCGAGGAGGACAGCGCCTCGATCGCCTTCTCCTGGCCGTAGACCGTGCGCTTCAGCGTGGTCTCGAGATTGCGCAGCACCTCGGCATCGTCCTTGGAGACGGTCTTGGCCGGGATGCGCGCCATGGTTGCGACCGCAGCCTCGATCTCCTTGACGCCGATCGTCTTCTTGCGCTTGGACTCGGTCACCAGCATCTGCGAGGCACCGGTCTCGTCGATCACGTCGATCGCTTTGTCCGGCAGCTTGCGGTCATGGATGTAGCGGGCCGAGAGCTCCACCGCCGCCTTGATGGCGTCGTTGGTGTAGCGCAGCTTGTGGAACTCCTCGAAATAGGGCTTCAGCCCCTTCAGGATCTCGATCGTGTCCGGAACCGACGGCTCGTTGACGTCGATCTTCTGGAAGCGGCGCACCAGCGCCCGGTCCTTCTCGAAATACTGGCGGTATTCCTTGTAGGTGGTCGAGCCGATACAGCGTAGCGAGCCCGAGGCAAGCGCTGGCTTCAGCAGGTTGGAAGCGTCCATAGCGCCACCCGAGGTCGCACCGGCGCCGATCACCGTATGGATCTCGTCGATGAACATGATCGCCTTCGGGTGCTGCTCGATCTCCTTCATCACCTGCTTGAGGCGCTCTTCGAAATCGCCGCGATAGCGCGTGCCGGCGAGCAGCGTGCCCATGTCGAGCGAGAAGACGGTCGCGTCCTCCAGCACCTCGGGCACCTCGCCGCGCGTGATCTTGAGGGCGAGGCCCTCGGCGATCGCGGTCTTGCCGACGCCGGGATCACCGACCAGCAGCGGATTGTTCTTCTGGCGGCGGCACAGGATCTGGATCGTGCGCTGCACCTCGGCCTCGCGGCCGATCAGCGGGTCGATGCGCCCGTCCCTCGCCTTGCGGTTGAGGTTGACGCAGTAAGCGTCGAGCGCACTTTCCTTTTTCTTCTTGTCCTTGTCCTCGGCCTGGCCCTGCTCGGAGCGCTGCTCGCGCTGCGGCTCGCCCTCCTCCTCGGAACCGCGGACAGGCCGGCTTTCGCTCGCGCCGGGGCGCTTGGCGATGCCGTGGCTGATATAGTTGACCGCGTCGTAGCGGGTCATGTCCTGCTCCTGCAGGAAGTAGGCGGCGTGGCTCTCACGCTCGGCGAACATCGCGACGAGCACATTGGCGCCTGTCACCTCCTCGCGGCCCGAGGACTGGACATGGATCACCGCGCGCTGGATGACGCGCTGGAAGCCGGCGGTCGGCTTGGAATCGTCACGTCCGTCGGTGACGAGATTGGTCAGCTCCGCGTCGATGTAATCGACGAGATTGCGCCTGAGCAGGTCGAGATCGACGCTGCAGGCGCGCATCACCGCGGCCGCGTCCTGATCGTCGACCAGCGCGAGCAGGAGGTGTTCGAGGGTGGCGTATTCGTGACGGCGCTCATTGGCGAGGGCCAGAGCCCGGTGAAGCGCCTGTTCGAGACTGCGCGAGAAACTCGGCAAGGGGCGCGCTCCTATCTGATTTCCAAAAGAACTCGATGACCCAAGACTACTTCTTCTCCATCACGCATTGCAGCGGATGCATGTGCTTGCGCGCCAGATCCATGACGAGCGTAACCTTGGTCTCGGCGACTTCGTAGGTAAAGACGCCGCATTCGCCGACGCCGTTCTGATGCACATGCATCATGATCTGCGTGGCTTCGGCGCGATCCTTGTTGAAGAACCGCTCCAGAACGTGAACGACGAACTCCATCGGAGTGTAGTCGTCGTTGAGCAGCAGGACACGATAGAGATTGGGCTTGCGCGTCCGCGTCCGGGTGAGGACCGCAGTGCCGCTGCCCTCGCGCCCGCCGCCTTCGCGCCCGCTGCCATCGCTCGGTGGCTGGCTGCGCTTGGGGCGATCGGCCATGACCAGCCCGGTCATCACCAACCCGCCGCCGGCGCGCACCGGACGCCCTGCCTGCCTTGCCTTGTCCTGGCCTGACTGCATCATTCCCGTCCGCGCCGTATCCACATCCGATCCTGCATCGTCATCCGAGATAGTGCTTCGCCTGTGAATTTACAGACCTCGCTCCTGCTTCGCCAGCCCGTTCGCGGCAAGCATGGCCGATAAGCTCTCCGCAAGGCAGCCCCGACTTGACCCGGCCGTGCCGGCGGACTTAAGCCCGGCAGCCCGCTGGACAAGGACGCCACCATGACTCCCAACGCCATCGTGACCATCGGCGAGGATCTCGCCCGCCCCGTGCGCTTCGGCAATGCGCTGCCGCTCGCCCTGATCGCCGGCCCCTGCCAGATGGAAAGCCGCGATCACGCGCTCGAATGCGCGCTGGCGCTCAAGGAGATCGCAGACGAGCTGAAGATCGGCCTTGTCTTCAAGGCCTCCTTCGACAAGGCCAACCGCACCAGCGTCAAGGGCGCCCGCGGCATCGGCATGAAGGCCGCCCTGCCCGTCTATGCCGAGATTCGCGAGCGCACCGGCCTGCCGGTCGTGACCGACGTGCACGAGGCCGACCAGTGCGCGCCCGTGGCCGAAATCGTCGACATCCTCCAGATCCCGGCCTTCCTGTGCCGCCAGACCGATCTGCTCGTCGCCGCCGCGAAGACCGGCCGCGTCGTCAACGTCAAGAAGGGCCAGTTCCTCGCCCCCTGGGACATGGTCAATGTCGCCGCCAAGGTGACCGAGAGCGGCAACCCGAACGTGATGCTGACCGAGCGCGGCGCCTCCTTCGGCTACAACACGCTGGTCTCCGACATGCGCGCCCTGCCGACCATGGCCGAGATCGGCGCGCCGGTGATCTTCGACGCCACCCATTCGGTACAGCAGCCCGGCGGCAAGGGCGCCTCGACCGGCGGCCAGCGTGAATTCGTGCCGGTGCTGTCGCGCGCGGCGGTCGCCGTCGGCGTCGCCGGCCTCTTCATCGAGACCCATCCCGATCCCGACAAGGCGCCCTCGGACGGCCCCAACATGGTGCCGCTCGCCGAGTTCAAGGGCCTGATCGCCGAATTGCAGGGCTTCGACCGCCTGGCCAAGTCGCGCACCGCCCCGGCGGCGCTCGCCTATGTCTGATCCCGCGTCGCTGAAGGAACCATCGGCGACATCGCTAGGAACGCTCGTTCTCGTCCTCGGGGCCTGCGGTTTCGCCTCGACCTTCACCATGCGGCTCATCGACCCGCTGGTGCCGACCCTCGCCGACCATTTCAGTCGCTCGATCGCGCAGATCGCGGTGATGGCGACAGCGTTCTCCTTCTCATACGCGTTCGGGCAGCCGGTCCTCGGCCCCATCGCCGACGCAGTCGGCAAGATCCGCACGATCGGCACCTGCCTCGCCCTCCTGACCCTGCTGTCGATCGCCTGCTCTTTCGCGCCGAACTTCGAGGTATTGCTCGCGCTGCGTGCTGCGAGCGGCATCGTCGCCGGCGGAATCATCCCGATCGCGATGGCCGCGATCGGCGATCGCGCGACGATGGCTCAGCGCCAGATCACGCTCGGCCGCTTCACCGTCATCATGATCTTCGGCCAGATGGCT
This sequence comes from Allobosea sp. FG18, assembly GCF_057809495.1. NCBI lineage: Bacteria > Pseudomonadati > Pseudomonadota > Alphaproteobacteria > Hyphomicrobiales > Alloboseaceae > Allobosea > Allobosea sp. FG18. Next base: position 25,548 of record NZ_JBMDKB010000017.1, read on the forward strand.
GGCGCCGCCTGTTCCGGCGTGATCGCCGAATATGTCGGCTGGCGGGGCGTCTTCCTGATGGCAGGCGGCATTGCCGCGCTCGCCTTCCTGATGCTGACCCTGACGATGCGGCCGCGCGCCAATGCGGTGCGCCGCCGTCCGACCCTGGGCGGAGCGATCGCGAGTTACGCGGCCGTCTTCTCGAACCCGCGCTCGAAGCTTCTCTATGCGCTGGTGATCACCGAAGGCAGCCTGATCTTCGGCATGCCGCCCTTCGTCGCCGCAATCCTGCAGGAGCGCGCCGGGGTCGGCCCCTCGCTTGCCGGGCTGGTCATCGCCGGAACCGGCATCGGCGGGCTGATCTACGGTCTCTCGACCCGTATCCTGGTTGATCGGATCGGCCCTGCCCGCATGCCGGTCGTCGGCGGCGTTCTCATGGCGATCGGCTATGGGCTGTTTGCGCTGCCCTTCCTGCCGTGGTGGAGCGCCGTGCCGTTCTTCGTCATCAACGGCTTCGGTTTCTTCCTGATGCACGGCACGTTCCAGGCGCAGGCCACCGAACTCGCGCCCGGCGCCCGCGGTTCGGCGGTCTCTCTGTTCGCCTGCTCGCTGTTTGCGGGCCATGCGCTCGGTCCCGTGCTGATGGGCACCGCGCTCCACTTGTTCGGCACGACCGGCGCCGTCACCCTTTTTGCCGTTGGGATCGGGCTGCTCGGCTTTGCCGCGCCGCGCATCCTGCCGATGCTCGGCGCGGCGGAGGCTCACCGCCCGCGATAGGGCGCAACGCCCTGGTCGGGCAGCCAGAGGCCCTTCGGCGGCTCGCCTGTTTGCCAGAACACGTCGATCGGAATGCCGCCGCGCGGATACCAGTAGCCGCCGATGCGGAACCATTCCGGCTCCAGCAGATCGACCAGCGTCTTGCCAATCGACACGGTGCAATCCTCGTGGAAGGCGCCGTGGTTGCGGAACGAGCCGAGATAGAGCTTCAGCGACTTCGATTCGACCAGCCACTGCCCCGGCAGGTAGTCGATGACGAGGATACCGAAATCGGGCTGGCCGGTGACCGGGCAGATCGAGGTGAATTCCGGGCAGGTGAAGCGGGCAAGGTAGTTCGTGCCGGCATGTACATTGGGCACGCGGTCGAGCCGCGCCTCCTCCGGCGAGGCGGGCAAGGCGCTGCTCTGGCCGAGCTGCAAGGTGGAGGCGTCGATGGTCATGGGATGCTCCTGGATTTGGGCGGGGTTCTAGAGCATCTCCGGCCGATATGGGAACTGCCGCCGTTTTGAACGCCGGACAGCACCGGCCCTGCATCCTGCTGCGCGCAGCAGCGGGAGCTTCCGTCCGTTCGTCAATAAAACGATCGATATAATAATCAAATTTTATACGATCATATTCGATAGTTTTCTTAAATATCTTCCGATCTTCCACACGCTTGTTTGCGTGATCGCGCCATAAGATCTAGGTCGATATCACGAAATCAGAAGCCTAGACCAAGCTACATGATCATTGCCGGCATATTATTTCTGATGGGCCTGCTGATCGGCTTGTCCTACGGCTATCCGGCAATCGTCCTGGCCAGCGTCGCCGTCACGCTCGTCATCTTTCCGACATGGGTTATCCGCGGCGAGTTCGGCCTCTTCGTCGTCCTCGTCTGGATCGGCTATCTCTTCGCGCTGCAGGCCGGCTTCCTGCTCGGCGGCTATCTCGGGCTGCCGGACGAGGACCAGGACCTACCAGAACCAGACCGGCCGCCCCGCAGCGAGGCAAAGCCCCACCCACCACAGCACGGTGAGGCCGGACCAGAACAGGACAGAGTTGAGTGAAGGCCGGCGACGGTTAGGCATGGTCTGGAACATGATCGTTTCCCGATGGGACGAAGCGTCTGGTTGCCCCGACAATCCGCAAGCGCCGCGCCATGGGACCGCTGCCGCACCGTCAAGAACCTGCGGATTGAGGCTTTCCCCGCGGCAGGCTCTTGGCTAGAAGCGCCCTATCCATCCCGCCCCGCCTCTCCCGGAGCCTGCCATGACCGCGATCATCGACATCATTGGACGCCAGATCCTCGATTCCCGCGGCAATCCGACGGTCGAGGTCGATGTCGTGCTGGAAGACGGTTCGATGGGCCGCGCCGCCGTTCCGTCGGGCGCCTCGACCGGTGCGCATGAGGCGGTCGAGCTGCGCGACGGCGACAAGTCCCGCTATGGCGGCAAGGGCGTGCTCAAGGCGGTCGAGGCGGTGAACGTCGCCATCGCCGAGGCGATCGTCGCCATGGACGCCGAGGACCAGACCGCGATCGACCAGGTCATGATCGAGCTCGACGGCACGCCGAACAAGTCGAAGCTCGGCGCCAACGCCATCCTCGGCGTCTCGCTCGCCGTCGCCAAGGCCGCGGCCGAAGCCTCCGGCCTGCCGCTCTACCGCTATGTCGGCGGCACCTCGGCCCGCGTCCTGCCGGTGCCGATGATGAACATCGTCAATGGCGGCGCCCATGCCGACAATCCGATCGACTTCCAGGAATTCATGGTCATGCCGATCGGCGCGCCCTCCTTCGCCGAAGGCCTGCGCATGGGCGCGGAGATCTTCCACACCCTGAAGAAGAAGCTGCACGACGCCGGCCACAACACCAATGTCGGTGACGAGGGCGGCTTCGCCCCGAACATCAAGTCGGCCGAGGCTGCGCTCGACTTCGTCATGCAGGCGATCGAGACTGCCGGCTACAAGCCGGGCCAGGACGTCGCGCTGGCGCTCGACTGCGCCGCGACCGAGTTCTTCAAGGACGGTTCCTACGTCTACGAAGGCGAGCGCAAGACGCGTGATCCCAAGGCGCAGGCCAAGTATCTCGCCAAGCTCGTCGGCAACTACCCGATCGTCTCGATCGAGGACGGCATGGCCGAGGATGACTGGGAGGGTTGGAAGGCGCTGACCGATCTCGTTGGCTCGAAGTGCCAGCTCGTCGGCGACGATCTCTTCGTCACCAACGTCACCCGCCTGTCGCAGGGCATCAAGAGCAAGACGGCGAACTCGATCCTGGTCAAGGTCAACCAGATCGGCTCCCTGACCGAGACGCTGGCCGCCGTCGAGATGGCGCAGCGCGCCGGCTATACCGCCGTGATGTCGCACCGCTCGGGCGAGACCGAGGATTCGACCATCGCCGACCTCGCCGTCGCCACCAATTGCGGGCAGATCAAGACCGGCTCGCTCGCCCGCTCGGATCGGACCGCGAAGTACAACCAGCTCCTGCGCATCGAGGAAGAGCTGGGCGCGCAAGCCGTCTATGCCGGCCGCAGCGCGCTGAAGGCGCTGGCCTGATCGATAGGCCTCAAGCTGCCGCGCTCACCAGCGCGGCAGCAGGCCGTTCGCCTGCGCCAGGGTCCATGACCCTGCGGCCTGCACGCTCCCGGCAGCACCGGACACCACATCGACAACTTTCATCGCCGGCGCGACCACAAGCTGCCGCAGGGATGTATCGCCGCCTGACGCTTCCGCCGCCTGCGCCGTATCTACGGTGATCATGGCCGCCGGAGGCAGGATCACCAGCGGCGCGGCCACCGCCTGCCCCTTCTTCTCGGACAGCACCGCAAGACGACGCGGCGGCAGCGTAACCGCACTGGCTGCGGCGGGCACCTTGGCCTGCGTGACCGTCCGGGGCGGGGTCCAATCACCCTGCTCCGGCCATGCGAGCGTCATCGGCATCGCCAGGGCGGCCGGCGTGAGCGGACGCCCGGCCGAGAAATCCTCCTCGCCGACCGATGCGAATTCCGCCAACCGGTCGCCGATCTTGCCATCGCGCAGCAGGGTCAGGGTCGATGCCCTGGCGCGATCGGGCGCCGCATCGGACATGAGCGTCGGCACCATCACGAGCAAGGCGGTCGCCGTGGCGACGCCCAACGTCAGCAGGAGATCGCCCCCCAACCTGGCCGCCATCGTGGTCGGGGCGGGAAAATCAGAATCTGTCGGCATCGGTTGCGCTCCACATTGCTGCGCCCCTTGCATGTTGCCGCGCAAGAAAGCCGTCGCGTCTGGGCGCCAGCAGGGCCGAAACGGGGCGCAAATACGGTCTGCCGCGGCACGCGCGGGCGCCATGCGTGCCGCCCCGTAACCGGCCCGGTGGCGCGGCGGTAGAGAGAGGCCATGGATCAGATCGCTCCCGCTGCCCTGCACGAGACGGATGCGAGGGTGCGCCGCCGCAAGCGCCTCGCGGCGCTCGGCATGCTGCTGGCCGTGCTGATCTACGGCTCGAATTTCGTCATCAGCCGCCATGCCGTCCTGAACGGATTGACCCAGCACGACCTGATGGCGCTGCGCTTCGCCACCGCCGGCCTGCTGCTCTTGCCGATCTTCCTGCGGCCGGGCCTGGCCTCCTGCGGCGGCGTCGGCTGGAAGCGCGGTCTCTGGCTGACGCTGAGCAGCGGCTTTCCGATGACCTATCTGATGCTGACCGGTCTCACCATGGCGCCCGCCGCGCACGGCGCCACCATCGGGCCGGGCACGGTGACGCTGATCGGCATCATCGGCTCGGTCGTGATGTTCGGCGCCGCCCTGACCGGGCGGCTCATGGTCGGCGTCGCCGGCGTGCTCGCCGGTCTGATCTGCCTCGGCATCGCCGGCAGCGCGGGCGCGAACGCCATGACCCTGCGCGGTGATCTCTGCTTTCTCGGCGTCGGCCTGCTCTGGGGCTTCTATCCCCTGATGATCCAGCGCTGGCAGGTCGACGGCCTGAGGGCGACGGCGATCGTCTCGGTCCTGTCGCTCGTCTACCTGCCGGTCTATTTCCTGTTCTATTTCCGCGGCTTCGACGTCGCGCCCTGGTGGGTGCTCGCGCTCCACGGCTTCAACCAGGGCGTTCTCAACGTCATCGTCGGGCTCTGGGTCTGGGGCTGGGCGGCACATGTGCTGGGGCCGTCCGTGGTCGGGCGCTTCCCGCCGCTGATCCCGGTCACCGGCACGCTGCTCGCGATCCCGGCGCTCGGCGAGATCCCGTCCTCGCTTCAGCTCGCCGGCATCGTGCTGATCATCGGCGGCCTGTTCGTGGCGTCATGGCGCCGCCCGGCGCGCCAGCCCGAGCAGGATCAGGTTCCACAGAACCGCGATGGCGAGACCGAGTCCCAGCGCCGTCCATGAGCCCCAGGGCACGGCAGCGAGATGCACAGCAGCCAGCCCCAGCCCGGCTCCAAGCAATCCGAGCGCGCTGCTGCCGATGACGGCGGCGGCCGCCGGGCCGCCTGCGCGGGTGTGCAGGATGATGATCAGGCTCGACAGGATGATCGGCAGGCCGGCGAGGATGCCGGACCATTGCGGGCCGACGCGTTCACTGAGGCCGGTCACGATGCCGACCAGCGCCGCGACGCAGGCCGCGCGGATCGGAATAGCATAGCGCGAAATCCCGGCCGGCGGCTTTGCCCGCACCTTGAGATAAGGCCGCACCAGCACATGCACGACCGACAGGGCGAGCACGGTCAGCACCGTGAGCGGGACGACCGGCAGCGCCATGCTGCGCAGAACCAGCAGCAGCACCGTCCAGATTGTCAGCGCCCCTCCCAGCGAGACGAGCACGCCATGGCGCTGGGCCAGCAGCACATAGCTCAGCACGAAGCTGGCATGGGTCGCATTGGCGTTCATCGTGCCCAGCGCAGCCCCCGCGATGAAGTCCGGACCATGGTCGAGCGCGAGGAAAACGAGGACCGGCCCGAGCGAGATCGGCAGGGTCGCGATCATCGCCGCCATCAATGGCCCGGCGCGCTCGGCCAGCATCGAACAGCTCACGACCACGCAGGCCGCGAGCGCCATCTTGAGAGGCAGCAGGGCGAGGCCCGTGCTCAAGCCGGCTCGCCCCTTTCCCAGCCTTCGCGGGTCTCGGCGATGAAATCCTCGAGCCGTCCGGCGGCGATCGCGGCGCGCAAGCCCGCCATCAGATCCTGGTAATAGGCGAGGTTCACCCAGGTCAGCAGCATCTTGCCGAGCATCTCCTCGGCCTTGACGAGATGGTGCAGATAGGCGCGCGACCAGCTGTTGGCGGCCGGGCAGGAGGATTGCGCGTCGACCGGACGCGGGTCCTCGGCATGCTTGGCGTTCTTCAGGTTCATCCGGCCGAAACGTGTGAAGATCTGGCCATGGCGGCCGGCGCGCGTCGGCATCACGCAGTCGAACATGTCGATACCGCGCGCCACCGATTTGACGATGTCGTCGGGCGTGCCGACGCCCATCAGGTAGCGCGGCTTCTCCTGCGGCAGATGCGGCTCGACCGTCTCGATCATCGCCAGCATCACGTCCTGCGGCTCGCCGACCGCGAGCCCGCCGACAGCATAGCCCTTGAGGTCCATGGCAGCGAGTTCGCGCGCGCTTTCGACGCGCAGATGCGGCACGTCCCCGCCCTGCACGATGCCGAACAGCGCCCGGCCCGGATGGTCGCCGAACGCGGTCTTGCAGCGCTCGGCCCAGCGCAGCGACAGGCGCATCGCCTTCTCCGCGACCTTCTCCTCGCAAGGCAGCGCCACGCATTCGTCGAGCTGCATCACGATATCGGAGCCGAGCAGGTTCTGGATCTCGACTGACCGCTCGGGGCTGAGCACATGCTTCGAGCCGTCGATATGCGATCGGAAGGTCACGCCCTCCTCGGTCAGCTTGCGCAATTGCGACAACGACATCACCTGGAAGCCGCCGGAATCGGTCAGGATCGGGTGCGGCCAGTTCATGAACTTGTGCAGGCCGCCGAGCCGGGCGACGCGCTCGGCGCCGGGCCGCAGCATCAGGTGATAGGTGTTGCCGAGCACGACATCGGCGCCGAGCGCCCTCACCTGATCGGGATACATGCCCTTGACGGTCGCGGCGGTGCCGACCGGCATGAAGGCCGGCGTGCGGATGACGCCGCGCGGCATGCTGATCGCGCCGGTGCGCGCGGCGCCGTCGCGGGCGGCGACCTTGAAGGTGAATTCGGGTGTGGCAGCGATCTCGGGCTGCGCGGGATGGGGCTGAACGGTCATGGCCTGCGAGGTAGCGCATCCCCCCGCTGGGCGAAAGGCCATGTACGCAGAAGCGCTCCGCTCAAGTCGCCTGTCGGCAAGCGGTCAGGCTCGGTACGATTGGCGCAGCGCAAAGACCAAAATCGCAACCGTCAGCCAAAGCCGCAGCGTCGCGAAGATCACGACGTAGCTGAGAGACAGCAGCGCCTTGACCCCGATGGGCACGCCCTGCCCCAGCCAGATATCGCGGATCCACAACCGGAACCAGCCTTGGATCGGCGCCAGGAGGATTGCGGAGGCGCCAACCAGAAGAACGCCGGGCAGCAGCCAGCGAATGCGCCGCATGAACTCCCGCATGGCGCGAAAGAGACTCGGCTTCGCGCTCTCATCGACCTGCAGGACCATCAGCAGCACGATTGCGGCGACGAAACCGCTCCAGACGCGACCGGCATGCGTATGCTGATCGAACGCGATGCCATCGAAGCCGAGCATGAATGTCCCGGGCCGGGTGAATAGCCCCGATGCTGCCGCGGCCACCGTCGCCACGACCAGAAGTCCCAGTATGGGCAGCAGCACATGGCGCGTCATTCTGAGTTGCTGCGAGAACGCGAGCTGCCCCAGACCGGATTGACCGTCGCTGATCAGCACCATACGCCATGCCACGATCACGAATGCCAGCAGCAATGCGACATTCGCGATGATGAGCGCCGGCACAGCGATCAGCCCGCCCGCGAAGGCGACAATCCGCATTGACGCGGCCAGCATCAGCCACGGCACCGCCTCCATCTGGCGAAACGGACCGTAAGACACCGAGGGCAAAGCGCTGTGCGCCGAGGAACGTCGAACCAACATGGCTGCGCATCATAAGGCGCAACGTTCCAAGCAGCCCTTGCAGCAGCCACTAAAACTACACAGGCGCTGCAAAGATCCGGATAACGCTTTCAGCGTTAGCTTCGCCCCAGCGCCGCCTCGTAGATCTCCGGCTTGAAGCCCACGATCGTCTTGCCTTTGCCGAGGTCGAGCACCGGCCGCTTGATCATCGAGGGCTGCGCCAACATCAGCGCGATCGCCCTCCCGGCATCGAGCCCCTGCTTCTCGGCGTCGGGCAGCGCGCGGAAGGTGGTTCCGACGCGGTTCAGCACCGTCTCCCAGCCGTGCTCCTTGACCCAGCGTTCAAGCGAAGCCCGGTCGATCCCGCTCGTCTTGTAGTCATGGAACGCGACCGCGACGCCGTGGCCATCGAGCCAGACGCGCGCCTTCTTCATCGTGTCGCAGTTCTTGATGCCGTAGATCGTGATAGCCACGCTCGAACACCCCTGAATCTCATTGAAAGTTCATCAAGCCCTCATCCTGAGGAGCCATTCCGTTCGGGAATGGCGTCTCGAAGGATGTTCCAGGAGGCTCCGGAGGCAACTGGAACGCCCTTCGAGACGGCCCTTCGGGCCTCCTCAGGACGAGGGCTGAAGTTCTAAATCAAACCTCAGGCCGGGCGCTTCGGGCTATCGAGGCCGCGCTGGACCGCGGGGCGCGACAGACAGCGCTCCAGCCAGATCGGCACATGGGTCAGCTTCGCATAGTCGACGAGTTCGCCCGCGCCGTAGAAGCCGACGAGATTGCGTACCCAGCCGAGGATCGCGATATCGGCGATGCTGTAGTCGTCGCCCATGATCCAGGTGCGGCTCGCGAGCCGATCCTCCAATACGCCGAGCAGGCGCTTGCTCTCGCTGGCGTAGCGGTCGCGCGGGCGCTTATCCTCGTATTCGCGGCCGGCGAATTTATGGAAGAAGCCGAGCTGGCCGAACATCGGGCCGATCGCCGCCATCTGGAAGAACACCCACTGAATCGTCTCGTAGCGGGCGGCAGGGTCCTTCGGCAGGAGCTTGCCGGTCTTCTCGGCGAGATAGAGCAGGATCGCACCGGATTCCCACAGGCCGAACGGCTTTCCCCCCGGGCCGTTGGGGTCGATGATCGCCGGGATCTTGCCGTTGGGGTTCAGCGACAGGAATTCCGGCCCCCAGGTCTCGTTCTTGCCGATATCGATGAGATGCGGCTCGTAGGGCAGCTCCAGCTCCTCCAGCGCGATCGAGACCTTCACGCCGTTCGGCGTCGGCAGCGAATAGAGCTGGATGCGGTCGGGATGCGCGGCGGGCCAGCGCTTGGTGATCGGGAAAGCGGACAAGTCGGCCATGAGAGGCTCCGTCTGAATCGGATGAGGCTTCGGCCGCGAACGATAGAGCCGGCCGCGACCAAAGCAACGGGACACGACCCCGATTGCCGCAAGCCGGCCTTGCACGGCTGCATGGAAGTCAGTCCAGCGGCCAAGAGCCTAAAATCACGTACTCCCTGTTATCGATGCTCTCGATCAGGACGAACTCGCGCACCTGCCAGCTCAGCGGCGGCACATCGATCGGCTCCCGACGTTTCCGGTCGTAGAACATCGTCACATGCGGCCGGAAGCTCGACCCATCGACCTTGAGCCCGGCGCGTCGCAAGGCGTCGAGGAGCGTGCCGGACAAGCCGTTGGCGCCCGGCAAATCCTCACATGTCATCAGCGAAAACGCGTAGTTCGTAGGCTTACCGAAGCTTGCCGCTTGATTGAACATGACAGCGAAGGAGGTCTTCCGGATTGTCTTGGCGACCTGACGTGCCATCGCGATGCTCTGCCCGAACGGGCCGTCGGGGACCGCGATCCCCCGCAGGGTCACATGATACTTGTCGGGACCGCGCAGCGGCCTCCCAGGGTGAAGACGACTGTGCAGAGCGCGCGCAAGCTGGTCGATCTGCAGCCCAGCCTCCGCATCCGGGAGGAGCGCGAAGAAATAACGGGGCGGGCGGCGGCCTTCTCGCGGCCGGAACTCTCGCCCACCGTCAAGGTCGAGAACGAGCTGCATGATCGCATGAATAGAACAAAACAAGAACTTAACAAGGAGCGAGCCGACCAGCAAAATTCGCAAGGCTGCCAGTCGCCGCGACCGCCCTACCCGCGCTTGAGCACCACAGGCCCCGCGTCTAGGCTGCTTTCGGTGGCCGCACGGCCGCCGCTTGCGCCCCCCGCTCGGCGGGCGGCACGGATTCCTCTCCTGTCAGGCATTGGCTATGGCTTCCTCAGACGCACTCGCCGCGGTCTTCGACCATATCGAGACCAACCGCAGCGCCTTCCTCGACCGCCTCATCGCGTATCTGCGCCATCCCAGCATCAGCGCCGAGAATATCGGTATCGCCGAGGTCGGCCTGCTGCTCGTCGACATGCTCACGGAGATCGGCCTCGAGACCAGCCTGATCCCGACCGAAGGCCATCCGGTCGTCGTCGCGCGCTGGGAGAAGGCGCCGGGCAAGCCGACCGTGCTGCTCTACGGCCATTACGACGTGCAGCCGCCGGACCCGCTCGACAAATGGGTCTCGCCGCCCTTCGAGCCGACGATCCGCGACGGCCGGCTCTATGCGCGCGGCGTCGGCGACAACAAGGGCCAGCATTTCGCCCAGATCCTCGCGATCGAATCCCACCTCAAGGTCCATGGCGAATTGCCCTGCAACGTCATCCTCGTGCTTGAGGGCGAAGAGGAGATCGGCAGCCCGAACATCGCCGGCTTCGTCCGCGCCAACCCGCATCTGCTGCAAGCCGACCTCGCCGTCACCGCCGACGGCCCGCGCCATGCCAGCGGCGCGCCCTCGATCAAGTTCGGCTCGCGCGGCGTCGTCTCCTTCGACCTGCGCTGCCGCCATGCCAGCCGCGACGTCCATTCCGGCAATTTCGGCGGCGTCGTGCCGAACCCGATCTGGACGCTGGTCCATCTCCTCGCGACGATGAAGAACCCCGAAGGCGAGATCACCATCGACGGACTCCATGACGACATCGAGCCGCCGACGGCGGAGGAGCTGGAAGCGGTCGAGCACCTGCCTCTGGACATCGAGGCCTTCAAGAAGGGGGTCGGGCTCACCCGCCTCGATGCGCCCGCGGATCGCCCGTTCTACGAGCGCCTCTGCTTCCGGCCGACGCTGACCATCAACGGCTTCCATGGCGGCTATGGCGGGCCGGGCACCAAGACCGTGCTGCCGAACGAGGCGCTGGTGAAATGCGACATCCGCCTCGTCGAAGCGCAGGACCCGGAGGACATCCTGCGCAAGGTCCGGGCGCACGTCGAAAAGCACGCGCCCGAAGTCGAGTTCATCTGCGAAGAGAAGGGCATGCAGCCCTCCAAGACCTCGATCGCCTCGCCCTATACCGCGCCGCTGCGCCGCGCCTTCGTCGCCGCGCAGGGCGAAGAGCCTCTGCTGATCCCGGCCGGCTTCGGCAGCCTGCCGAACTACGTCTTCACCAAGATCCTGGGCATCCCGGCCTTCGTGACGCCCTATGCCAATCACGACGAAGCCAACCACGCCCCCAACGAGAACATGACGCTGGACTGCTTCTACAGCGGCCTGCGCACGGGTGCGGCCCTGCTGCACGAACTCGGCCAGCTCGGAAAGCCGGTCTGAGGCAGGCGTCACGGTACGCCGTCATGGTCGGGCTTGTCCCGACCATCCACGTCTTCGCTGGGCGAAGGCCGTGGTCAAGACGTGGATGCTCGCCACAAGGGCGAGCATGACGCTCCGAGCAGAAACGTGGGTCATCCCGGACAAGCCGCAAAGCGGCGCCGATCCGGGATCTATGCCGGAACCTTCATCAGGAGCGCTCCGGAATGGATCCCGGGCCTCCGCTTCGCTCCGCCCGGGACGACGGCGTGGTTCCGGTGAAAATCTGGAGGAGCTACCTGCCCTGCCAATTCGGCGTCCGCTTGCCCAGGAAGGCTTCCATGCCCTCGCGGAAATCGGCGCTGGTGTAGCAGAGCGTCACCAGATCATGGCCGTCGATCCCTGAAGCGGTCGCGGCCGTCAGGCGGCGCATCGCTTCCTTGGTCGCGCGCATCGTCAGGGGCGCATGGCCGGCGATGATCACTGCCAGTTCGCGCGCTCGGCGCATCAGCGCCTCGTGATCCGGCACCAGCTCATTATAGAGCCCGATGCGCGCGCCCTCCTCCGCCTCGACCAGCCGGGCGGTGAAGACGATGTCCTTGACCCGCGCCGGGCCGAGAATGGCGTAGAGCCGCCCGTAATTCTCCATCGACAGGCAGTTGCCGAGCGTGCGCGCGATTGGGAATCCGAAGCGCGCCGTCTCCGTCGCGATGCGCAGGTCGCAGGCGAGCCCGATCGCCGCACCGCCACCCGTGAAGGCGCCGGAGATCGCGGCAATTGTCGGCACAGGGCAGCTTTCGATCGTACCGATCACGGTCTCGATCCGCTCCTCATAGGCCAGCGCATCCTCGGCGCTGGAGAAGGAGCGGAACTGGGCGATGTCTGTGCCGGCCGCAAAGGCCTTGTCGCCCGCCCCGGTCATGACGATGACGCGTGGATCGCCATGCGCGGCCGGGTCACGGCAGATCTCGGCGATGCGCTCGTACATGGCGAAGGTCAGCGCGTTGCGCGCCTGGGGCCGGTTGAGCGTGATCGTGCCGACCCCGCCCTCGACCACATACAGGATTTCGTCGTTCACGCAGGCTCTCCGTCAGATCACGCCATCGGCCCGCAAGCGCGCGAGCCCGGCTTCGTCATAGCCGAGATCGGCCAGAATCTCGTCGTTGTGGGCGCCGGCCGCAGGCGTCGGCGTCGCGACATCGGCCGGCGTCCGCGACAGCGTCACCGGCTGGCCGATCAGCCGGATATCGCCGAGTTCGGGATGGCTCACCGGCTTGGCGATGCCGAGATGGCGCACCTGCGGGTCCTCGAACATCTCGTCGACCGCATAGATCGGCCCGGCCGGCACGCTGTTGCGCTCCATCGCCTCCAGCCAATCGGCGCTGTCCGCTGCCGCAAAAATCTCCTCGATCAGCTCCCGCAGTTCCGGCCGACGGGCGAAGCGCTTCTCCGTGCTGTCATAGCGGGCATCGGCGCCCCATTCCGGTCGCCCGATCGCCCGGCAGAACGAGCGCCACTGCTCCTCGCCGCCAACACCGAGATTGATCGCGCCGTCGCGCGTCCGGTAGACGCCCATCGGCGTCTGGTAGGGGTGGTCGTTGCCGGATTGCGGCGGCACCGAGCCCTCGACGAGATAGCGCGCGGCCTGGAAATCCATCATCGCGATCTGGGCCTCGAGCAGCGAGGTCTGCACCCACTGCCCCCGCCCCGAGACCGCCCGCTCCTGCAGCGCGACCAGCGCGCCGACCGCGCCATAGAGCCCGGCCGAGGAATCGGCGAGCGCGATTCCGGCCCGCACCGGCCCCTGACCGGGCAGGCCGGTCACCGACATCATCCCGCCCATGCCCTGCGCGATCTGGTCGAAGCCGGCGCGCGTCCGGTACGGGCCGGACTGGCCGAAGCCGGAGATCGAGACCAGGATCAGCCGCGGATTGCGGGCATGCAGCGTCTCGAAATCGAGCCCGAGCCGCTCCTTCACGTCGGGCCGGAAATTCTCGACGACGAGATCGGCCTCGTCGACGAGCTTCATCAGGATCGCCTTGCCTTCGGGCGTCTTGAGGTTCAGCGCCAGCGAGCGCTTGTTGCGATGCAGGTTCTGCATGTCGTAGCCGAGGCGCGGCCCGCTCATGTTCTCGTTGGGATCGAGCCCCGGCGGGCTCTCGACCTTGATCACGTCGGCCCCGAAATCGGCGAAGACGCGCACGCAGGTCGGCCCCGCCCGCACCCGCGTCAGGTCCAGCACCTTGAGCCCGGCAAGCGCGGTGGACGGTCTCGGCTGCGGCATCGGTCTTCGCTCCCTCTCGGAGCGAACTATCCGGTACGGTACGCGGCGCGGTCAATGGCAGGGCGCATGCTGCATGCAGGAGCCAAGCGCATGGCGAACCACCCTTGTCATTCCGGGGCGCGCCGCAGGCGCGAACCCGGAACCCACGACTGGGTGGGACATGGAGTATTCGGTTGCCGGCCGCTCGCCCGGTCGTGGGTTCCGGGTTCTTCGCTCCGCGAATCCCCGGAATGACAAGGGGAGAGGCCCTAGACCGCTCCGGTTGAACCGTTGCGCGGCGCCGCTACGCCATCGCCCGCGCCGCGTCTCGCACCGCCGCCAGCGTCGCATCGACCACCGCCGCGTCGTGCTCCGACGACACGAACCAGGCGCCGCGCTCCAGCACGCGCACGCCGCGCTTGAGCAGTTCATGGGCGAAGCGGCTATAGGCGGCCTTGTCGGCACGCGCGACATCCCTGTAGTTCCGCGCCGGTGCGTCGAGCCCGAAGGCGACATGGAACATCAGCGGGAAGCCGGCGACCTGCGCCTTGATGCCCGCCTCTTTCAGGATCGCGCGGATGCCGTCCTGCAGGCGCTGGCCATGGACGGAACTGCGCTCGTAGTGCTCCGGCGTCAGCGCCTTCTGGGTCGCGACCAGCGCCGCCATCGCCACCGGCTGGGCGTTGAAGGTGCCGCCATGCAGCACACCATCGGCGAAGAGGTCGAGCAGGTCGGCCCGGCCCGCGATCGCCGCGACCGGGAAGCCGTTGGCGATCGCCTTCGCCATCAGGGTGAGATCGGGCGTCACACCGAAACGCTCCTGCGCCCCGCCACGCCCCAGCCGGAAACCGGTGATGACCTCGTCGAAGATGAGGATCGCGCCATGTTTGCGGCAGGCCGCTAGCGCGCCTTCCAGATAGCCCGGTGCCGGCGCGATGGCGCCCTGGTTGCACATCGCCGGCTCCATCAGCACGGCCGCGACATCGCCCTTGGCAAGCCGCGCTTCCAGCGCCGCGAGATCGTTCCAGCCGAGGATCGAGAGCCCCTCGCCCGCCTCCGGGTCCTGCCCCTTGCTGCCGATCACCGGTGTCGGCGCCTCCTCGGGACCTGCCGCATTCAGCCCCGGCGCGGTCGACCACAGGATGTTGTCGAACCAACCGTGGTAATGCCCTTCGAACTTGACGATGGTGCGCTTACCCGTCGCCGCGCGCGCCAGCCGCATCGCCGCCTGCGCCACCTCCGAACCGGATGAGCCGAAGCGCAGCCGTTCCGCCGAGGGAATGCGCTCGCAGATCAGTTGCGCCGCTTCCGCCTCGATCGGCATCTGGCCGGCGAAGAGGATACCTTTCTCAGCCTGGCGCTTCACCGCCTCGATGACGGGTGCCGGCGTATGACCGAGCACGGTCGCGCCCATGCCGCAGTAATAGTCGATGATCCGGTTACCGTCGGCATCGATGAGATAGGCGCCCTCGCCGCGCTCGAAGACGAGCGGCCCGGGCTGCATGCCCAGCCGGAAATTGCTGTTCACGCCGCCGGCGATGAAACGCGCATTCGCCGCGATCTGCCGGGCGGATTCGTCAAAGCGCAGAGCGCCCGCCTGCTGGCTGCCATTGCCTGTCACTGCGTTGCCTCCTGCTGTTGTCCCGACCAGACCAGACCGCTCGCTCCGCGTAAAGGAACAGCGGTTTCGCCTTGCGGAATTCGTCGGGGTTAGCCATGCTGGCTCTCGAGCGAGCCCGACCAGCGGAGCGGCCATGCCCAGGAAAACCGACAACCCCTATGTCGTGCAGCCGGTGATGAAGGCGCTGAAGGTGCTGGAGCTGGTCGCCCGCCACGGCCACGAGATCGCGCTCACCGCCGTCAGCAAGGAGCTCAAGATCCCGAAGACGACGACCTTCCGCTATCTGCAGACGCTGACCGCCGCCGGCTTCCTCGACCACAACCGCGCGACCGACCGCTATAATCTCGGGCCGCAACTGCGCGCCATCGCCCGCGCCGATGCCAGCGTCAGCAAGGTCCGCGAACTCGCCCGCCCGGCGATGATCGAATTGATGCAGGAGTTCAACGAGACCGTGAACCTCGCCGTGAAAGGCAACGGCAGGGTCGTCTATATCGACCTGATCGAGGCCAACCGCTCGCTGCGCATGCAGGCCCGGATCGGCGAGAGCCATCCGATGCATTCGACCGCGCTTGGCAAGGCGATCCTCGCCTTCCTGCCCGAGGCGGAGCGGCAAAGGCAGCTCGACCTGCCGCTCACCGAGCGCACCGGCCGCACCTTGCTCGAGCGCGAGGAGATCGAGCGGCAGCTCAGGCAGGTCGCCCGCACCGGCTATGCCACGGAGATGGGTGAGAACGAGGACGGCGCCATGTGCGTCGGCGTGCCGATCCTCGACGAGGACGGCTATCCCGTCGCGGCGCTGAGCGTCTCCGCGCCGCTGATGCGGATGCCGCATTCGCTGGCCGCCAAGGTCGGTACGCGCCTGCGCGAGGTCGCCGCGGGCATCTCGACCCATCTCGGCTCGCGGCCCACGGCCGATCTGCGCTGAGGCGCTCATCGGTATTCGATCCGCGGGTCGATCCAGGCGTAGAGCATGTCGACCGTGAGGTTGATCAGCATATAGGCGACCAGGATCACCAGGATGCAGCCCTGAAGCAGGGGGTAGTCGCGGGTGGTGATCGCCTGGATCAGCAGGCGCCCGAGCCCCGGATAGGTGAAGACCGCCTCCGTCACCACGGCGCCGCCGATGAAGTTCGCCATCATCAGCCCGACGATGGTGACGAAGGGCAGGAGCGCATTGCGCATGATGTGCAGGCCGACGATGCGGTTTTCCGGCACGCCCTTGGCGCGGGCGGTGCGGACATAGTCCGCCCGCGCCTCGCCGATCAGCGAGGCTCGCAGGAAGCGCGCCAGGATGCCCGAGACATAGGTTCCGAGCGTGATCGCCGGCAGCGCGAGGCTGCGCAGCGCATCAACAGGCGATTCCCAGAACGGGACATGGCGCGAGGCCGAGGGCAGCCAGCGCAGTTCCACCGCGAAAAGCAGGATCAAGAGAATGCCGAGCCAGAAGGTCGGGACGCCCAGCGCCAGGGCGCTCCAGCCGCTGAGCAACCGGTCGAGCCAGGAATTCGGCCGAACCGCGCTCGCGATCGCCACGGGAATGCCGATGAGAAGCGCGACGAAGATCGCCGCCAGCGCGAGCTGCAATGTCGCCGGCAAGCGCTCCCCGATCAGTTGAAGCACCGGCTGGCGGCTATGCAGCGAGAGCCCGAAATCGCCCACCATCGCCCTGCCGAGCCAGTCCGCGTATTGCACGACCATCGGCCGGTCGAGCCCGTAGCGCTGGATCGCGGCGGCGATCTCCTCGGGTCCGGCATTCTCGCCGACGATCACCGCGACCGGTCCGCCCGGAACGGCATAGATCATCGCGAAGATCGCGAAGGAGGCGATCAGCAGCACCGGCAGCATCTGGAAGAGGCGGCGCAGAACATAGGCCGTCATCGCCGCCCCCCGATCGTCTCGCCGCTCGCATCGGTCCCGTCGCGGTCGAGGATCGCGGTCAGCGCCCGGCCGATCGTGTCGAGCGAGAGGATCGTCAGCGTCAGCACGATACCGGGCAGAACCGCATAGGTCGGTGCCTCGTAGAGGTAGGATTTGCCGGTGCGCAGCATCTCACCCCAGCTCGGCGTCGGCGGCGGCACGCCGACTCCCAGGAAAGCCAAAGCCGCCTCCAGCAGGATCGCGATCGAGGCCAGCACGATCGCCTGAACCACCAATGGACTCAGGGCGTTGGGCAGGATCGTTCGAAACATGATGTAGCCGGGGCTGCCGCCGAAGCCGCGCACCGCCGTGACGAAATCGAGCTGGCGCAAGGCCATGACCTGCGCCCGCGCGATGCGGGCGAAACCCGGGATGCCGGCGATGCCGACCGCGATCAGTGCCGCGCCCTGGCTGCGTCCAAGCACGGCGATCAGCGCCATCGCGAACAGGATGTTCGGCAGCGCCAAGAGCACGTCGATGCAGCGCATCAGGAGTGAATCGCGCCAGTCGCCATAGAAGCCGGCAGCGAGCCCGATCGGCACGCCGACCAGCGCCGCAATGATGACCGCGCCGGCCGCCGTGAACAGTGAGGTTCGCGCGCCATAGATGACGCGCGCCAGGATATCGCGGCCGAGTTCGTCCGTGCCGAACCAGTTCTCGGCCGATGGCGGCAATAGCGAGGCCGCCACGCTCTGCGACAGCGGATCGAAAGGCAGCACGGTTGCAAAACCTGCCGCCAGCGCGACCAGCGCGAGGAAACCGAGCCCCAAGGCCGCGCCGCGCCGGGCAATCAGCCGGCGCAGCAGGGCTTTGAGCCGGGCAAGCGTCTCCGTCATCGCCAGACGCCGCGCTGGCGCCGTCCGGCCCCGTCAAGCCGCATCATTTGAAGCCGATGGTGCGCGCGATGAAGAGGTTGTCCATATCGAGCGTCACGCCGCCGATCTTGTCGGAGGCGACGATCAGGCCGACATCGTAGGAGTTGGTGGGAATGCCGAAGGCCTCCTCGACCAGAACCTTGTTGAGGTTGTCATAGGCAGCCTTCACCTCCACCGCGCCGCCCGACGTAGCATCGACCCTGGCGATCGCCGCGACATAGTCGGGATGCGGATGCGGGTCCTTCAGGACCGGATTGCCCGAGGTGCGGTAGATCGAGTTGGTGGCGACGCGCGACGGGAACTTCTGGACATTGCCGACGGCGCCGAAGGTCGCCGCGAAATCGCCGCCGAGCAGCGCGGTGACGTATTCCGCGCCCTGCCGCATGTCGAGCTCGACGGGAATGCCGATCTTTTGCAGCGAGCCCTGCACGATCTGGCTGATCGCGACGGACGGCTCGTCGCTGCCGTTGACCAGGAGCTTCCAGTTCTTGGTCTCGTCGGCGGAGAGGCCGGAAGCGGCGATCAGCTTCTTCGCCTTCTCCAGATCATAGGCATAGGTCGCGTTGTAGCTCTCGTCATAGGCCGGGCTCGCCGGCGCCCAGGGCAGCGCCACGACCTTGCCCATGCCGGCATAGCCGACCCGCAGGATGCTCGCCCGGTCCATCAGATGGTTGAAGGCCTGCCGGAACGCCTTGTTGCGGAACGGCCCGCGCGTCGAGTTGATGCGGAAGACCTGTACCAGCGGCCCCGGCCCGGCGAAGACCTGGAAGCCGGCATTCTTGAGCCGGACCGCGCTGCGCGAGGAGCCGTTATAGACGATGTCGACCGCGCCCGATTCCAGCGCCGCGCTGGCGGAAGCGTCCTCACTGAACACCGTGAAGACGAGGTCCTGCACGATCGGCTGCTTCTCGCGCCAGTATTTCGGGTTGGCCTTGAGCGTCAGGCTCTGGCCGACGGCGCGGTTGACCAGCGTGTACGGCCCAGTGCCGGCCGGCACGGTCTCGACCGTGTCGATGCCCTTCGGGTCGATCGGGATCAGGAATTGCAGCAGGTCGAGCATCTGCCGCTCGGGCACCGGTGCCTTGAAGTTGATCGTCACCGTCGCATCGTCCGGTGCCGACCAGTCCTTGACGATCGACATGGTCGCGAAGACGTTCTTGCCGCGTTTGGGATCGGCCCCCTTCTGCAGGGTCGCCAACACGGAATCCGCCTTGAACGGCGTGCCGCTATGGAAGGTCACGCCGCTGCGCAGCTTCAGCGTCACCGAGGTCTTGTCAGGCGCGATCGTCCATGCCGTCGCCAGGCTGGGCTCCGGTTTCCCCTCCGGCGTGTATTCGATCAGGCTGTCATAGAGGTTCTTGATGACGTGGAAATTCACCGTCGAGAGCTGCTGCGGATCGTAGTTCGCCAGCTCGCTCAGCACGGCGACGCGCAGTCTCCCGCCCTTGAGCTGCTGGGCGGAAGCCGGGAGGGCTCCCGCCAAGGATACGCCCGCCAGCGCAAGGCCGGCCATGCCGAATTGACGTCGCGACAGCTTTGTCATCGCTTTCCCCTCTTGTTGTGTTGGTTTCGTCTCAGCACGTCCCCGCTCCCGGCTGGGACGAGTGTGCCCGCCAGTCGCTTATTGTCTCCAACGGATAGACCGGGCGCGGAATCCGCTGCCACGGCAAGGTGAACACGTCCGATTGCCCCGGCCCGCGCGTATCGGCACGGACGAGCCCGGAGGCGATGCGGTCGAAATACTGGAAGTTCGAGGCCGTCTTGAGCACCGCCATCTTGTAGTCGGAGAGGTCGATGCCGAAGGCCTCGTAGACATCGGGCACATTACCGGCGACGCCGCGCAGCTCCGAGATCAGGAGCGTCACCGGCCCGACATCGAAGACCGCGACGCGGCCCATATCGACCTCGGGCTGATGGTTGAACTTCAGCGGGATCGAGCCGCCGCCGAGCTTCCTGACCCGCCCCGTTACCGTCAGCGGCTTGAAGAAGGCGGTGGCGGCATCGCCACCGAGCGGCAGCGTCACCTCGGCGCCCTCGCCCGCCGCCGTCAGTGTCGCGACGGCCTTGGGCGAGATCAGCGGGATCAGCGCCTTGCTCCTGATGCCGAGCCGCAGCATCGATTCCAGCAGCAGGTTGCTGTCGCCGGCCGCGCCGCCGAAAACGGTGTCGCCGGTATCGCTGACCACGACGATGCCGCGCTCGGCCGCATCGGCCTTGCGCACGGCATCGTCGATGGAGACCGCCTCGCGAATCTGGAAATCGTCGCGCATCGACCAGGCGAGATCGGCGAGCTCATCCGCGAGCTTTTCTGCCAGCGCCTTGTCGCCATCGGTGACCACGATCGTCGACCAGCCGCCTTCGGCGACATCGAGCCATGGCTGCATCGGATAGTTCGAGGCCTGCAACACGCGCCGGTCCGCCTCGATGGCACGGGCCCGGTCGAACCAGATTTTCATCGGCCCCTTCGAGGTCAGGAACTGCTCCTGATGCGACAGCAGCGGGATCTTGCGCCAGGCCATGACTGGCTTGCACTTCTCGGTGAGGATGCGCAGCAGCACCTCGGTCCCGACCTTGCCGGTGTCGAACACGTCGTGCGGCTGGGTGCGGTGGCCGACGATGGCCGTGCAATTGGCCATGATCTTGTGGGTGACATTGGCGTGGTGATCGAGCCCGAGGAGGATCGGCACGTCCGGCCCGAGGATCTTGCGGCAGAGCTCGGCCTGCTCGCCCTCGACATCGTCGATGCCCTCGGCCGCGCAGGCGCCGTGCAGATGCAGGACCAGCCCGTCGATCGGCCCGACCGTTTCCAAGCCAGCCCGGATCTTCGCCTGGAAGAAGTCGAAAGCCTCGCGCGAGATGCGCCCGCCCGCCACGGCCCAGGCGCGGATGATCGGGATCGTCTCGATGGCGAGCCCGCTCTCCTTCACCGCCGCGTAATGTCCGCCGATCTGGCCGATCTCGCCGAACTGCCGGGCGATCTCCTCGCCCTCGACCAGGCCGAACGCCTCGAAATCGGCAAGCGTCGTCAGCAGCGGATTGAAGTCGTTCGTCTCCTGAACGATGTGGATCAACGCCAGACGCACGGGCATCCTCCCGGATTGCGACCGCTGCTCCGGCCGATGCCGGGCGAAGCGGTTTCTCGGACTTCAGGGCATCGTTCCGGGCCACTTCTTCAGCCCGGCCTCATCGTCAAAAGCCTAGTTGCGCCAGATATTTCGCGTCAAGGATTGGATGTTCCATCTGAAGGAACACGCTCGACCTCCCCCGAAAGAAGCGATGTCATCCCGGGCGACCGAAGGGAGACCCGGGATCCATTCCGGAACCTTCATCGGAAATGCTCAGAAATGGATCCCGGATCTTCGCTTCGCTCCGTCCGGGATGACCGGGCGATAAGATTGAGAACTCGCAATTCAAGCGATCGCTCACGCCGCCTCTCGTCCTGCTCCCTTCGGCCAGTAGCGACAGGAGACGCCGTGCCCCGGCACGACCTCATGCCATTCGGGCGTCCCCGCCCGCGCGTGATCGACGCCATGGACGCAAGCCCCGCCGTCGCCGTCGAGGAAGCGCAGATCGGGCGGCGGGCGTCGGAGCCGCTCGCGCTGGAGCACGGGATCGGGCACCGGCACCGCATCGAGCAGGAGCTGCGTGTAGGGATGGGCCGGGCTGTCATAGACTTGGGCTGCGCTGCCCATCTCGACGATGCGCCCGCGGAACATCACGGCGACGCGATGCGCCATCTCCCGGACGATGGCGAGGTCATGCGCAATGAAGAGATAGGACAAGCCGAGCTTCTCCTGCAGCGATTGCAGCAGCGTGACGATCTGCGCCTGCGTCCGCACATCGAGCGCCGAGACCGGCTCGTCGCAGACGACGAAATCGGGATTGACCGCCAAGGCGCGGGCAATGACGACGCGCTGGCGCTGCCCACCGGAGAATTCGTGCGGATAGCGCCGCATCACCAACGGATCGAGATTGACCAGTTCCAGCAGCTCCGCGACGCGCTCGTGGATGCGGTTCGCCGGCACCGTGCGATGCACCTGCAAGGGCTCGCTCAGGATCTGCCCGATGGTCATGCGCGGATGCAGGCTGGAATAGGGGTTCTGCAGCACGAACTGCATATGCCGGCGCATCCGGCGCAATTCGCCGGAGCGCATGGTCGTCAGCTCCTGCCCCATCAGCCGGACCGAGCCCTCGCTCGCCTTCTGGAGCTGGAGGATGGCACGCCCGGCCGTGGTCTTGCCGGATCCGGACTGGCCGACGAGCCCGAGCGTCTGCCCCGGCGCGATCTCGAAGGAGAGGCGCTCGACCGCTTTGACCGGCGGAGCTCCACGCCGCGCCGGAAACAGCACCGAAAGATCGCGAACCTGCAGCAGCGGCTCCGTCATCGCACAGCCCCCGCCCCTTGCAGGCGCGGCACGGCATCGAGCAGCGCCCGCGTATAGGCATGCTGCGGCCGTGCGAACACATCATCGACAGGCCCGGCCTCGACGATCTCGCCGCGATACATCACGTTCACCCGGTCGACCATGCCGGCGACGACGCCGAAATCATGGGTGATCAGCATCAGCGCCATGCCGCGCTCTTCCCTGAGCCGCAGCAGCAGGCGCAGGATCTGCGCCTGCACGGTGACGTCGAGCGCCGTGGTCGGCTCGTCGGCGATCAACAGGTCCGGCTCGCAGGAAATCGCGATCGCGATCAGCACCCGCTGGCGCTGCCCGCCCGAGAACTGGTGCGGGAAATCGTCGATCCGCCGTGCCGGGTCGGGAATGCCGACGAGGTCGAGCAGCTCGACGCTGCGCGCGCGCGCGTCCCTCACAGAGAGGCCGAGATGGCGGCGGAGCATGTCGCTCATCTGCGCGCCGATGCTCATCACCGGGTTGAGCGAGGTCATCGGGTCCTGGAAGACCATCGCGATGCGCCGGCCGCGCAGATCGCGCATCTCGTCCTCACCGAGCCCGAGCAGTTCCTGCCCCCAGAAGGCAACGGAGCCGCCGAGCCCGATCGAGGCGCCCTCGGGCGCCAGTCGCATCAGCGCCTTGGCGGTGACGCTCTTGCCGCAGCCGGATTCGCCGACGAAGCCGACCGCCTCGTCGGCATTGATGTCGAAGGAGATGCCGCGCACCGCCTGGATCACCTCGCGACGCGTGGTCACGGTCGCGGTCAGGTCGCGCACCCTGAGCAGCGGGCCGGTCATCGCACGCTCCCCACATCCAGAACCTCGCGCAAGCCATTGGCGATGATGATGAAGGTCAGCGTCGCGAAGACGATTGCCAAAGCCGGGCCGACCACGGTCAAGGGCGCGAGCTCCATGAACTGGCGGGCTTCCGAGAGCATGCCGCCCCAGTTCGGATCGGGCGGCGGTGGGCCGAGGCCGAGGAACGACAGCGCCGTCACCGTGAAGATCGTCTGGGACAGCGTCAGGCTCGTCGCGACGAGGATCGGCGAGACCACGATCGGCAGGATATGGCGCAGCACGAGCCTGATCTCGCTCATGCCCACGCTGCGCGCCGCCTCGACATGGTCCCATTGCTTGACGCTGAGCACCGGCGCCCTGACCACCCGCGCCATGGCCGGCGTGTAGACGATCGCGATGGTCAGGATCAGGTTCGGCACGGTCGGGCCCAGCGCTGCCACCACCGCGATCGCCAGCAGCAGCACCGGGAAGGCGAAGACGACATCAAGCAGGCGCATGATGATCTCGTCGGTGCGCCCGCCCATGTAGCCGGCCGCGAGCCCGAGGATCAGTCCGGCCACCAGCGCGATCAGCACAGCCGAGACCGTGATCAGCAGCGTCGTCCGGCCGCCGACGATCAGGCGGCTCAGCACATCGCGCCCGATCGAATCCGTGCCGAGCCAATGCGCGGCGCTCGCAGGCGCGAGCGAATCCGGCGAGGTGGCGGAAGGGTTATAAGGCGCGACCAGCGGCGCAAAGATCGTCAGCACCAGCATCGCTGCCAGCATGGCGAGCCCGACGCCGAGCAGGAGCCAGCCCTGCGTGATCCCGGTTCTCTTGCGCGCCGCAGCCACCGGCGCGCTGTCTTGCACGGCGCCGCTCACATCTGCACCCGTGCGTCGACGCGGGCATAGGCGATGTCGATCATCGTATTGACCAGCACGACGATCCCGGCCGCGACCAGCACGATCGCCTGGATCACCGGATAGTCGCGGCTGTTGATGGAATCGAACAGGTACTGCCCCATGCCGGGAATGGCAAAGATGGTCTCGACCAGGATGCTGCCGCCGAGCAGCGCCGCGATCTTGAGGCCCGCTGCGGTGATCACCGGGGTCAGCGCATTGCGCATCAGGTAGTCGCGCAGGATCGCGGCCGGCGTCAGTCCCTTGGCGCGGGCGACCATGACGAAATCCTGGTTGGCAACCTCGAGCACGGCAGCGCGGGTGTTCTCCGCGATCGTCACGGAGACCGCGAGCGCCAGCGCGAAGGCCGGCAGCAGCAGGCTGGCGAGATTGCCGAGCGGGCTCTCAAGAAAGGGCGTGTAGCCGAGCACGGTGATCTCCGGGAAGTAGAGCCCGAAGAGCAGCACGATCAGCGTCGCCACGACATAGTTCGGCACCGCCAGCATCAGCCCGTTCCAGAGCCGGACCAGCCAGTCGGTCGCGCCGCGCAAGCGCGCCGCTGCCAGCCCGGAGGCGACCCCCATCACCGCTGCAATGACGGCGGCGAGCAATGTGAGCTGGATGGTGACGATGAGCCGGTTCAGCAATTCGCCGAGTACCGGCTGGCGGGTGACGAAGGACTTGCCGAAATCGCCGGTCAGCGCCGCGCCGAGCCAGCTCAGATATTGCGCCATCAGCGGCTGGTCGAGGCCGAGGTCGCGCCGGATCGTCGCTAGAACCTCCGGCGCGACGCTCTGCGAGCCCGCCGCCGCGATGGCGAAATCGCCGGGAATGGCCCGCATCAGCATGAAGGCGACGAAGGAGACGCCGAGCAGGATCGCAGCCATCCAGGCAAGACGCCCGAGGACGAAGCGCGTCATCGACAGACCTCCGCCGGAAGGCGGCAGGCCGGACCTATTTTTTTAGCCATGTCGTACGCACGAAGGAGCGGATATTCGCGGCGAGCGGCACATAGCCCTGCACATGGTTCCACCAGATCTCCCAGCGCAGCGGGTACTGGTAGATCTGGATGACATAGGCGTTGTCGGCGATGCGCTTCTGGATCGCCTGGTTCTTCGCTGCACGCTTGGACACGTCGAGCTCGGCTCGCGCCTCGGCGACCATCTTGTCGAGCTCGGGATCGTTCGAGCCCATCGCCTTGCCGTAGCCACTGGTCGAGGTGATGTACTGGAAAATACCGTCCGGATCCGGCGTCCAAGACAAAGCGACCGAGAGCAGCGTCGGCCAGTCGCCGCTTGCCCATTTGGCGAGAAGCGGAGCGGTCTCCATCGGCACCAGTTTCACGGTGATGCCGGCCGCCTGCCATTGCTGCTGCAGGATCTGCGCGCAGGCGACGTCGAGCGGGTTGGCCGCGACAACGATATAGTCGCCGAGATCGAGCCCGTTCGGGTAGCCGGCCTCGACCAGCAGCGCCTTCGCCGCCGCCGGGGCGTGCTTGTAATAGGGCAGTTCGCTCACGCCGTCATAGCCGCCGACCTGGCTTTCCGGGATCATCGCACCGACCTTGCCGGCGCCGCCGAGCACGGTGTCGAGGCAAGCCTTGCGGTCGGTTGCGAGGCTGAGCGCGCGACGCACCTTCACGTCGTTGAGGGGCTTCGCCTTCATGTTCAGCCAGATCGGGAAGGTCCGAGAGGTCTGGCCCGGCGCCGAGACGAAGCTGGATGAGGCGCGCGAGATCGCGGTCGCGACCTTCGGGTCCTTCACCCAGGTCATGTCGATGGCGCGCGAGCGCAGCGCCGAGGTCAGCGTCGCCTGGTCCTTGTAGAACTTGAAGATCACCTTCGCGAGATAGGGCTCGCCCTTTTCGTAATAGCCGTCGAAGCGCGTCAGCGAGAATTGCTGGTTCGGCTGATAGGCCTCGAAGGCGAAGGGGCCGGTGCCGACCGGCTGGGTGACGAGGTTCTCGACGCCAGCCGGCACGATCGCGCCATTGGGATTGCTGGCGAGGTTGCTGAGGAAGGCCGCATCGGTCGCGTTGAGCTGGAACTTGACCGTGAAGGGGTCGATCACCGTCACCGACTCGACGCTGGAATAGAGCGCCCTGAGCCGGCTGCCCGTCGCCGGGTTCATGATCCGGTCGAAGGTGTGCTTCACGTCGGCAGCGGAGAAATCCTTGCCGTTATGGAATTTCACGCCCTGCCTGAGCTTGAAGACATAAGTCTTCGGATCGGGCTGCTCATAGCCCGTCGCCAGATCGGGCTCGACCTTCATCTGGGCGTTCCAGCGCAGCAGCCCGGTATAGAGCAGGCTGGTGAAATCGAAGGACGAGAAGGCGTTGACCGTGACCGGGTCGAGCCCGATCGGATCGGCATCGGCGCCGATCGTCAGCGTGCCGCCGGCAACCGGCGTCTGCGCCGATGCGAAGCTGCTCCACAGGCCGGGCGCGGCCAGCGCCGCACCACCCGCCGTCAGCAATTGCAGCAGGCTGCGGCGCCGCAGGCCCTGCACGGCGAGATCAGGCTCATCGGCCATCGGGAATGACGGTGTCGTCACGAACGATCCTCCCAGCATCCTGCTTGCCGGCCGATCCCGGCCGATTCTGCGCGAGACAGGAGCTGGCCTTCGCCGTGCTTCCCGTCATCGCCGCTTGGCCCGTCTCGTCCGCGTCGCGGATAGCGGGCCTTCCCTCTGTGAGATGCAGGCTAGGAACGGCCTGAATTCACGTCAAGGATTGCAGGTTTCACCAGAAGGAACAGATTCGGAAGCGCGTCAGAAGAAGGTCCGGATTGCGCCGGTGACGTTCCAGTCATCGTCGACCAGCATCAGCACGGCCCATTTGTCGAAGGTCAGGCAGGGATGTGCAATGCCGAAGGCCACCATATCGCCGACCTGGAGCGGGCTCTCCTCCGGTGTGCCGAGATGGCAATGCTGGTCGTTAAGCGCCAGCACGTTGTGCCCGGCCGGCATCGGCTCTGGCCGCGCCATCGCCCCGCCCGGCCGATACCAACGCAGCGGCACCGGCAAAGCGGAATCATAGGTGACGTCGCGCTTGCCGAGAGTGAGCAGGCTACGCCCGCGCTCCGGCCGCGACTGGACATAGGCCCAGACCTCGAGGGCGGGTTCGAGCCCGCCGGGCGGCAGCTTCAGGCTGGTCTCCAGCATGATCCGACGGAAGGAGGCCGAATAGCCGAGATCGTCATGCGTGAGATAGCAGCCGGAGCGCAGCACCTTGAGCAGCGGGCGCCCGAGACTCGCCGCGTTGAATTTTTCGCCAACCCGGTCGAACAGCGCGGTTCCGCCGGCGCTCAGGACCAGCGGCTCGGGGCCGAGCAGGCCCTCGGCATTCGCCGCCGCAGCGACGGCGATCACCTCGTCGAGCAGCTTATCAGCGCCTGCACTATCGCTATGCAGACCCTCGAAGCATTCGAAGCCAGCGAGCCGCAGGCCCGGAGCACCCGCGATGGCCCGCGCCACAGCGAGCGCCTCCTCGCGGGTCCGCGCGCCGGTGCGCCCGCCCATGAAACCGATCTCGACGAAAATACCAAGCGGATTGGCGCCCGCATGCCCCTTCGCCGCCTCCGCCAGCAAGCCGACCCCGGCGATGCTGTCGGCAAGGCAATAGAGCTCGAAGCCGGGCTCGCGCAAGGCCTCGAAACAGGCCGCAACCTCTTGCCGCCCGATCGGCTGGTTGGCGAGGATCACCCGCTTCACCCCGAAATGCCGGGCGACCGCCAATTGCTGCATCGTCGCGACGGTGATCGCCCAGGCACCGTCGGCGACCTGCAGATCGAAGAGCTGCGGCGCCATCGTGGTCTTGCCATGCGGCGCGATCAGCAAACCGTTGGCAGCGCTGAAGGCGCTCATCCAGGCGCTGTTGGCCTTGAGCACGCTCTCGCGGATCACGGCGAGCGGCATCGGCATGTCCCCAGTGAGCACGTTCCAGCCCTGCTTGCCGACATCGCCAAGCCGGAGCGATGCGCCCGGCGGCAGGCCCTTCACCAGCACATCGAGGCGCTGATCCTCGATCTCGCGGAGCGACAGGCGCGGGAGCGGGAGCGGGAGCGGGGCGGAAGCAGTCACAGCCATGGATTCGGGTCCAACGGAGAGAAGGGGCGTTTCACCTTGGTGTAGGGGATTTTGCTCGCATCGGGCGGGTAGGGTCCACCGCTGTCGAGGTAAAGCACTTGTGCCGCGATCGGCGCGAAGGCGGCGTGGAAATGGTTGGAGGATTTCACCACCACCACCTTCTTCGTGCTCAGATCGATGCCGAGATTGGTGAAGACCGGCGGGCTGAAGGTCTGCGCCCGGGTCGAGGCCAGCACGATGTCGAGCTTGCCGATCCGGATCGCCGCTGCCGGCCCGAGCGAGACCCAGCTCTGCTCGAACGGAATCAGCAGGTCCGCGGTCGCACCAGTGACCGTCACCATCGCATCGATCGGCCGCCCCGAGGACGGCGCCGCCTTGCCGATGAAACGCAAGGGAATCTCTGCGCCGACGCCGGCCGCCCGGCACAGGCTGACCGCCACAGGGTCCCACATCGCGCCGATCGCAGCCGGAATCTCGGGATGCTTCAGCAGCGCCTCGACCATCACCGAGGAATCGCCGGCAACGCCGCCGCCCGGATTGTCCCAGCGATCGGCCAGCACCACCGGCTTGCCGGGCTTGGCCAATTCGAGCGCAGCAGCGATGCCCTCCTCCGGCTTGTAATGCTTCGGCGAGGCGCCCTGCCCCCAGCGCAGGATTTCGAGGCCGAGTTCCTTCGCCAGCGTCGCCGCCTTCGCTCCGTCGCCATCGGCGATGACCAGCACCTTGGTCCCGACATCGGCGACATCCGCCGCCTGGAAGCCATGAGCGACCGAGATCGAGAGGATGCCGTCTTGGCCCTCCATCGCCAGGAGCCGGTCGACGAAGCTGCGTCCCGGTTCGCGGCTGGTCATAAAGGCGGCAAGCCCGCGGCAATCGAACACCGCGCTCACCGGCCTCACCTGCTTGCGCGCGGTCTTCAGGCAGAGTTCCAGCAGGTCCTCCGCCCGCGCCAGGAAATCCGTATGCGGGAACTCCTTGAAGGCGACGATGATGTCGGCGCCCGCGACCATCTCAGCCGTCAGGTGGCAATGCATGTCGAGTTCGGCCCCGATAACGCAATCCGGCCCGGCCAGCGCCCTCACCCGCGCGATCAGGTCGCCCTCGCAATCGTCATAGCCGCGCGCCACCATCGATCCGTGCAGGCCGAGCAGCACGATATCGACCGGCAAGGCCGCCTTGAGCTGGCCGAGGATTTCGTCGCGCAGGCTCTCATAGGCCTCCTGCGAGACGAGGCCCGCCGGTTCCGCCCAGGTCGCGGTGCCCTCGACCAGCTCATAGCCCTCGCTGGCGGCGCGGCGGCGCGCCGCCACGGTCGGTGCCGAGCACAGCGTCGGCGTCTCCGGATGCGTGCCGGGCGGGCAGTAGAAGGCGCCCTCGAAAGCGCTGCGATCGACGAAGAGCGGTGCGAACGTATTGGTTTCCGTCGCCAGCGACGCAGTGAAGACGCGCATCCGCATGCTCTCTCGGTCAAGCGCGGCAGCCGCCCCTTGAGACTGCCGGCCGACCTCATGAAACGAGGTCGGGGCGCGGCCTGTCAAAGCATCCGCGTTCCCTACGATGGAACAATGCAGGCTTGATCCGGAACAGATCGGCGGCCGAGATGGAGGGGCTTTGCGAGCCAAGGAGCTTCAGCTGATCATGTCCCGCCGCCGCATCCTGCTCGGATCGCTCTTCCACGAGACCCATAGCTTCGTCGAGGAAGAGACCACGCTTGCCGACTTCACCATCCGCAAGGGCGCGGAGCTGCTGGCCCGGCGCAGCGACGGCTCGACGATCGACGGTTTCCTGGAGGTCGCCGAGGCCGAAGGCTGGGAGGTCCTGCCCACGATCGACTACGGCGCCCTGCCGGCCGGCCCGGTCGACCATGCGGTGTTCCAGCGCTTCCTCGCGGAATTCGACGCCGGGCTGAAGGCGGCCCTCGCCGATGGCGGCCTCGACGGGATCTGGCTTGCGTTGCACGGCGCGATGGTCACGACCCGATGCTGCGATCCTGAGGGCGCCTTGCTCGCCCATATCCGCGCGGTACCCGGCTGCGAGACCTTGCCGATTTTCGCCGTCTTCGACCTCCACGCCAATTTCACCGCGTCCATGGCGCAGCATGCCAACGCCCTCGTCGCCTATCGCGAGAACCCGCATACGGATGCTCGCGAATCCGCCGTCCGCTCCGCAAGACTACTGGCGCGCTCGCTCGCGAGCGGGGAGCTGCCGCGCATGCTCTCCTGCAACGCGCCCGTGATCTGGCCACCGACCGGAACCGGTACCGCCGACCGGCCGATGCGCGACCTGGAGGCGCTGGCGCGCCAGATCGAGCAGAAGAACCCGGATATCTGGGTTGCCAATGTCGTCGGCGGCTATTCCTTCTCGGATGTGCCCGAGGCCGGCGTCGCCTTCGCGGTCGCCTTCACCGGACCGGAAGCGGCAGCCCGCGATGCTCTGGAGCGCCTGACCGCGACCGCCACCGAATTGCGCGAGCTCGGCCTGCCGGCGGAATGGAATCTCGACGAAGCCGTGGCGGAGATCCTGCGCTCGGAGGGCGGCCCCTATATCGTCGTCGAGCCGGCCGACAATATCGGCGGCGGCGCGCCGGGCGACTCGACCTCGGTGCTGCGCGCCTTCCTGCGCCATGGCGTCGAGAATTGCGCCGTCGCCATCGCCGATCCCGCAGCTGTCGCCGCCATGGCCGGCGCCAGGCCCGGCGAGACCCGCAAGCTCTCGATCGGCGGCAAGGGCAGCCCCATCGCCGAACGCCCGGTCGAGATCGAGGCACGCTTCGTCAGCGCCAGCGATGGCGAATTCGCGCTGGAAGACCTCAACAGCCATCTCGCGGCCGCGCAGGGCTCGCATTTCAGCATGGGGCCGTGCGTGGTCGTGCAGGTCGAGGGCGTCACCGTGCTGCTGAGCAGCCGCAAGACGCCGCCTTTCGACCTTGGCCAGCTCCGCTCGCAGGGCATCCAGCCGGAGACGCTGAAGGCGATCGGCGTCAAGGCGGCGGTCGCGCACCGGCGCGCCTATGACAAGATCGCCAAGGGCAGCTTCACCGTGGCGACGCCCGGTCCCTGCACCAGCCGGATCGCCGGCCTGCCCTACAAGCGCCTGCGCCGGCCGGTGTTTCCGCTGGATTGAAGACCGTCTCCGCTTTCATTCTCGACGCGGGTCATCCCGGACGCAGCGAAGCGGAGATCCGGGATCCATGCCTGAACCTCAGCCGGAAGCGCTCCGGAATGGATCCCGGGTCAAGCCCGGGATGACAACGCGAGGCTTGAGAGAACCAGCAGGCGCATAAACTGCATTTTCCCTCTTGAACCTGAAGTGGCTACAGCTTGTAGAGAAGTGTCCCGTAGCGAAAGAGAGACGGAGACACGTCATGGCCGCCCGCCCCGAAACCACAGCCCAGACCCTGTCCTGGAAGGTCGGCGGCATGGATTGCGCGAGCTGCGCGGCGAAGATTCGGGGCGCGGTCGAGCGCCTGCCCGGCGTCAGCGACGTCAAACTCTCCGTGATGTCGGAAACGCTGACGCTCGCGCTCGATGCCGGCGCGACCACGCCGGAAGCGATCGAGAAGCGCGTCAACGGCCTCGGCTACAGCACCTCCGCTCTGGCGGCCCCGGCCACTGAGCGTCCGGCAGCCAAGCCGGACAATTGCGGCTGCGGCCACGATCATGGCGTCCACGCGCACGAGCATCACGACCACGCGCACGATCACGGGAAGCATCAGCACGGCGACGCCTGCTGCTCGGGCCATGCGCATGATCACGATCACCAGCACGATCATTCCGGCCATTCCCACGCCGGTCATGATCACGCCCCGAAGGCCGGCAAGCAGTCCGCCACCGCAGGGGATCACGGCCACGGCCTGCCCGGCCATGTCCACGAAGCCACGCCCGAGGGCGCGAACTGGTACCAGACCGGCAAGGGCCGGCTCGTCATCGCGACGGGTCTTTTGCTCGGCGCCTCCTATGCCGCCGGGCTGATCTGGCCGGGCATCGGCCACTGGGCCTTCATCCTGGCCTGTATCGTCGGCGTCACCCCCGTGGCGAAGCGCGCTGTCGCGGCCGCCCGCGCCGGCATCCCCTTCACCATCGAGATGCTGATGACGATCGCCGCCATCGGCGCGCTCTTCATCGGTGCGGCCGAGGAGGCGGCACTGGTCGTCTTCCTCTTCGCGGTCGGCGAGGTGCTCGAAGGCGTCGCGGCCGATCGTGCCCGCGCCTCGATCCGCGCGCTCGGCGACCTCGTCCCCAAGACCGCCATCGTCGAGGAGAACGGCGCGACCCGCCAGGTCGATGCCGCGAGCCTTCGCATCGGCCAGACCGTGCTGGTCCGCCCCGGCGACCGCATCCCGGCCGATGGCGAGATCACCGACGGCACCTCCGGCATCGACGAGAGCCCGGTCACCGGCGAATCCGTGCCCAAGACCAAGGGCGTCGGCGAGCCCGTCTATGCCGGCTCGGTCAACCGCGAGGCGGCGCTGCGCGTGCGCGTCGACAAGGCAGCGCAAGACAATACCATCGCCCGCATCATCCGCCTGGTCGAGGAGGCGCAGGAAGCCCGCGCGCCGACCGAGCGCTTCATCGACCGCTTCTCGCGCTGGTACATGCCGGCGATCGTCGGCCTCGCCGTGCTGGTCGCGCTGGTGCCCCCGCTCCTGCTCGGCGCCGAGTGGTCGGTCTGGATCTACCGGGCACTGGCGCTGCTGCTGATCGGCTGCCCTTGCGCGCTCGTCATCTCGGTGCCCGCCTCGATCGCCGCCGCCTTGTCGGCCGGCGCCCGCCAGGGCCTGTTGATGAAGGGCGGCGTCGTCATCGAGACCGCCGCCAAGACTGGCCTCGTCGCCTTCGACAAGACC
This sequence comes from Allobosea sp. FG18, assembly GCF_057809495.1. Taxonomy (NCBI): domain Bacteria; kingdom Pseudomonadati; phylum Pseudomonadota; class Alphaproteobacteria; order Hyphomicrobiales; family Alloboseaceae; genus Allobosea; species Allobosea sp. FG18. Next base: position 58,621 of record NZ_JBMDKB010000017.1, read on the forward strand.
GGCACGCTCACGCAAGGCAAGCCTGGTGTCACCGATGTCGTGGCGCTCGCCGGCAGCGAGGCTGAGGTCCTGGCCTTCGCCGCCGCTGTCGAGCACGGCTCGTCGCACCCGCTGGCCGAAGCCGTGCTGGAACACACCCGCAGCAAGAGCATCGCCTACAAGCCGGCGACCGAGGCGGCGGCGCTGGCCGGCCAGGGCGTCACCGGCAAGGCCGATGGCCGCGCCGTCTTCGTCGGCGCTCCCCGCCATGCCGAGAGCCGCGCGCCCTTCGACAAGCGGGCACGCCTCACGACCGAGGAACTGGAGGCTGCCGGCAAGACTGTCGCCGCCGTCATCGTCGACGGCGCGCTCGCCGGCTTCATCGCGCTGCGCGACGAGCCGCGCGAGGACGCCGCGGCGGCCATCGCCGAACTCAAGGCGATGGGCATCCGCTCGACCATGCTGACCGGAGACAATGCCCGCACCGGCGCCGCCATCGCCGCCGGCCTCAGCATGGAGCACAAGGCCGAACTGATGCCCGACGACAAGGTCGCGGCGATCAAGGCCTTCTCCAGCGAGACCGCAGTGATGATGGTCGGCGACGGCATTAACGACGCGCCCGCGCTCGCCGCTGCCAGCATCGGCATCGCCATGGGCTCGGGCACCGATGTCGCTTTGGAGACCGCCGATGGCGCGGTGCTGAAGAGCCGCGTGCGCGATGTCGCGGCGCTGATCCGGCTGGCGCGGGCGGCGATGGGCAATATCCGCACGAACATCACCATCGCGCTGGGCTTAAAGGCCGTGTTCCTGGTCACCAGCGTGCTCGGCTATACCGGGCTCTGGGTTGCGATCCTCGCCGATACCGGCGCGACCGTGATCGTCACCGCCAACGCGCTGCGGCTCCTGCGCTTCGACGCCGGCAAGGCGAGCTGAACAGCAGCGCCACACAGTTGTCTTTCCGGGGCGCGCCGCAGGCGCGAACCCGGAACCCACGACAGGGTGCGACTGCATTGTTCAGTTGCAAGCGGCTCGTCCGGTCGTGGGTTCCGGGTTCTTCGCTGCGCGAAGCCCCGGAATGACAAAGGCGGCGCAAAGCCGCGACCATACAGCTTCAGCAGCGTCCAGGCGTGCCTCAGACCCGGATATCGGCGAGCGCACCAGTCTTGTTCGCGCTCTCGCCCTTGGCTTCCATCTGCTTCAGCATCTCGTCGCGGATCTTGGTCATCACGTCCGCCTTGGCCTGGGCATCGAGCTTGTTGAACTCGTCCTCGGTCATGCCGAGCTTGGCGAGGAGTGCGGCCTGAACCCGCTCCTCCGGCGTCATCCGCGCGATCTTCAGGAACTCGGATTCGGCCGAGGGCGATGAAGCAGAGGACGAGCCGGAAGCTCCGGCATCCTGCTTCGAATCGTTATCGGCCGCCTGTTTGGCGGCGTAGGTCTTCGGCAGGTTGACGGGCCAGTTCGAGGTCGAGAATGAGACGGTCATCGCGCGCTCCTTTCTGTTGACCACCGTGAGGCAAGCCCTGGGCCGCGAGCGGATCGCAAGGATTCTTCTTTCAATTCAATAGATTGGCCAGAAATAGACCCAGACAACGATGGGCCACCCATTCTGAAGTCGGCAAGTTCTGCCCGGCAAACACTGCCGCACGCGGATCATTTTGAGTCGCGCCGTCGCCCCCCGCTGCGACCAGGCATCGCATCCGCAGCGCCTCGTACCGCAACGCAAAATTGCCCCGTCGCAAGCGCCCACCATTTAGCAACCGCAACATGCCTATTTCAGAGGCGCATATCGCCAGACTACTCGCTCAAATTTATGAATGCACAAATCATAGGCTGCGAATTTCCTCAATTTCGCCGCAACCGTTACCGTCAACGCAGAACGACCCCACGAAAATGACCGGAACCTTAACTCGACATGCATTGATTGCATATCGGAGCTGACCTTGTGCCCCTGTTGGAAGCAGGCTGTCCGGTTTATATGCACTGCACAACGAGATTGTCGCTGTGGGCACCGCCCCGGTCCGGAATATTCGCAAGGGATACCACCATGTTCGTCACCATGATCGCTGCCAAAATTCGCGCCTACCTCCGCTATCGCGAGACCGTTCGTGAGCTCTCCCGTCTGACCGACCGCGAGCTCGATGATCTCGGCCTGTCGCGCTCGGAGATCTCCTTCATCGCGCGTTCGCACGCCGCGGCCTGAAGGCTCTGGAATGAGAACCGCCGCGCACAGGGTGCGGCGCGTTCCGTGTAGTTTCTCCTGAGGCTCGTGTTTCCCCTCCCCTCGAGCTTCGGTCGAAGAGCGAATGCCCGCCTCACGGCGGGCATTTTGCATTTCAGGGCGCCTGTCCCTTGACCTCGCGGCCCGCTGCGGACACATCCGCAGCCATGGAACCCGTTCACATCATCGGCGGCGGTCTCGCCGGCTCCGAAGCCGCCTGGCAGATCGCTGAGGCCGGCATCCCCGTCATCATCCACGAGATGCGCCCCGTTCGCGGCACCGACGCCCACAAGACCGAAGGCTTGGCCGAGCTCGTCTGCTCGAACTCCTTCCGCTCCGACGATTCCTCCAGCAATGCGGTCGGCCAGCTCCATTGGGAGATGCGCCGCCTGAATTCGCTGATCATGGCCAAGGGCGACGCCCATCAGGTCCCGGCCGGCGGCGCGCTCGCGGTGGACCGTGACGGCTTCTCGCAGGCCGTCACCGCAGCACTGGAAGCCCACCCGCTCGTCACCATCGATCGCGGCGAGATCGCCGGCCTCCCCCCGGCCGAATGGGACAATGTCATCATCGCCACCGGCCCGCTGACCTCGCCCGCGCTGGCGCAGGGCCTGCAATCGCTGACATCCGAGGATGCGCTCGCCTTCTTCGACGCGATCGCGCCGATCGTCCATTTCGATTCGGTCGATATGGATCAGGCCTGGTTCCAGTCGCGCTACGACAAGGCGGGGCCGGGTGGCACCGGCGCCGACTACATCAATTGCCCGCTCGACCGCGACCAGTACGAGGCCTTCATCGACGCACTGCTCGCAGCCGAGAAGACCGAATTCAAGGAATGGGAAGGCACGCCCTATTTCGACGGCTGCCTGCCGATCGAGGTCATGGCCGAGCGCGGCCGCGAGACCTTGCGCTGGGGGCCGATGAAGCCGGTCGGCCTGACGAACAAGCATAACCCGACGGTCAAGGCCTATGCCGTCGTCCAGCTCCGGCAGGACAACGCGCTCGGCACGCTGTTCAACATGACGGGTTTCCAGACCAAGCTGAAATATGGCGAGCAGGCTGCGATCTTCCGGATGATCCCGGGCCTCCAGAACGCCGAGTTCGCAAGGCTCGGCGGCATCCACCGCAACACCTATCTGAACTCGCCGAAGCTGCTGGATGAGCGCCTGCGTCTCAAGGCCGATACGCGCCTGCGCTTCGCCGGCCAGATCACCGGCTGCGAGGGCTATGTCGAGAGTGCCGCCACCGGCCTCCTTGCCGGTCGCATGGCCGCCGCCGAGCGGCTCGGGCGCGACCTGCCCCTGCCGCCTGCGACGACGGCGCTCGGCGCGCTGGTGAACCACATCACCGGCGGCCACATCGTCACCATCGACGAGGGGCCGCGCTCCTTTCAGCCGATGAACATCAATTTCGGCCTGTTCCCGCTGATCGAGGGCGTGGCGACCACCGGCCCCGACGGCAAGCGCCTGAAAGGCCCGGCCAAGAGCCTCGCCCGCAAGCAGGCCCTGACGATCCGCGCCAAGCAGGTCATGGACGAATGGGCCGGCGGCGTCGAGGCGAAGGCGGCGGAGTGACGAGGTAAAGCGTCTGGCTCGGGTCAAGCCCGGGCATGACGCACCTCAGCGCTTCCGCGACGCCCGCCACAGCACCCATTGCCGGCGCCAGGCCGGCAGGGTGATGATGGTGCGGTAGGGATCGTAGCCGCCGACCTCCATTCGCTTGAGATAAGGCTCGACCAGCGCGACCGGCAGGAAGGCCGGCTTCAGGCCGGCGGGGATCGTCTCGCCGAGGCTGGTCAGCCGCTTCAGGTGTCCACGCACGATCTCGCGCAGTTCCTTGAGCGTATAGAGCACACCCGGCCCGCCGCGCCCGCGCACGATATCGTCGCGCGTCACGCCGTTGCGGGTGAGGATGTCGGCCGGCAAATAGACCTGCCCCTCGGCCGCATGCCAGGGAAAGGCACGCATCAACCCGGTCAAGGCATAGGCGACGCCGGCATGGCCGCAAGCCGTCGCCCCGCCGGGATCGCGCCCGCCGGCCAGGATGATGCAGGCCAGCCGGATCACGGCACTCGCCGTCTCGCCGGCATAACCCTCCAGGTCGCGCAGCGAAGGCATCGGATCGTCGTAGAGGTCGAAGATGCGCGCATCGATCAGCGCGGTCAGGGGAGCGGCCGGCAGGCGATAGCGCTTGATCGTGTCGAGCAGGGCGGCAGCCACCGGATGCGCCTGCGTCTCACCCCCTGCCTGCCCTTCCAGCACGTCACGCCACCATTGCAGCCGGACCTCGCCGGGCAGAGGCTCGCTGACCAGCGCCCTGACCCGTGCGATTTCCAGGCTGAAGGCATAGAGCGCATAGAGCGCCGCCCTGCGGTCCTCGGGCGCGTAGAGCCCGGCGATGTAGCGGTCCTGGTCCTGCTCGCGGACGAGCTCGGCGCAATGGGCATAAGCCTCCGGCAGGCGCGCCGGCGCGGTTTCCCTGCGGTCGTCGGTATCGGTCTGCGGCATTGTCCCGCCTCGGCCCGTCATCATGCGGCCGTTTCCAATCTTAGGGCAAGCACCCTGTTCCCGCCACGCCTGGCCAACATGGCCGGCATCTAATCGACCGCGATCAGCGCCGCCGCAACCCGCCGATCTTCGCCGACGAGGACATTATAGGTCCGCGCTGCGGCTCCGGTCGCCATGCCCTCGACCGTGATGCCGGCTTGCTTCAAGGGATCACGCAGAGCGGGCGGAATGAAGGCGATGTCCGGCCCCGTCCCGATCAGCAGGAAATCGATCGTACCGGCCTCGTCGAGCACCGGCTGAAGGCTCTCGATCGTGATCTCGGCAAAGCGCGTCACCGGCCAGATACGGATGCCCGCCGGCGTCGCGATGATCGAGCCCTTGTGGCTCATCTCGGCGAAGCGGAACCCGCCCGCGCCGATGGCGTCGAGCGGGAACCGGCCGGGAACGAAGCCCTCGAAGCGCGGCATCCTCTCTCTCCTTCAGGCTTCCCTCGTCGTCATTGCGAGGAGCGAAGCGACGAAGCAATCCAGGGAGACTGAGCGGAACGTCGCACCCAGTCTCCCTGGATTGCTTCGTCGCTCCGCTCGCAATGACGACAGCGCTCAGGCCTTCGCCTTGGAGGCAGAAGCCTTGGCGGCCCGCGCCGCCTCCTGCGCTTCCTCTCGGGCGCCGGCCGAGCGGACGTCCATGTAGAGCAGCACTGGCGTCGAGACGAACATCGCCGAATAGGTGCAGACCACGACGCCGAACAGCATGACCAGCACGAAGCCCTCGATCGCCGAGCCGCCGAAGATCACGAGCGCCAGCAGCGACAGGAAGGTCGTGGTCGCCGTCATCGCCGTGCGCGACAGGGTCGAGTTCACCGAGAGGTCGAGCAGCTCGGCCACCGGCATGGTCTTGTAGCGGCGCAGCAATTCGCGTGTGCGGTCGAACACAACGACGGTCTCGTTCAGCGAATAGCCGACGATGGTCAGGATCGCCGCGATCGAGGTCAGGTTGAATTCGAGCTGCGTGATCAGGAAGAAGCCGATGGTCAGCACGATGTCGTGCAGCGTGCCGAGAATGGCGCCGATCGCCAGCGGCATCTCGAAGCGGAACCAGAGATAGATCAGCACGCCAACGATCGCGAGCACGACGCCGAGCGTACCCGCCTGGACCAGTTCGCCCGAGACGCGCGGGCCGACCGTCTCGACGCGGCGGAAATCAAAGGTCGAGGCGAAGGCCTCGCGCGCCTTGACCACGACCGCCTGCTGCGCGGTCTCGCCGCCCGGCTGCATGCCGAAGCGCATCGAGACCTCGCCGCCCGAGCCGAATTCCTGCACCTCGGCCTCGCCGAAGCCGAGCCCGTTGGCGGTATGGCGGATCTGGGCGATGTCGACCGCCTGCCCCTTCGTCTGCATCTCGATCAGCGTGCCGCCCTTGAAGTCGATGCCGAAATTCAGGCCGACGGTCAGGAAGAGCGCGAGGACGAGGATCGAATAGGCAGCCGACAGCGGATAGCTGAAGCGGCGGAACCAGACGAATTTGAACTTGGTGTTGTCGGGAACGATACGAAGCAGGCGCATGCGCATGGCCAATCTCCTGAGGGGTTGGCAGCGTCAGAACGGAAGATGCTTGGGCTTGGCCCAGCGATACCAGATCGCGATCAGCATCCGGGTCAGCGTCACCGCCGTGATCACGGTGGTGAGAATGCCCAGGATGAAGACGACCGCGAAGCCGCGCACCGGGCCGGAGCCGAGCGAGAACAGCGCAACGGCCGCGATCAGCATGGTGACGTTGGAGTCGATGATCGTCGCGAAGGCGCGCTGAAAGCCGGCTTCGAGCGCCGAGACCAGGCTGCGGCCCTGATGCTCCTCCTCGCGCATGCGCTCGTAGATCAGCACGTTCGAGTCGACCGCCGTGCCGATGGTCAGCACGATGCCCGCGATGCCGGGCAGCGTCATCGTCGCGCCGAGGAAGGACATCAGGCCGAAGATCAGGCCGACATGGACGACGAGCGCGATGCTCGCGATCAGGCCGAAGATGCCGTAGGTCGCGAGCATGTAGATCACCACCAGCACGGTCGCGATCAGGGTCGCCATCTTGCCCGCCTGGATCGAGTCGGCGCCGAGGCCGGGGCCGACAGTGCGCTCCTCGACGATGGTCATCTTGGCGGGCAGCGCGCCGGCACGCAGCAGGATCGACAGGTTGTTGACCTGCTCGACCGTGAAATTGCCGGAAATCTGGCCCGAGCCGCCCGTGATCGGCGACTGGATCACCGGCGAGGAGATCACCTTGTTGTCGAGCACGATCGCCAGCGGGCGGCCGAGATTCTCGGTGGTGATCTGGCCGAAGCGCTGGGCGCCGCGGATGTTGAAGCGGAAATTCACGATCGGCGTGCCCGAGCGCGAGTCGAAGGCCGGCTGCGCGTCGATCAGGTCGGCGCCGTCGACGACGGGCTGGCGCAGAACGGGCACCATCTGGCCGCCGGCATCCTGCGAAGGCAGCATGTCGACATCGCTGCTGTTCGCATCGCCGACGAGGCGGAATTCGAGTTTGGCGGTATCGCCGAGGATCTGCTTCAGGCGCTGCGGGTCCTGCAGGCCCGGCACCTGCACCAGGATGCGGTCGAGGCCCTGGCGCTGGATATTCGGCTCGGTCGTACCCAGCGCGTCGACGCGACGGCGCAGCACTTCCATGGCCTGCTCGACGGCGCGGCGGATGCGCTCGTTCGAGCCGGCTTCCGTCACCGTGAGCTGGATCAGCCCGTCCGGCTGTTCCGTGACATTGATCGACTGGTTGCCCGACGGCCCGAAGGCGCCGATCGTGCCGATCGGCTGGGCGAGCTCGCGCAACTTCGGCATCACGCGGGCGCGCTCGGTGGCGTCCGGAACGCGGACCTGCACGCCCCGCGGCGTCGTCTGGATGCCGCCCTGGGGCGCGGCGCGCTCGTCGCGCAGGATGCGGCGGACGTCGTCACGCAGCTGGACGACCTGGCTGCGCACCAGCTCGGCCCGGTCGATCTCGAGCAGGACGTGGGACCCGCCTTGCAGGTCGAGGCCGAGCACCACGGCATGAATCGGCAGGAAGGCCCGCGGAATCCAGGACGGTGCGTTGGTTTCGATGGCCTTGCGCGTCTCAGGCGACAAGAGGTTCGGCACGGCGAGCCCACAGCCGATGAACAGCACGAGCAGGACGAGGATGACCTTGCGGGCCTGGAGACGAAGCATCTGCGTGAACAGCCTTGTTATCGTGGCTCAGGCTCCGCATGCGGAGCCTGACCGTGGCATTCTCAGTTCTTGACCGGCTCGCTCTTGGAGCGGACGTCCTGGATCATGCCGCGCACGATGCGCACGCGCACGCCGTCGGCGATCTCGACCTCGATCTCAGCATCGTCGACGACCTTCGAGACCTTCCCGATCATGCCGCCGGAGGTGACGACGGTGTCGCCGCGACGCACGTTCTTGATCAGCTCCTGGTGAGCCTTCGCCCGGCGCTGCTGCGGCCGGATGATCAGGAACCACATGATGACGAAGATCAGCAGGAACGGCACGAGCTGGATCAGCATGTCGGCGCCGCCACCGGCTCCCGAAGCCTGGGCGAAAGCGGGGGTGATCACGAATACACTCCTCTGGTACGGCGGCGGCACGCCGCCGACCGCGAATCTCTGATGGAAAGACGTAAGGCCAAAACCACCGCCCGGCCGGAAAATCGCGCGGACTATAGCCAGCAACGCCATGAAATCAATCGGACGCGCCCGGTTTCCCGCGCGCGCTCCCTCACCTATGGGCTGGCTGCCATTCGCGCAATGCCCCTTGCGCACGATCCACGGCGTGGTTTAGCTAGCGGCGTGAACCGTACCGGACGGTACGGTACGGTTCGACAGAACGAAACGAAGGCGCAAGCTGCCATGACCACGACCGAAACCGCCCCCGACCAGACGCTGGCCACGCTGCTGCGCATCGCCGACGCGCTCGAGCGCATCGCCCCGCCCCGCCGCAAGGCCGCGGACCTCAAGGCTGCGGACGCCTTCGTCTGGCAGGCTGCGGGCTCGGAGCTGGTGCCGGTGCCAAAGGTGAACCGCGTCGCACTCTCGCTCTTGCGCGGCGTCGATCGCGTTCGCGACACGCTGGCCGAGAACACCGAGCGTTTCGCCCAGGGCCTGCCGGCCAACAACGTGCTGCTCTGGGGCGCGCGCGGCATGGGCAAGTCCTCGCTGGTCAAGGCCGTCCATGCCGACACCAACCTGCGCCTCGCCAAGGATGCGCTGCCGCTGAAGCTGATCGAGATCCATCGCGAGGATATCGAGAGCCTGCCCGCGCTGATGAGCCTGCTGCGCAACGATCCGCACTATGCAATCGTCTTCTGCGACGATCTCTCCTTCGACAGCGACGACACCTCCTACAAGTCCCTGAAGGCGGTGCTCGACGGCGGCGTCGAGGGCCGTCCCGACAATGTCGTGTTCTACGCCACCTCGAATCGCCGCCACCTGCTGCCGCGCGACATGATGGACAACGAGCGCTCGACCTCGATCAATCCGGGCGAGGCGATCGAGGAAAAGGTCTCTCTGTCCGATCGCTTCGGCCTCTGGCTCGGCTTCCACAAATGCAGCCAGGACGAATACCTGGAGATGATCAACGGCTATGCCGGCCATTTCGGACTAAATGTCGCCGCCGACGAGTTGCGCCGCGACGCGCTGGAATGGTCGACGACGCGCGGCTCCCGCTCCGGCCGCACCGCCTGGCAGTACATCCAGGACCTCGCCGGCCGGTTGGGCAAGCGGCTGGAATCCTGAAAAAGGCGTACGCTCGCAACGACTTTGCCCCCCCCTTGTCATTCCGGGGCTTCGCGCAGCGAAGAACCCGGAACCCACGACCGGGTGAGCCGTCCACAACCGGTCTTATTGGCCAGCCCAGTCGTGGGTTCCGGGTTCGCGCCTGTGGCGCCCCCCGGAATGACAACCGAGGCAACTGCCTGCCCAACCCGGAACACAAACGAAAACGGGGCCGCCCTTTTCTGGGGCAGCCCCGTTCTTTTCGATCGGGAGGGTCTCGCGGAACCGATCGAAGGCTGGAAAATTCGTCCGCGGCTCCTGGATCAGTTGTTCAGATAGGGCGTCGGATCGACCGGCGCAGAACCCTTGCGTAGTTCGAAGTGGAGCTGCGGCGAGGAGACGTTGCCGCTCTGGCCGGAGCTGGCGACAACCTGGCCGCGCTTCACGGTGTCGCCGCGCTTCACCTTGAGCTCGCCGTTATGGGCGTAGGCCGAGACATAGCCGTTCGGGTGGCGGATCAGGACGAGATTGCCGTAGCCCTTCAGCTCGCTGCCGGCATAGGCGACCGTGCCGCCCTCGGCCGCCTTGACCGGCGTGCCTTCGGGAACCGCGATGTTGATGCCTTCGTTGCCGCCCTTGCCGCTATAGCCCGAGATCACGCGGCCGCGCGCCGGCCAGCGGAAATCCGCCTTGTCGGCCGAAGAGGTCTCCTCTTCCTGCTTCGGGATGCTGGCCGTGGTCTTCGGCTCCGGAACCGGATCGGCCTTCGGGATCGCGGTCGGCTTCGGCTCGACAGCCGGAGCGCTCGCGACGACCACCGGCTTGGCGGCTGGCACGGCGGTCTTCACCGGCTTCGCCTCGGGAGCAGGCTTCGCAGCGACGACCGGCGCAGCCGCAGGCTTGGCAACCGGCGTCGGCAGGGCGGCGCCGGTTTTGCGGGCATCGGCCTTGGCCTTCGCTTCGGCAGCGAAACGGGCGCGCGATTCCTTCATGGCCTGCGCATCGGCGGCAGCCTTCGCCTTGGCCTCGGCGGCAGCAGCAACCTTCGCGTCGGCAGCGGCCTTTGCCTGCGCCTTCGGATCGACGGCAGCCGGCGGGGTCACACGCGGAGCCGCCGACGGGCCGGCGACGAAACGCTGCGTCTCGGCCGGCGCCTGGGCGACCTGGCGGGCCGGCGCGGGGGCGGCGGCCGGAGCAGCAGAGGCGGAAGCGTTGTAGACGGGAATGGTGATGCGCGTTCCGGGAGCAACGTTGGCGCTGTTCAGCCCGTTCGCCGACATGATGGCGGCGCGCGGCACGCCATAGCGCGACGAGATCGTGTCGAGTGTCTCACCCTGGGCGAGCACGACGGGGGTTCCGCCCTGCGCGGACCAGCCGGCGGCACCGCCGGAGACGGCCTGCGGGACCGGCGAGCTCAGCGCGACGGAGGATTGCGGCGGCGGCAGAGACTGCGCCCGAACGACCGGAGCGGAAGCCACCGGCTGCAGCGGCGCGCTCGACACCTGCCCGATCGAGCCGGTCGTGGCCGGATCACGGAACTGGGACGGCGCCTGGGCCGACTTGAAGGGGCTCTCGAACGGCGTGTCGGTGAAGCGCATCGCATCCGACGAGCAGGCACTGACGCTGAGAGCGAACAGGCACACCGTCGACAAGCGACGGAGCGCGCGGGGATTGATCGTTTCGGCTTGGCTACGCATGAACTGAGTACTCGCGAACGACGCAACTCGATGACCGGGATTAAAGTCCCGTTGAGCTTAATTTCGCGTAAACGGCGCCAGAAACTTGGGTAACGCGTTCCAGGCGCCGCAAGGAGCCGGGTACGGCCGGCCTGACCGCCCGCCCATGAGCGCAAGACCCCTCAGCGATCCACCGGCATCCCTCGAATGTAGGATGCGCGCCAGCATGACGTAAGGGTAAGATATGCCGGAGATTGGTCCACCTCACCCCATGCCAGGCGGGCCGGCTCCTCGGGGAACCGACATGGATCGCTTCAGAGGCTTCGTTGCCATCACCATCGTGATCGCCGCCGTCGTCACGACGATCGCGTGGATCGGCTTTCTCGGCTGGGCCGCCTGGCACCTGCTGGCCTGAACGGACGGCCGCCGGTGCGACGGCACGCCTACAGCGCGCGCGACCGGCCGGGTATCAAGGGCGGCAGGCGCAGCGCCGGCCCGGTCGCATGGTCGAACTGCCCGTCTTCGAGATGGGTGACCACGACCCGCCGCGCCGCCCCTTCGACACGCAGCGCGCCGACGAGACGACCGCCCGGCGAGAGCCGCGCCAGCAACGCCTCCGGCACCGCCTGCGTGACGCCGTTGACGAGGATGCGATCGAAACGCCCGAGCGTCCGGTCAGGCTGGAATCCGTCCGCATGGCGCAGATCGACGGCCCCGCCGAAGCCGCTGTCGGAAACGCGCTCATGAGCCGCCAATGCGAGCGAGCGATAGCGCTCCAGCGAAACGACCTCGCCCCCCATCGCGGCCAGCAGCGCCGAGACATAACCCGATCCGGTCCCGATCTCGAGCACCCGCGCGCCCGGCTGCATGTCGAGCGCGCCGAGCAGGTTCGCGACCGTATGCGGCGCCGTCATCGTCTGGCCACAGGGCAGCGGCACCGACACGTCCTGCCGGGCGAGATCGGCGAAGCGGGATGGCGCGAAGCGGTCGCGCGGCACCCGCTCCATCGCGCGCAGCAGCGCGAGATCGCGCACGCCCCGCGCGCGGAGCGAGAGCAGGAAGGCGACGGTGCGCTCGCCTTCGCTGGCCGGCGCGTCCTCGCTCATGCCCCTCCCCGCCTCTCGCTCAGGCGAACAGCTGCGCGAAGCGCGTCAGCGTCGGCTCATGCGTCAGGTCGAGTTCGAGCGGCGTGATCGAGATGCGCTTCTCGGCCAGCGCCTTCAGGTCGGTGCCGTTGGCCGGCTCCTTGCCGCTGCGCTGGAAGGCAATCCAGTAATAGGGATTGCCGCGGCCGTCCTTGCGCGGCTCCAGCTGCACCAGTTCCTGGTCGCGTCGACCCTGCACGGTGACGGCGACGCCCGCAACCTCGTCCGGTCCCGCATTGGGGAAGTTCAGGTTGAACAGCACGCCCTCCGGAATGCCCTCTTCCAGCAGACGGCGGATGATGCCCGGCGCATGGCTCTCGGCGCAGTCCCAGCGGATCGAATCGCGATTGCCGGGCGCATAGGCCTGGCTGATCGCGATCGAGGGCACGCCGAGCAGCGTGCCTTCCATGGCGGCAGCGATGGTGCCGGAATAGGTCACGTCCTCGGCGACGTTCGAGCCGCGGTTGACGCCGGAGAGCACGAGATCGGGCCGCGCATCGGCCATGACCGAACGCACCGCCATGATCACGCAATCGGTCGGCGTGCCCTGCACCGCGTAGCGCTTCTCGCTGATCTCGCGGAGCCGCAGCGGATTGGACAGCGACAGCGAATGCGCGACGCCGGACTGGTCGGTCTCGGGCGCGACGACCCAGACATCGTCGGAGAGCTGGCGCGCGATGCGCTCCAGCACGGCCAGGCCCTCGGCATGGATGCCGTCATCATTGGTGACGAGGATACGCATGTCTCAGGCCGCCTTCTCGATCCGCGTCACGCCGCGCATATAGGGCACCAGCACGTCCGGCACGGTGATCGAGCCGTCGGCGTTCTGGTAGTTCTCCATCACCGCGATCAGCGCCCGGCCGACAGCCGTGCCCGAACCGTTGAGGGTGTGCACGAAGAACGGCCCCTTGCCGTCCTTCGTCTTGTAGCGGGCGTTCATCCGCCGCGCCTGGAAATCGCCGCAGACCGAGCAGGACGAGATCTCGCGATAGGTCTTCTGGCCGGGCAGCCAGGCCTCGATGTCCCAGGTTTTCTGCGAGGCGAAGCCCATGTCGCCGGTGCACAGCGTCATCACGCGATAATGCAGGTCGAGCTTCTTCAGCACCGCCTCGGCGCAGGCGAGCATGCGCTCATGCTCCTCGCGCGACTTCTCAGGCGCGGTAATCGAGACGAGCTCGACCTTCTCGAACTGGTGCTGGCGCAGCATGCCGCGCGTGTCGCGTCCGGCAGAGCCGGCCTCCGACCGGAAGCAGGGTGTCAGCGCGGTGAATCGAAGCGGAAGCTCTTCCTCGGAGAGGATTGATTCCCTTGCCAGATTGGTCAGCGGAACCTCGGCGGTCGGGATCAGCCAATGCTCCTCGCCGGCGCGGAACTGGTCCTCGCGGAACTTCGGCAGTTGCGCCGTCCCGAACATCGCATCATCGCGCACCAGCAGCGGCGGGTTGACCTCGGTATAGCCGTGATCCTCGGTGTGCGTGTCGAGCATGAACTGCCCGATCGCCCGCGACAGCCGCGCGATCCCGCTCTGCAGCACGACGAAGCGCGAGCCGGAGAGCTTGGCCGCCTTCTCGAAGTCCATCTGGCCGAGGGCCTCGCCCAGCTCGAAATGCTGCTTGGGGTCGTTGACGCCCGCGAGCAGGCCGCGCTCCTCCGGCTTCACGCCATGGACATGCAGCACGACATTGCCGTGCTCGTCGGCGCCATCAGGCACGTCGTCGAAGGGCGCGTTCGGGATCGCGGCGAGCTTCTCGTCGAGCGCATCCTTGGCGGCCTTCTCCTCGGCCTCCAGCGCCGGCTGCTGCTCCTTGAGCGCCGCGACCTCGGCCTTCAGCGTGTCGGCGAGCGCGACGTCCTTCGCGCCCATCGCCTTGCCGATCTCCTTGGAGAGCGCGTTGCGGCGTTCCTGCGTGGCCTGCGCCTTGGCGATCGACGAGCGGCGGACATCGTCGAGTGCGAGCAGCGAGGACGACAGCGGCGCCAGGCCCCTGCGCTCAAGCCCCTTGTCGAACGCCGCGGCGTTCTCGCGAATCCATCTGATGTCGTACATCGTCGTCCGGCCATGCCATCGCTGCGGAATGCAGCGTCGCATGCTCTAGACCGGGATCGCGCGCGAGGGAACCACCCCTCGCGTCATTCCGGACGGCGGAGATCGATTACTCCGCCGCGCCCTCTTCGGCCTTCGCGGCTTCGCTCTTCTTCTCGACCCGGCGCACCGAAAACACCGAAAGCTCGTAGAGCAGCATCATCGGGATCGCGAGCATGAGCTGCGAGATCACGTCCGGCGGGGTCAGCACCGCCGCCACGACGAAGACGAAGACGATGGCGTAGCGGCGCTTTTCCTTCAGGAACTTCGAATCGATGATGCCGGCCTGCCCGAGCAGGGTCAGGATCACCGGCAGCTGGAAGGCGATGCCGAAGGCGAAGATCAGGGTCATGATCAGCGAGAGATATTCGCTGACCTTCGGCAGGAGCGCGATGCCGGCCTGCGTCTCGGTCGCGGCCTGCTGCATGCCGAGCGAGAACTTCATCAGCACCGGCATGGCGAAGAAGAAGACCAGCATCGCGCCAAGCGTGAAGAACGCCGGCGTTGCCATCAGGTACGGTGCAAACGCCGCCTTCTCGTTCTTGTAGAGGCCGGGCGCCACGAACTTGTAGACCTGCGTCGCGATCACCGGGAAGGCGAAGAAGCCGGCGCCGAAGGCCGCCACCTTGATATGGGTGAAGAGCAGCTCGAGCGGGCCGGTATAGATCAGCTGCGCATTGGCGGCGCTGCCGGCGGCCCAGACATAGGGCAGCACGAGGATGTTGTAGATCTGCGTCGAGAAGCCGAAGCAGACGAAGAACATCAGCAGGAAGGCGATCAGCGACTTGATCAGCCGCGAGCGCAGCTCGACCAGATGCTCGATGAGCGGCGCGCGCGAGGCCTCGATCTCGTCCTCGCCCTCGCGAGGATTGGCGACGCTCATGCGGAATTCTCCTCGCCCTTGGCGGCCTTGCGCTTGCGGGCGGCAGGCTTGGCGGGTTCAGCCGGGGCGGTAGCGACCTTGAGCTTGCGCGCGGCGGCTTTCGGCGCCTTGGCCGACACAGCCACGACAGGCACCGCAGCCGGTGCTTCGGCGACCTTGGCGCTGCGCTTGCGGACGGGCTTCGCCGGAGCGGGCTCAGCCGCGACGGCCGGGGCAACCGGCGCCGCGACGACCGGGACCGCCGGCTCGGCTGCGGCCTTGCTCGCGCGCTTCGGCTTGTCGGCGGGCTTGGGCGTCTCGGCCGCGATCTGGACCGGCGGCAGAGGCTCAGGCGGCGGCAGCGAGGCGAGCTTGGCCTCGGCCTCCTTCAGCGCGGCCTCGTCCGGCTTCGGCGCATCGGGCTTGGAAGCCTCGAAGTCCTTGATCGAGTCGATCGGCTTGAAATCATTGTTCAGCGCGCTCGACACCGATCCGCCGACATCCTCGACCTGCTTCTTCAGGTCGGCGAGCTCGGCCTCGCGCATCGCGTCGTTGAACTGCCCCTGGAACTCCGAGGCCATGCGCCTGACACGGCCAATCGTCTGGCCGACCGTGCGCAGGGCCTTGGGCAGGTCCTTCGGGCCGATAACGACCAGCGCCACCGCGCCGATCAGCACCATCTCGCTCCAGGCGATGTCGAACATCGACGGCTCGTCCTCTCAAGCCTGCCCCCGAAGGGGCAGCGGCATCAGGCCTTGTGCTCGGCCTTGGCCTGGGCCTGGGCAGCGGCGTTGTCGGCCTTCGTCTGGTCGATCACCTTGGGATCGACGGTCGTAGCGGTCGGCGCCGCCGTCTCGTCATCCTCGGCCATGCCCTTCTTGAACGATTTGATGCCCTTGGCGACGTCGCCCATCAGCTCGGAAACCTTGCCGCGTCCGAACAGCAGCATCACGATGACGCCGACGACGATCCAGTGCCAAATGCTCACGCCACCCATGGCGAAACTCCTCCGAAATTGCGTCGACCGGGGCAGGCCCCAACCAAGTCCTTGTCCGGTCGATTGTTCGGCGGCGGAACCTATTGATCCGCAGCCGGAAACACAAGGACTTCATCCGACGGAATCTCGACCCCGATCTCGTCGCCCACCGCGATCTCGTCAGAGAGCGGCGCCCGCACCGACAGGGCCCGATCGAAGCCGTCGACCCTCACCTGCAGATGGTCGGCCTCCCCGAGGAAGCGCCGGCCGATCAATCGCCCGCGCAGGTAATAGCCCTTCGGCACGATACGAACGCGGTGCGGCCGGATGCAGGCAATGGCGGCCGCGCCCTCCGCGATCCCCGGCGCTGCGAAGCGGCCGAACGGGGTATCGACGGCTCCATCGGAAACCCGCCCCTCGACCTCGGTTAAGTCGCAGAAAAATCGGGCGGCAAAGAGGCTGGCAGGCTGCCGGTAGAGTTCCTCGCCGGTGCCGATCTGGACGATCCGGCCGGCCCGCATCAGCACGATCCGGTCGGCGATCCGCATCGCGTCCTCGGGATCATGCGTGACGATGATCGAGGTCGCACCGGTCTCTTCCAGCAGGGCTGCGGTCTCGTCACGCACCACATCGCGCAAACGCCGGTCGAGATTGGAGAAGGGCTCGTCCATGAGCAGTACGCCCGGCCGCGGCGCGATCGCACGCGCCAGTGCCACGCGCTGCTGCTCGCCGCCCGAGAGCATATGCGGATAGGCATCGGCGAGTTCTGCGAGACCGACCCGCCCCAGCGCCCGCAAGGCGGTCGCATCGGCCGCGGCCGGAGCCTGGCCGCGCAGGCCGAAGCGGACATTCTCACGCACCGAAAGATGCGGAAACAGGGCATAGTCCTGGAAGACGAAGCCGACGCCGCGATGCTCGGGCTCGACGAA
Source organism: Allobosea sp. FG18 (assembly GCF_057809495.1). NCBI lineage: Bacteria > Pseudomonadati > Pseudomonadota > Alphaproteobacteria > Hyphomicrobiales > Alloboseaceae > Allobosea > Allobosea sp. FG18. The sequence goes on from NZ_JBMDKB010000017.1 coordinate 75,752, forward strand.
ACGATCGGGGTTGGAGACGTCTCGCCCTTCCAGCAGGACGCGACCGGCGCTCGGCCGCTCGACCCCGGCCGCGAGCCTGAGCAGCGTCGTCTTGCCGCAGCCGGATTGGCCGAGAAGCGCGACGATCTCGCCGGGTTTGACGGAAAGCGAGACATCGGACAGCGCCGTCACCGAACCGAAGCGTTGCGTCACGCCCTCGAAGCCGAGCGCCATCGGGATCGCCGCCCCGGCCGTGCCGCGCCGGCCCCAGCCGAGCCATCCTGATTTGGTTTCGCTCTGCGCCAATGCCCTGCTCCACCTATCCAAATTTGCGCTGTCATCCCGGGCGACCGAAGGGAGACCCGGGATCCATGCCGGAGCGCATCCAGCAGAAGCTCAGGCATGGATTCCGGATCGGCGCCGCTGACGCGGCTCGTCCGGGATGACATACGGAGGGGAGCAGCGACCTCAGCGTGCACCCTCACCCCTGTTGCGATCCGCCTTCGCCGTCGTCAAGCGGGCTGAACAGATCGCCGAGCGGGTCCTCGTCGTCGCGCAAGCCCGGATCGTCGTCGGGAACGGGCACGGCGAGGTCGCGCGTCAGCCGCCCCTCGATGAAGCCCGTGCCCTTGAGTTCCTCGAGTCCCGGCAGGTCGTCGATGCGATCGAGCCCGAAATGATCGAGGAAGCCCGGCGTCGTCCCGTAGGTGATTGGCCGCCCCGGCGAGCGCCGCCGCCCGCGCAGGCGCACCCAGCCCGCCTCGAGCAGGATGTCGAGCGTGCCCTTGGCGGTGGCGACGCCGCGGATCTCCTCGATCTCGGCCCGCGTCACCGGCTGGTGATAGGCGATGATCGACAGCACCTCGAGCGCAGCCCGCGACAGGCGCCGCGGCGGTTCCGCCTCGGCCGCGAGCAGGTAGCCGAGGTCCGGCGCCGTGCGAAAGGCCCAGCCGCCGGCAACCTGACGCAGATTGACCCCACGCAGCGCATAGCTCTCGACAAGCCGCGCCAGCACCTGATCGATCGCGATGCCGGCCGGGATCGCGCGCCCGAGCGCATCAGTGGTCAGCGGCGCGGCCGAAGCAAACAGAAGCGCCTCGACGACGCGCACCGCCTGCGCAAAGGCCTCCGCCCCGCCATCGGCCTCGACATCCCCGGGCTCAGCCGCCGCGCCGGTCATGAAGCATCCTTGGCCGCGAAGGGCAGGCCTTCAGGCCGGGCCGAGCGGCGGCGCACCTGAATCGGCGCGAAGGCCTCATCCTGGCGGAGGTCGATCACCCCTTCCCGCACCATCTCGAGCATCGCCGACAGGGCTGAAGCCCGCACCGTCGCCCCCATCTCCCGCGCCGGCAGGCCGTGCGCCATCATGTATTGCATCAGGTAGCCGTCGAGCTCGGTCCAGTCTCCGGCCTCCCCGACCAGCCGCTGCAACGCCTCGCGCGCCTCGACCAGCGACCAGACGACGCGGTGGCCGACCGAGATATGGCCCTGCACCCGCTTCTGCCGCTGCTGGGCATAGGCCGCGAGCAGATCGTAGAGCTCGGCCTCCCAGACCGGCCGGGCGCCGGCAACGATCTCCTCCGGCGCGCCGCGGGCGAACACGTCCTGCCCCAGCCGCTCGCGCGCCGAGAGCTTGTTGGCGGCGACGCGGATCGCTTCCAGCCGGCGCAGGCGCAAGGCGAGCGCGGTCGCGAGATCGGTAGCGCTGGGCTCCTCGCCCCTGGGCGGCTCCGGCAGCAGCAGGCGCGACTTGAGATAGGCGAGCCAGGCCGCCATCACGAGATAGTCGGCTGCGAGTTCGAGACGCAGCGCCCGCGCCTCCTCGACAAAGGCGAGATACTGCTCGGCCAGCGCGAGGATCGAGATGCGGTGCAGATCGACCTTCTGCCGGCGCGCGAGATCGAGCAGCAGGTCGAGCGGTCCTTCATAGCCGTCGACATCGACGACGAGCGAAGGCTCGCCCGCGCGCTCGCTGCGGTCTTCCTCGAATGGCAATTCGGCCGTCATCGAAGGCCCTGCCCCACCTGTCATCCCCGGAGATGCAGATTCGGCCGTTCAGGCGCTCAAGGCAAGCGCGGCCATGACTTCTGCGCGCGCGGCCTCCAGATCGACCGGCTCCGGCTCATGCCGGATGCGGCCGAGTGCGGCGGCGGCGCGACGGGCGCGGGCGCCGGTCATCTCCGGCACGGCCCCGGCGACCGCGATCATCTCGTCCATGATGCCGTGGCAATGCAGGATGACGTCGACGCCAGCCCGGATCGCGGCCCGCGACTTCGCCTCGAACGAGCCGGACAGCGCCTTCATCGAGATGTCGTCGGTCATGATCAACCCGTCGAAGCCGAGCTCGCCGCGCATGATCTCGCGCACGATCTTCCGCGAGATCGTCGCCGGGTTCTTCGCGTCGAGCGCGGTGAAGACGAGATGCGCGGTCATCGCCAGCGGCATGTCGGCGAGATGCCGGAACGGCCGGAAATCATGCGCCCGCAATTCGTCCAGCGAGGCATCGACGATCGGCAGGTCGTGATGGCTGTCGGCCCGCGCCCGGCCGTGGCCGGGCATATGCTTGACGACCGGCAGCACGCCGCCGGCGATCAGCCCCTCGGCGGCGGCCCGGCCGAGCCGCGCGACCTGATCGGGGTCATGAGCATAGGCCCGGTCGCCGATCACGTCATGGCTGCCGGCGACCGGCACGTCGAGCACCGGCAGGCAATCGACATCGATGCCGACTTGTCTCAGGTCATGCGCCATCAGGCGGGCGCTGAGGCGGACGATCTCGCGCTGGCGGATGGGATCGTTGATCGCGAGGAAGGCGCGGGCCGACTGGTATTTCGGCCAGTTCGGCGGCCCCATGCGCTGGACCCGCCCGCCCTCCTGATCGATCAGGATCGGCGCGTGCCAGCCAACGGTCTCGCGCATCTCCGCCGTCAGCGCCGCAGTCTGCTCGGGCGTCTGCGTGTTGCGCTTGAAGACGATGAAGCCCCAGGGCCTGGCGTCGCGGAAGAAGGCCCGCTCGTCAGCGGTGAGGCTCGTGCCGAGGCAGCCGGCGATGAAGGCGCGCGATGTCATGACATCGGGTTACGACATCGGCCCAAAAAGGCAAATGCGGTTTTCGGACCAGGCCGATGCGGGAAAGCAATGGCGACGAGGCACCGTCATCGCCTCACCTTCGACGTCATCCCGGACAAGCCGCCTTCGGCGGCGCCGATCCGGGATCCATGCCGGAGCGCGTCCGGCATGGTTCAGGCATGGATCCCGGGTCTCCCTACGGTCGCCCGGGATGACACGCCTTGGCGGGAAAAGTCCCTCACTTCACCTGCTGGTAGTTCTGCGCGTTGAAGGCGTCGAAGGGCAGTTCGGCGATGCGGAACCAGAGCTGTTCCTTCTTCCAGTACGGCAGGAAGGAATCGTAGAAGGTCTTGAAATTGGCGTTGCTGGCGGCGAGTTCGCCATACATCGCGAAGGCCTCCTTGAACGCCGCCGTCATCACCTCCTGCGGGAAGGGCCGCAGCTCCGCGCCCGTGCCGGCGAGGCGAATCAGCGCGTCGGGGTTGTTGTGGTCGTACTTGGCCAGGCAGTTCATGTTGGCCTCGGCGCAGGCCGCTTCGACGATCGCCTTGTAGGAGGCCGGCAGTTCGTTCCACTTGTCCTGGTTGGCGAGGAAGCTGACATTCGCGTTCCCCTCCCAGAAGCCGGGATAGTAATAGTACTTGGCGACCTTCACGAAGCCGAGCTTCTCATCGTCATAGGGACCGGAGAACTCGACGGCATCGAGCGTGCCGCGCTCCAGCGCCGGATAGATGTCGCCGCCGCCGATGGTCTGCGGCACGACGCCGAGGCGCGCCATGATCCGCCCGCCAAGGCCGGCGATCCGGAACTTCAGGCCCTTCAGGTCCTCCAGCGACTTGATCTCCTTGCGGAACCAGCCGCCCATCTGCGCGCCGGTATTGCCCGACGGGATGGTGTGGATGTTGTAGCTCTTCATGAAGGCACGGCAGAGTTCGAGCCCGCCGCCCTGGTAAAGCCAGGCATTCTGCTGGCGGGCATTGAAGCCGAAGGGCAGCGAGGTCTCGAAGGCGAAGGCCGGGTCCTTGCCGATATAGAAGCTCGCCAGCGTATGGCTGCACTCGACGGTGCCGTTCTGCACGGCGTCGAGTGCCTGCAGCGGCGGCACGATCTCGCCGGGCGCGAAGACCTGGATCTGGAAATTGTTGTCGGTCGCCTCGGCCACGCGCTTCGCGACATGGGTCGAGATGCCATAGAGCGTGTCGAGGCTCTTGGGATAGCTTGAGGTCAGGCGCCAATTGATCTTGGGCTGCGACTGGGCGACAGCCGGCGCGGCGATGGCGGCGCTGCCGGCTGCACCTGCGGCAGCGGCCTTGACGAACTTGCGGCGATCCATGGGTTACCTCCAGCGTTCGGACGGCTGCCCCTTCGGGGCAAGCCTCGCGTTGTTGGGGAGGCTACTCGCATGGCCGAACGCATGAAACAAGCGCGGCGGCGCACCCTGTCATGCGTCTGATTCAAATGAAAACGGCGGCGCCCGATGGGCACCGCCGTCCGATCTCGTCGTGGGCCGATCGGATCAGTTCTTGGCGATGAAGCACTGTCCGCCGGCCGCCTGGAGCGCCGTGCACATCGAGGTCGCGTCCTCGCGGGAATACGGCCCGACGCGCAGGCGGAAGACGGTCTTGCCGCCCGCCAGTTCCGTCTTGCGGATGATCGGTGCCTGGCCGCCGAGCTGCTGCGGATACTTGCGCTGAAGTGCCGCGAAGGTCGCGCGGGCCTCGGCATCGCTGCCGGGGGCGCCGAGCTGCACCACGAAATCGCCCGTTCCGGCGCGGACGGCGGCCGTCGCCGGGGCCGGCGGCACGGCCGCGGGAGCCGGAGCAGCGGCGGCGAGACGCGTCGGTGCGACCGGGGTGGTGGCGGCGGGCGGCGTCGTGGCGCGTTCCTGGACCTTCGGCGCGGCAGCCGCGACCGGAGCCGAAGCGGGACGCTGCGAGGCCGGGTTCGTCGCCTGGGTGGCGAGCGAGCGGCTCGGCGCCGAGCCGGTCGCGATCGGGCTGTCGATGGCGACCGGATTCTGCACCGGCGTGCCATCGGGGCGGATCGCGACGGTGCGGACCTTGCGCGGCTCGCCGAGACCCGGCACCGGCGGCATCGGGGTCAGTGCCGGCTCCGGCGGGATGATGCTGCGCTCGGGCGTGGTGGGGGCGGCGGCGAGCGCGTTACCCGCACCGGAGATCGGCCCCGGCATGACCACGCGCGGCGGCATTGAGCGGGCGGCCTGCTGGACGTCGACCGGCTGCTCCTCGTTGTTCACGACCTTGCTCTGCGCCTGGGGGGCGTCAGGGCTGCGCTCGTAGATCTGCTTGTTCTGATTCGGGATTTCGGCGCCGCCCGGATTGGCGGGAGCGACCTTGACCGGCCCGGAATCGGCCGTGATCACCGGAGGCTGGCCGTCCTTCGTGGCCGAGCCGCCGCGCAGGGTGAAGGCAGCGCCGACACCGACGAGGCCGACGGCGATGACCGCCGCAGCCGCCCAGAGCCCCTTGCGCGAACGGCGCGGCTCCAGGTCGGGCATGTCGTCTTCGCTATAATCCGGCGTCGGAGCGCCCTGCTGATGAGTATGACCATAGTCGTAGGCCGGCTCTTCATGCGCATAGGCGGCCGGAGTCTGGCGGTATTGCGCACCCTCGTCGAGATCGCGCGGCGCAGCTGCCCCCTGGATCGCAGCCGGGCGAGCGTAGGGCAGCGGCTCGGGCAGGTCGAAATCGGGCTGATAGTCAGGCTGAGGAGCCGGCGGCGTCGGCGCCCGCACAGGCGCTTCCGCCCGGCGCGGCTGGGTACTACGCAGCAGCGCCTCGAACTCGTCGAGCGCGCCGCGCATCTCGGCTGGCGGCTGGCTCACCTCGGGAACGGCCGGCGCCGGCTGCTGCGGCACGACCTCGAAGCTCGGCTCCTGGCGCATCGCAGGGCGCGGCGGCTGGCGCCGCTCGGCGAAGATGTCCTTGAGCGGGTCGTCCTGCCCGACGATGCGGGTCAGCTCCGCAAGCGGGTCGGCCTGCTGCCCCGGGCGGGGCGCCTGCCCTGCTCCGCGCAGCTGGCGCTCGAGATCTTCGAGATCGAGCGCAAAACGGTTCCTAGCTGGCTCACTCATGGTACGATCCATTCCAGCACAAGCCGCTTCCTCCTATGGAAGAACCGGGAACTCTGTGCGGTCAACCTGACCTTGTGCGCGCCGCCGGAAAGACCTTTCCGTCAGCGCATCTCTTCCGGCGCCGCAACTCCGGCGACAGCCAGACCGGAAGCAAGGACGCTGCGCACCGCGTGCACAAACGCCAATCTTGCCAAGGTCGACTTTCGATCAGTTTGATTAACGAACCGTAATTGCGGCGAGTCTTTGCCCTTGTTCCAGAGCGAATGGAAGGCGCTCGCCAGCTCGTGGACGAAGAAGGCGACGCGATGCGGCTCATGCGCGGCGGCTGCGCCCTCGATGATTCGCGGATAGGATGCGAGCATCTTGACGATGCCGACTTCCGCCTCGTCGGTCAGGATCGACAGGTCGGCCCCGGCCAGCGCCGGCGTCGACAGGTCGAGGTCCGGGAACGCCTCGCGGGCCTGCCGGAAGATCGAGGCGCAGCGCGCATGCGCGTACTGGACGTAGAAGACCGGGTTGTCCTTCGACTGCTCGACGACCTTGCCGAGATCGAAATCCAGCGTCGCGTCATTCTTGCGGAAGATCATCATGAAGCGCACCGCATCGCGGCCGACCTCGTCGATCACCTCGCGCAGCGTGACGAAATCGCCGGAGCGCTTCGACATGCGCACCTGCTCGCCGTTCCGCAGCAGGCGCACGAGCTGGCAGAGCTTGACGTCGAGCGAGCCCTGCCCGTTCGTCACCGCCTTCACGGCCGCCTGCATGCGCTTGACATAGCCGCCATGGTCGGCGCCCCAGACGTCGATCATCTCGGGGAAGCCGCGCACGAACTTGGAGCGGTGATAGGCGATGTCGTTGGCGAAATAGGTGTAGCTGCCATCCGACTTCAGCAGCGGCCGGTCGACGTCGTCGCCGAACTTGGTGGCCCGGAACAGCGTCTGCTCGCGGTCCTCCCAATCCTCGTCCTTCTGGCCCTTCGGCGGCGGCAAACGGCCCTCATAGACCAGGTCGCGCGCGCGCAGGTCCTCGATGGTCTGATGCACGGCATTCGTATCGCCGTCCCGCCCCTGCAGCGAACGCTCCGAGAAGAAGAGCTCGTGGACAACGCCGAGCGCAGCGAGATCGTCGCGGATCATCGCCATCATGCCGTCGATCGCCGCCTGCCGGACGAGCGGCAGCCAGTCCCATTCGGCCTTGTCGCGCAAAGCCGGGCCATACTGCTCGGCGAGCGCCTTGCCGACCGAGACCAGATAATCGCCGGGATAGAGCCCCTCGGGAATCGCGCCGATATCCTCGCCCAGCGCCTCGCGATAGCGCAGGAAGGCGGAGCGGGCGAGCACATCGACCTGCGCGCCGGCATCGTTGATGTAGTATTCGCGGGTGACGTCATGGCCGGCAAAGGCGAGCAGGCTCGCCAGCGCATCGCCGAACACCGCGCCACGGCCATGGCCGACATGCATCGGCCCGGTCGGGTTGGCCGAGACGTACTCGACATTGACCTTCGGCTCGGGCTTTGGTGCGCCGCGCCCGTAATCCAGCCCAGCCTCGATCGCCGCCTTCAGAACCGCCGTGAACACGGCCGGCTGCAGCGTCAGGTTGATGAAGCCGGGGCCGGCGATCTCCGCCTTGATGATCTCCGGGTCCTTGGACAGCTCCTCGACCAGCAGCGTCGCCAGCGCGCGCGGGTTGGTGCCGGCATCCTTGGCCAGAACCATCGCAGCATTGGTGGCGAGATCGCCATGGGCCGGGTCCTTGGTCGGCTCGACCACGACGCGCGCGAGATTGAGGCCGGCCGGAAGCGCGCCTCGCTCGGCCAAAGCCGAGAGCGCAGCGTGAAGACGGGCGGAATAGATCTCGAACAGGTTCATTGCGGCCACGATTGCGGATGGAAAGCCGCCCGGCCCTATCGCAGCGAGGGGGTGGCGTCAAACAGGCGACGGTGCTCGTCGAGCGCATACCAGTCCGTCATGCCCGCGATATAGTCGGCGATTCGCCGGGCGCGGCGGTGTTCGTCGAGAGGATCGCAACCCGCCGCCCACTCCTCCGGCATCGCCGCCGGATCGGCGCTGAAGCGCTCGAACAGCTCGCGCACGACCTGCGCCGCATCGGCCCGGATCGGCGCGATGCGCGGGTGGCGATACATGTTGGGATAGAGGAAGCCCTTGATATCGCGGTCGGCCTTCTCGATCACCGGCGAGAAGGCGATGACGGGAGCATCCGCCCGCCGGATCGCATCCGCATCATCGGGCATCAATTCAGTCAGGCGCCGCTGCGATTCCGCGATCACGTCTTCGACGAAGCGCGTGATAACCCGCCGCACCAGCTCGTTGGTGGCGCGCGCCCGCTCCAGCCCCGGATGACGCCACTCGATCTCGTCGAGCAGTTCGGCCAGGAACGGCACGGCCCGAAGCTCGGCATGCCCGAACAGCCCGGCCCGCAACCCGTCGTCGATATCATGAGCGTTGTAGGCGATGTCGTCGGCCAGTGCCGCGGCTTGCGCCTCCGCCGAGGCATAGCTGTCGAGCCAGAGGTCCTGACGCTCCTGATACTCGACGATCGCAACCGGGATGCCGCTCTTGGCATAGCGCGCCGTCGGTTTGCCTTCGTGGTCGAGCAGCGGGCCGTTATGCTTGACGAGGCCCTCCAGCGTCTCCCAGCTCAGGTTGAGACCATCGAAATCGGCATAGCGCCGTTCCAGCCGCGTCACGATGCGCAGCGTCTGGGCGTTGTGGTCGAAGCCGCCGAACCCGGCCATGCATTCTTCCAGCGCGTCCTCGCCGGTATGGCCGAAGGGCGTGTGGCCGAGGTCATGCGCCAGCGCCAGCGCTTCGGCCAGATCCTCGTCGAGGCCGAGTGCGCGTGCCAAAGCGCGGGCGATCTGCGCCACCTCGATCGTATGGGTCAGGCGCGTGCGGTAATGGTCGCCCTCATGCGAAACGAAGACTTGCGTCTTGTGCTTCAGCCGGCGGAAGGCGGTCGAATGGATGATGCGATCGCGGTCGCGCTGGAACTCGCCGCGCGTCGCCGAAGCCGGCTCCGCTACGAGGCGGCCGCGGCTCGTCGTCGAGCGGCAGGCATAGGGCGCGCGCCAGCGCTCCCCCGGCTCGGTGCCGGACGCGAAGGAAAAGCCGGAAGGCTGGTTCTGTGGATGCGGCATGGCTGCCCCGTCGCGCGCCCGAGCTTGTAGAGGCGCTGCCGGGCCATTACCTTCCCGAGTAACCAGGGTGCAAGGCGCATCTGCCCAAGGAGCCCCGAATATGTCGACCGATCTTGCGGTCAACCCGCGCGGCATCGCGGTCACCGCAAATGCCGCCAAACGAATTCTCTCGGTGATGGCGCAGGAGCCGCCGGGCTCGATGCTGCGCGTCAGCGTCGCCGGCGGCGGCTGCTCCGGCTTCCAGTACATCTTCGACGTCGATCGGGAGAAAGCGGCGGACGATCTCGTCATCGAGCGCGACGGCGCGACCGTCCTGATCGACGAAACCTCGCTCGACCTGCTCGAAGGCTGCACGATCGACTTCGTCGACGACCTGATCGGCCAGTCCTTCCGCATCACCAATCCGAATGCGACGAGTTCCTGCGGCTGCGGGACGTCCTTCGCTGTCTAGGGCTTAGGCGACGCGCCCGGTTGCGCGCTTCAGGACGGGCTTGCCGTACTGGCCGAGACGGGCGATCTCGGAATCGAGCACGACCTCGCCGAAGACCCTGACGAGATCGCGGTCGAGTTTTCCGCCCATCGCGACGAGCACCGCATAGGCATCCCCCGGCGACATCGGCGGCTTGTAGCTGCGCCGCTCGATCAGGGCGGCGTAGACGTCGCAAATGGTGATGATCCGCACCGGGTCAGGGATGTCGCCGCCGCTGAGCCCATGCGGATAGCCCGAGCCGTCGAGATATTCGTGATGCGACAGCACCGCGGTGAGGACCAGCGGCGCGAAGCCCCCTTGCGCGACCAGCATGCCATGGCCATCGCCCGGATGCCGGCGCATCACCTCGCGTTCCGCCGGCGACAGGCCCGCAGGCTTGCGCAAGATATCGAGGGGAATCCGGGCCTTGCCGATATCGTGCAGGACCGCCGCCTCGGCGATCAGCCGCCGGTCGGCTTCGCGGAAGCCGAGCCGATGCGCGAAGGCCGCCGCCAGGCCGGAAACGAGCAGGCAATGCTGGTAGGTGGCATCATCGTGCCGCCACACCATGTCGAGCCAGGCGTTGAGATCGCCGCCATCGGCGGCGCGGTTGAGCGCGGTGACGCTGTCCTCGATCGCCTTCGCCGGCAATCCGACGCCGGTCTCAGCCGCCCCCATCAGATCGGCGAACGCCGCCGAGGCCGCCACGAAGCGCCGCCCCAGCGCCGCCGCGTCATCGGTCTGGTCCGACGGGGCCAGCAGCAGACCGACCTTGTCGAGCAGCACGGCCGTTGAGACATCCGCCGGCAGGATATCCGTCGCGCCGAGCGCATTGGCCTGAATCTGGCAGCGGCTCGACATATCGCGGAGCAGGAAGATGCAATGCGAACCGGCATGCAGGCGCGGCGCGAGCGCCGCACGAGCCGCCTCGATGCTCAATCGTTCGGACAGGTCGAGATCGACGACGAGAAGACCAGCGCCGTCATGCGGGACATCCCCACCAGGCGACAGCGCCGTGCACGGCCCCCAGATCGAGAGAACCCGCTGCAACGCCTGACGGCGTTCGTCGTGATCACTGAGCAGAAGAACGATGACGCGGCCTCCAGAGAAGCCAACATCTGAAAACCGCGCGGATTGATGAACCGTAAAGCCCGCTGCGAATACTCGGGCCTATCACGAATAAAAACCGTGCAAGACAACGTCGCTCAGGAAAAACCGAAGGAGCGGCTGCCCCCTCGCTCCCTTCGCGCCTCAGTGCGCCGCCGTCGCGGCCACGTCCTGCTCGAGATGAATCTCGGCAGCCATCAGCCCCTTCGGTCCGGGGCCATAGCGCACCAGCACCGTCTGTCCCGGCACCAGCTCGACGAGGCCGTAGCGGCGCAGCGTCTCCATATGCACGAAGATATCGGGCGCACCCTCGCCCTTCGAGACGAAGCCGAAGCCGCGCAGGCGGTTGAACCACTTCACCTCCATGCGCTCCAGCCCGCTCGTCGGCGAAACCGCGACATTGGTGCGCGCCATCGGCATCTCGGAGGGGTGGCGGCCAACGGACGTGTCGATCGAGAGCACGCGCACCGCCTGGCGGCCCCGCTGCTTCTCGACGGCTTCGAGCACGATGCGAGCCCCTTCCGCTATCGTATTGAATCCATCACGCTTCAGGATCGTGACATGGAGGAGCACATCGGCGCCGCCCGCCTCCGGCACGACGAAGCCATAGCCCTTGGAGACATCGAACCACTTGACGTAGCCAATGACCTCGACCGGCACCTCTGTCGCGTGGCTGCCCGCCCCATCGAGCCGCATGACGCGATTGAGTGACTGGATGGGACCCATCGGTGGCCGCCCGCTCTCACCGAATTCGTCGGACATGTGCCGCTCACCCCCACGCGCAACGCTTGATTCGTGCTGTCACGATACCATTGCTGCCGATTCAGGATACAGCCCCGAAAAATTCGTCCACATCATCCGGTGCCCGGACAATCGGGCGGATCAGCTCATCGCCCGACGCGTAACGGCTGAGACCAAGCCCGTGGCATGATGCCGGAACGCCACATCATCGGGATTCGCCATGCTCGACCTGCCTACGCTCGCGCTCTTCACCGCCGCGGCGGCGGTTCTCACGGCCACGCCCGGCCCCGACATGCTGCTGATCGCCTCGCGCAGCCTGAGCCAGGGCCGGATGGCCGGCCTCCTCACCTATGCCGGCATTGCGATAGGCAGCTACCTCCAGGCCTTCGCCGCGGCCTTCGGCCTGTCCCAGCTCTTCATCCTCGTGCCCACGGCCTATGACGTGCTGCGCTGGGTCGGCGCGGCCTATCTCGCCTATCTCGCCTGGACGACCTTGCGCTCGCAGGCACCGCTCTTCGCGCCCGGCCGCGTCGCCGCCGTCCCGCTGCGCCGCATCTTCCTGCAAGGCCTCTGGACCAACCTGCTCAATCCGAAGATGGCGTTGTTCATGTTGGCGCTGCTGCCGCAGTTCCTGAAGCCGGAACTGGGCTCGATCGCGCTTCAGGTCATCGTTCTCGCGACGATCCTGAACGTCATGGGCTTCCTGACGAACGGCATCGTCATCCTTGCAGCGAGTCGCATCGGCCAGGCGCTGGCCAGCCGGCCGGCTCTCGCGCGCCTGCCGCAAAGGCTGATGGGCGCGGTCTTCGGTGGACTGGCGGTCAGGCTCGCGCTCGCCTCGCGCGACTAGGCCCGCAATGCGCCGAGCACCGCACCGCTCTCGGCGCGGATGACAAGGTCCGCGATCGGGTCGAGCTCCGTCGGCTCGCGGTTGAGAATGACGAGCTTCGCACCCTGCCGCTTGGCGATCACCGGCAGGGTCGCCGCCGGATAGACCACCAGCGACGAGCCGACGACGAGAAAGAGGTCGCATTCCAGCGCCAGTAACTGTGCCCGCTTCATCGCCTCCTGCGGCATCGCCTGCCCGAAGGAGATCGTCGCCGATTTCACCGGCCCGGCGCAGATCATGCACTCCGGCGGCTCGCCGGTGGCCTCAAAGACGGGCCGGATCGCCGCCAGCTCGTGCCGCCAGCCGCAGGTCAGGCAGGTCGCATAGGTGCCGTTGCCATGCAGCTCGATCACCCTCTCCTCAGGCACGCCCGAAGCCTGGTGCAGGCCATCGATGTTCTGGGTGACGATGGCGGGCGAGTGTCCCTCGGCTACCAGGCGGGCCAGCGCCCGATGGCCGCTGTTCGGCGCTGCCCCGCGATAATGATCGTCCATCGTGAACTTGCGGCGCCAGGCCTCGATGCGGACCTCGCGGCTCTCTACGAAGGCGTCGTAGGGAATCGGCTTGTTGACCATCCAGGGCGAGCCGGGCGTGCGAAAATCCGGAACGCCCGATTCCGTCGAGATGCCGGCGCCGGTGAAGCTGACGATATCGTCCGCCTCGTCGAGAAGTTCCTGCAACGCGGCGATGGCATCCTCGGTTTCATCCTGCATGCGTCGGCCCGGTCGCTGGATTGGAAGTCTCCCAGATATGGCGCGGGTTTGTTGCGCTTCCAAGGCGATTGACGGAAAGCCGCGCACGCCGCAAATCAGAGGCACCATGCCGACGACCGCCAGCGCCCAGCTCAATCCCGATCTCATCGACACCGGCACGCCGCCGATCCCGGAGGCGCAAGGCTGGGCGCGCGCCTATGGCGGAGCCCGCGGCCCGCTCATCGACCTCTCGCAGGCGGTGCCCGGCGCTCCGCCCCCAGTGACCCTGCTCGAGAAGCTCGCAGCGGCCGCGGCCGAGCCCGGCAGCACGCGCTATGGCGGCATCACCGGCGATGCGGCCTTGCGCGAGGCCTATGCCGCCGAGATCTCGCGCATCTACGGCACAGCCTTCGCGCCGGCCGAGGTCGCGATCACCTCGGGCTGCAACCAGGCCTATGTCGTGACGATGATGGCGCTGGCGCGGGCCGGCGACAACGTGCTGCTGCCGACGCCCTGGTATTTCAACCACGAGATGACGCTGACCATGCTCGGCGTCGAGGCCCGCCCGCTGCCCTGCGCGCCGGAGGCCGGATTCGTGCCGGATGTCGCGACTGCCGAGGCGCTGATCGACGACCGCACGCGCGCCATCGTGCTCGTCACCCCCAACAACCCGACCGGCGCGGTCTATCCGCCGGAGACCATCGCCGCCTTCGCCGCGCTCTGCGCAAGGCGGGGTATCTGGCTGGTGCTCGACGAGACCTATCGCGATTTCCTGCCTGCGGATGTTGCCAAGCCGCATGAGGTCTTCGCGACAACGAGCTGGCAGGATTCGGTGATCGGCCTCTACAGCTTCTCGAAGGCCTATGCGATTCCGGGTTGGCGCCTCGGCGCGATCACGGCCGGCGAACCAGCGCTCGCCCAGATCGGCAAGGTGCTGGACTGCGTCCAGATCAGCCCGGTCCGGGCCGGGCAGGCGGCGGTCACCTGGGGCATCGACGGCATCCGCGACTGGCGCGAGCGCAACCGCGCCGAGATCAACGCCCGCGCCGATCTCTTCCGGCAGGCAATGGCGCCGCTGAACGGTTGGCGCGTGCTTTCGGCCGGCGCCTATTTCGCCTATGTCGCCCACCCGTTCGAGGGCGTGAAGGCGGCGGAGGTGGCGCGCCGGCTCGTCGAGGATTGCGGCGTGCTCGCCCTGCCCGGTCCCTATTTCGGCCCCGGACAGCAGAACCACCTGCGCATCGCCATCGCCAATGTCGCGGCGGACAGGATCGAAGAGCTGCGCGAGCGGCTGACGGGGTTTTCGCTCTGACCTGAAGCCAACTGTACCGTCATGCTCGCCCTTGTGGCGAGCATCCACGTCTTGAACACGGATTGCATTGGCGCAGACGTGGATGGTCGGGAGGAGCCCGACCATGACGGGAAAGCTCCGGCGACACCGGGCTTACCGGAACAGCGCCGCGTAACGGTCGCGATAGGCCCAGACCAGCATCGAGCCCAGCACCACCAGGATCACCGCGACCGGCAGGCCCTGCGGGTTGATCGTGGCATGGAACAGCACGATCACCGCCATCACGGGGGCGATCAGCGCCAGCCCGAAGGCCGGCACGACATTCGAGATCAGGCTGAGCGCGCCGGTCAGGTTGATCGCCTTGATGAAGGGCCAGATGAAGCCTGAATCCTGCAAGGCGGTCTCGAAGACGACGCCGCGCGGGCTGGTCGGCGGATGGATCAGGTTCGCGCCTGTGGCGAGCCACCAGAAGCCGTCGACGGCGCTGATCAGGAAGATCACCCCGAGCAGGACACGCGGGATGGTGACGAGGAAGAAAGTCTTCATGGAAATCCGGACCGATGGAAGAAGCGCTCCGGGATCGCTGGCAACCAGCGCCGGAGCCATCCTTGGTCGCGGCTCACAATGGTCCGGTTCAATCATGTGGCGAAAATTCCGACGCGCCCGGCAAGCCAGCCCACGCGCTTGTGAGATGCGCTGGCGCCCTCTGCCGTCCATGAGGAGCACAACAGCCACGCACGCAACATGTCTCGCCCCATGAACAGCACCCAGACCCGCCGCTTTCTGCTTCAGCTCGCCGGTGCGGCTTCGCTCGCAGGCGCCGCCAGCTTCGCCGCTCGCGCCGAGGGCGGCCCCGTCGCCGCGCCGTCCGCCGGGCCGGGCTTCGCCAGCAAGACGCCGATCCGGATCGGCGCTGCCGCGCTCAAGGTGCGCGATATCGAGCGGATGACGAGCTACTACCGCGACGTCATCGGCCTCGCCGTGCTGGCGCGCGGTACCACCTCCGTCACCCTCGGCACCAGCGAAGGCGCCCTGCTGACGCTGGAGCCGAAGCCGGGCGCCGCCCTGGAGCCGCCGACCGCAGCCGGGCTCTTCCACATCGCCTTCCTGATGCCGAGCCGGCGGGACCTCGCGCGCTGGCTGGTCCATGTCGCGCGCAACCAGACCCCGCTGACCGGCTTCGCCGACCACAGCGTCAGCGAGGCCGTCTATCTCAACGACCCCGAGGGCAACGGCATCGAAGTCTATGCCGATCGCCCGGCCGAAAACTGGCGCTGGGACAACGGCCGTGTGGTGATGGGCACGCACCGGCTCGATGTCGACGGCATCCTGTCGCTGACGAATACAGCCATCGCCGACTACGCCAAGGCGCCGGACGGGCTTCGCATCGGGCATATCCATCTGCGCGTCGGCGATGTCGATGCCGGCGACAGGTTCTACAAGGACCTGCTCGGACTGGCCCCGACCAGCCGGCGCGACACGGCGAGCTTCCTGTCTTCAGGCGGCTACCATCATCATCTCGCGCTCAACACCTGGAACAGCGCCGGCGCCGGACGGCGTGACGAAGCCGGCACCGGGCTCGCCTGGTTCTCGCTGATGACGCAAAGGCCGGAACTGATGGCAGCGCAGGCCGAGCGCCTCGCCGGTGCGAAGCTCGCGGCCGCGCCGGTCGCCGGAGGCTTCGAGAGCCTCGATCCCTGGGGAACGCGCGTCAGGCTGCTGCAGGGCTGAATTCGCCCTGCCCGGCCCTCACATCGTCGCACCGATCTGCCAGGGCACGTATTCGGCATCGCCATAGCCGAGCTCTTCGGATTTCGAGCGCTCGCCCGAGGCGATCTTCAGCAGCTTGTCGAAGATCTCGCGGCCCTTCTGCTCGAGGCTGACGCCGTCGAGCACGTCGCCGCAATTGATGTCCATGTCGTCGATCATCTTCTCGTAGATCGGCGTATTGGTCGCGAGCTTCACCGAGGGCGTCGGCTTGCAGCCATAGGCCGAGCCGCGCCCGGTGGTGAAGGCCAGGATGTTCGAGCCGCCGGCCACCTGCCCGGTCGCCGCGACGGGATCGTAGCCGGGCGTGTCCATGTAGACGAAGCCCTTCGCCTTCACCGGCTCGGCATAATGGTAGACCGCCGAGAGCGTCTTGGTGCCGCCCTTGGCGGCCGCGCCCAGCGACTTCTCCAGGATGGTGGTGAGCCCGCCCGCCTTGTTCCCCGGCGAGGGGTTGTTGTTCATGCTCATCCGGGCGCGCTCGGTGTAATCCTCCCACCACTTGATGATGCCGACGAGCTTCTCGCCGACCTCGCGGGTGGCGGCGCGACGCGTCAGCAGATGCTCGGCACCGTAGATCTCGGGGGTCTCGGAGAGGATCGCCGTGCCGCCATGCTCGACGAGGATGTCGACGGCGGCGCCCAGCGCCGGATTGGCGGTGATGCCGGAATAGCCGTCCGAGCCGCCGCATTGCAAAGCCAGCATCAGCTCGGAGGCCGGCACCGTCTCGCGCACGGCACGATTGGCGATCGGCAGCATCACCTTTAGCGCATCGATGCCGGCGGCGACCGCCTTCTTCGTGCCGCCGGTCTCCTGGATCGTCAGCGTGCGGAAGGCGTCGCTCTCGGTGACGCCATAGGCTTCCTTCATGCGGCTGATCTGGAAGCCCTCGCAGCCCAGCCCGACGACGAGCACCGCCGCCATGTTCGGATTGCAGGCATACCCCCAGGTCGTGCGCTTCAGCACCTCGAAGCTCTCGCCATTATAGTCGATGCCGCAGCCCGTGCCATGGGTCAGCGCGATCACGCCGTCGACATTCGGGTAGTCGGCGAGCAGGCCGGAGCGCTTGACCTCCTCGGCCATGAAGCGCGCGGCCGAGGCCGAGCAGTTCACCGAGGTCAGGATCCCCACATAGTTGCGCGTGCCGGCCTTGCCATTGGCCCGGCGGAAGCCCTCGAAGGTCGCCTGCTGCTCGACCGGCAGCACGAATTCGGGCTTGGCCTCCGCGGCGAACGCATAGTCGCGATCGAAGGCATGGAAGCCGGTATTGTGCTCGTGCACCCAGTCGCCCGGCACGATATCGGCCGTCGCGAAGCCAATGATCTGGCCGAACTTGCGGATCGGCTGATCCTTCGCGATCGGCACGATCGCCATCTTGTGCCCGCGCGGGATGCGCTTGAGCGCCTCGACACCGGCCGCTGTCACGCCGAGATCGACGGGATCGACGGCGACGACGACATTGTCGGCAGCGTTGAGCTTGAGCGTGCGGGGCGGCGCGGATTTGTCGAGCATGGCGGAAACCGGAACCTCTCGGCACCGCGACGGCGGCGCACGTCCCTAGAGATGCCCCCAACCGGCGGTCTTTTCAATCGGTTCAAATCAGAAGGCCAGGTGCTCCGGCCTGACCTGCCCTCTTTGCCTGCTCATGCCGTTCCGGCTGCGGGCTTCGCTTCCGTGCAGACTTGTCCGGTTCTTTGGACTATCCAGAAGGCATCGGCCGACAGGATGGTGATCATGCAGCTCCGTTCCACGCTCACCTGCCCGCATTGCGGTCACCAAGCGACCGAAACGATGCCGACCGACGCCTGCCAGTTCTTCTATGAATGCGCCGGCTGCAACACCGTTCTCCGTCCCAAGCAGGGCGATTGCTGCGTCTACTGCTCCTATGGCGACATGCCCTGCCCGCCGATCCAGGAAGCCAGGCGGACCGGGCAGCCCTCGCATTGCTGCAGTTAGGCAAGATCGAGGCTCCGGGACCGGGCCGCCCGAACCACGGTTCACGCAACAGTAACCATCCAAGCCGATGTATCGGCTCAGGCCTTCCTGAGAGATACCCGATGCTGACGCGCCGCTCGTTTACCTTTCCCGCCCTGTCCATCGCGGCAACGGACCTGGCCGGATGCGGCTCGCGAAGCATCGTCGCCCTGCCCGAGATCGGCCAGAGCCCGCGAGGTCTCTCGACCCGGACGCTTTCGCGGCCGAACTATGCTGAGGTCTACACCGAATATCCCGGCGAGCGCTTCCCGATCATGGCGATCGACTATCAGCGCATCGATTCCCGCTATCTCAGGCAGACGGTCGAGTTTCCGCGCGACGAGAAGCCGGGCTCGATCGTGGTCGATCCCGCCGGCTATCACCTCTATTTCGTGGAATCCCCGCGCGTCGCGACGCGCTACGGCGTCGGC
Organism: Allobosea sp. FG18; assembly: GCF_057809495.1. NCBI lineage: Bacteria > Pseudomonadati > Pseudomonadota > Alphaproteobacteria > Hyphomicrobiales > Alloboseaceae > Allobosea > Allobosea sp. FG18. Next base: position 94,409 of record NZ_JBMDKB010000017.1, read on the forward strand.
GTCGGCCGTGAGGGCTTCGGCTGGTCCGGCGCGGCCCGGATCAACATGAAGCGCGACTGGGCCGATTGGGTTCCGCCTCCCGAGATGATCGCGCGTGATCCCGCGATCAGGGCCCAGCTCGAGCAGACGCCGCGCGGGCTCGGCGTGCGCGGTGGCTCGAAAAGCCCGCTCGGCGCCCGCACGCTCTATCTCTTCGGCGAGGGTCGCGATCTCGGCTATCGCATTCATGGCACATTCGAGCCCTACACAGTCGGCACCAATGTCTCTTCAGGTTGCATCCGGATGATCAATCAGGACATCGCCCATCTCTACGCGCGCGTCGCACCCGGCACGCCGGTGACCGTTCTGCCCGTGTGACATCGCCAGATGAACGGCAGCCGACAGATCGGTTCAGGTTTCGTTGAGGGGCGGCGTGGTTTGATCGCCATCGAAAGGAGTTTGCCATGCGCAAGCTGTTGATTTTTGCCGCGATTGCAATCGGGAGCGCGCTCGCCGCACCGGCTATGGCCTCCGAGGCCCTGCCGCAGGCCCTGGCCGAGCGCCTCGACAAGGCGCCGGCCGAGTATTCCTGGTCGGCTGCGGCCGAGCGTCGGCACATGATCATAGAAGAGACCATGCGCCAGCAGCGCTATGGCCGTGGTGGTGGCTACGGCCCACCGCGAGGCTATGGTCCGCCGCGCGGTTATGGCTACGGCTATGGCCCCGGTCCGGGCTGGGGTCCGCCGCCGCCGCGCTATTATCCGCCTCCGCCGCCTCCGGGCTGGTGGTGATCGCAAGAGCGACGGGCAACCGTCGCTCTTTTTTCGCCCGCGCCATCAAGCCTTTGGCGCAGAGCAGGCCCACGACGAAGGCTGGTACTTGCCAGCCCAGCCCTGTGGCGGCAATCTCCGCCCGGCTATCGAGTTCAACGCGTGTGTGCCGGAGCGAGACCTCGCCGGGCAGCAGGACATGGGAAATCCCGGATCATGATCATTGACGGTAGGAATGCCGGTGCCGGCGAGATGGCTTCGCCCGGGCGCCGGTCGGGGCTTGTCGATCGCCGCTCGTTCCTGGTCGGCTCGGCGGCCGGCCTCGGCGCGCTGGGGCTCGGCGGCTGCGCTGCGACCGACGGCATGAGCCTCGCCGAGGCGCAGCAGGTCTATGGGCCGGTGCCGGACAAGAAATTCGCGATTCCCGCCGCCGACGTCACCAAGGTCGATCGGAAATACTGGCGCCGCACCGTCCGCTACGAGACCAAGGAAGAGCCGGGCACCATCATCGTCGACCCCGCCAATTACTATGTCTATCGCATCGAGGGCGACGGCAACGCTACTCGCTACGGCGCCAATGTCGGCCGCGACGGCTTCCGCTGGAACGGCGACGCCTATGTCGGGCGGAAGTCGGAATGGGCGACCTGGACGCCGCCGCCGGAAATGATCAAGCGCCAGCCCGAAGCCGCCAAATACGCGCGCGGCATGCCCGGCGGCCTCGACAACCCGCTTGGCGCTCGCACCCTGCATCTCTACCAGAACGGCCGCTATACACTCTACACGATCTACGCATCGAGCGACGAGGAATCGATCGGCTCCGGCATCACCAGCGGCTGCGTCGGCTTGCTCAGCCAGGACATGATCGATCTCTATGATCAGACACCGGTCAAGACGAAGGTGGTCGTTCTTCCGGCCTGAGCCGAGTACATCAACCCGGATCGACAGGGCGGCGCCTGAGCGCCGCCCTTCTTCATGGAGGGGTAGCGCATGTCCGTTGCCGTGAGACTGCGCAGCCTTGCCGGCATCTATGGCGTTGCACGGCTCGGCCCCGCCTCTCCCATCCCGAACTGGTTCGATGGCCCCGGTTTTTCCGCGCTGATGAGCGCCGAGGACGAGCTGACACTCGTCTGCCTGCAGGAGCGAATGCCGGAAGCCGTTGAAGCCGAGAGGAACTGGCGCTGCTTCCGCAGCCTCGGCCCGATCCCCTTCAACGCGACCGGAATCGTGCAGGCACTGATCGAACCACTGTCCACCCAGGGCATCGGTGTTTTCGTGGTCTGCACCTTCGACGGCGAGCACATTCTCGTCGCCGATGCCGATTGGGAGCAATCGAGAAGTCTGCTCGAGCAGGCAGGCCATGTCTTCGAAGTTTAGAGGCCGCTGTTCCGACCCATGCAACCAGCTACCGTTAACAGCATGACCGATCTCGTCATTCGCGCAGCGGAGCAGGCCGACCTGCCCGCACTTCAGGGTCTCTACCGCCACCTCAACCCTGATGATGCACCCTGCCCCGACGACATGGCGGCGGAGATTCTGGAAAAGCTGCGGAGCTTCGAGGGCAGCGCCGTCCTGCTTGGCTTTCTCGGCAGCGACCTCGTGGCGAGCTGCACTGTGATCGTGATCCCGAACCTGACGCGGGGCGGAACGCCCTATGTGCTGATCGAGAACGTCGTCACCGACACCGGCTATCGCAACCGGGGGCTTGGGAAGGCCATTCTGCAAGCTGCCATGGATCGCGCCTGGGCAGCCGGATGCTACAAGGCGATGCTCATGACCGGCTCGAAGAAACCGTCCACGCTGGCCTTTTACGAGGCTGCCGGCTTCGAGCAATCCAAGACCGGCTTTCAGGCCAGGCGGCTTCCGGTCCGCGCGGAATAGGGAGTGGACCGCGCCATCCTTCGCTGCCCCTCTCTCGGCGCAGCAACATCCGCAGCTTGGCGAGCGCGGATGAATCGGCCTCGTGATAGTCGATCATCGTGCGGAAAGCCCCCTCGCCGGTCATCAGATAGACATTGGCCGTGTGGTCCATGGTATAGCCACCATCGGCCGGGATCTTCTTCGCATAGGCCTTGAAGGCTCCAAGCGCGGCATCGACCTGCTCCTGCGAACCGGTCAGGCCGACCACGCCCGGATCGAAGGATTGCAGATAGAGCGCGAGTTGCGCAGGCGTGTCGCGCTCCGGATCGACCGTGATCAGCAGGATCTTCAACCGCGCCGCATCCGCGCCCAGCTGCCGGGTGAGGTTGCCCAGCCGCAAGAGCGTGGTCGGGCAGACCTCCGGGCAATGCGTGAAACCGAAGAACACGGCGAGCGGGCTGCCGCGGAAATCCGCATCCGTCACCGCCTTGCCGGTGTGATCGGTGAGCGAGAACGGGCCACCAATCGTGGTCGCCTGTTCAGTCCGCGACCGATCCGACATCCACCACCCCATGAGGATCGAGGTGGAAACGAAGCCGACGACCAGGACGAGCGCCCAGGCGCCATAACGCACGAATTTCAGCATGAGCGGCCGGCCCAGCGGTTCACCCGGCGCTGATACGCCAGATAGGGCGCGCCGAGATCGCGGCGCAGCACGCCCTCCTCGATCCGGACCTGTAAGGCGATTGCGACGGGCACCGCGAGCGCGAGCGCCAGCTCAACCAGACCCGGCCGGACAAGGAACAAGCCGATGAATAGCAGCGCCTGACCGACGAAGGCCGGATTTCGCGAGAAGGCGAAAGGGCCGCTATCGACGATCGGGCCGATCTCGCCCTCGGCCGCGCCGATGCGCCAGGACCGCCCCATATGGAGCTGGGCCCAGAGGGCCAGCACCGCGCCGACAATCACGAGCGTCAAGCCGGGAACACCGGAAAGCCCGCCGAACGGCGCCTCCCCGCCAAGCCAGCCACGAACCGGCGGCCAGAGCACGCCTCCGGCAAAGCCGAGCTTGAACAGGAGCGCCGGCAGGCGCTGCGATCGGCTGCCGCGGGAGAAGATCCAGACCGGCTGGCCGCGCGCGCGCGCCTGCTTCAGCGACAGGAACAGGAAGGTTCCGACATAGCCGAGCGTGACCAGATAGGCGGCAATCTCTGTCTTGGACAAAACACGGTCTCCGGCTCACAGCGGCGGCGGGACCTCTCGTCTACAAGCTGGAGTCACTAGAGCTTCAAGCCCCAATCGGAAGCGGAGTTCAATGGCGCCCGATGCCGCAGGCTCCGGCTCCGGCCAACGAAAAACCCCGGCCTCGCGGCCGGGGTTCGCAAACGCAACTGAACTCATGGAAGCGCGGCAGCCTGACAGCTGCCGGCCGAAATCACGCCTTCGGGGCGGCCGGAACAACCTTGGCCACGATGCCTTCGAACGGCTTGTAGGCGTCCTTGGCGAGAGCGGCATAGAGCTCGCCCATCTTGGTGACCTGGGCGACGGCGCCCTCGAACGAGGTCTTGATGAAATCGGCCTGGATCTCGAGGGCCTTGTCGAAGGTCTTCACGCCAGCGAGCTTCTCGAGCGTGGCGGTGCCGGCCTCGAAGGACTTCTTGGCATAGTCGGTGGTCTCGACGGCGATCGCCTGCACGCCCTTCGAGGTGGTGCCGAAAGCCTTCAGAGCGGCGTCGACATTGTCCTTGGAAGCCTTCTGGATGGTCTCGAACTGCTGGATCATGGGTCGTCTCCTTGGCACTCTGCGGTGCCGCCTCAGGTGATTGGGCCGGAGCGGCCCGATAGCTGCCCCAAGGTCGTGTGACCGTGATCACCACCGGGGACTGCCCGTATATTGTGCATTGCAACATGAATGTCAAGGGAACGCTGCAATGCACCAAGCGCAGATCGTTCCACTGGCAACCGTTCAAGTTTTAACGGCTCCGTAACCGCATCCGCCTAACCTCTCCAACTGTGTCCCCTGCGCCACGATGAGCCAGGCGTGGGATCGGCCCATGGTTGTGTGTTCGAGGCGGGTCATGTTGTCTGGTTGCGTTGGGTTGCGGCGGCCGCGTCTGCGGGCTGTTGCCGGTCTGATCGGTGTCGTCGCGGTTGCGGCCACGATCGCCTCCTCCCCCGCCGAGGCGCGCAAGCGCCGTCATGCGGCCGGTGGCGGCTATACCCCCCCTTATGCTGCGATGGTGGTCGACGCGAAGACCGGCCGCACCTTGCATGCGGTCAACGAGGATGCCGCGCGCATCCCGGCTTCGCTGACCAAGGTCATGACGCTCTACATGCTGTTCGAGCAGATGGAGCGCGGCCGCTTCACCATGGATTCCGAGCTCAGGGTCTCGTCCTACGCGGCCTCGCAGCCGCCGACCAAGCTCGGCCTGCGCGCCGGCTCGACCATCGCGGTCGAGGACGTGATCAAGAGCATGATCACGCTCTCCGCCAACGATTCCTCAGTCGTCGTCGCCGAGAACATCGCCGGTTCCGAGGAGGCTTTCGCCGAGCAGATGACGCGCAAGGCGCGCTCGCTCGGCATGAGCTCGACCCGCTTCTACAACCCGCACGGCCTGCCCCATTCTCCGCCGAACATCACGACGGCGCGCGACCTCACGATCCTCGCACGCGCCATCCAGGAGCGTTTCCCGAAATATTACCCGCTCTTCTCGATGCGGGCGTTCCAGTACGGCAGCCGCACGATCCGCGGGCATAACCGCCTGCTCGGCAAGGTCGAGGGCGTCGACGGCATCAAGACCGGCTACACCCGCGCCTCCGGCTTCAACCTGATGACCTCGGCCAAGGCCGAAGGCCGGCATGTCGTCTCGATCGTGCTCGGCGGCCGCTCCGGCGCCTCTCGCGACAAGATCATGACCGATCTCGTGCTGGCCAGCCTGCCCCGCGCCTCGACCAGCGGCCGTTCCTCCGTGATGGTCGCCGAGGCCCCGGAGCCGGAGGAGCGCCCGCGTTCGATCCAGCAGGCGGCCGCGGCCGAGCCCGCGCCGATCCCGGTGCCGCGTCCGCGCCAGCAGCCGCAGGTCGAGGAGCAGCCTGCTCTCCCGGCCGCCGCGCGCGCCTATGCCCCGATGCCGACCACCACGCCGATCGCGCCGCCGCGGCCGGTCGCCGTCGCCGGTGGCCAGCCGCTGCAGATCTCCGGCATGCGCCCGGTCGCTGCCACCACGACGCCCTCGGCCATGCGCTGGTCGATCGGTGCCCAGCCGTCCGATGCCAAGGTCCTGCGCCCGCCGGCGAATGTCGACGTCACCTCCTCGATCGCCAGGGCGCCCGAGCCCGTCGCCGAGCCGGTGAAGGTCGCGGAAGCCAAGATCGACGTTCCCGCAGCGCCGGTCGCCCGCAAGATCGAAGCCGCTCCCGCCAAGGTTCAGGTTCAGGAGCCGGCTCCCGCAATGTCGCATCAGGCCGCGATCGTCGCCTCCGGCAAATGGGTGATCCAGCTCGGCGCCACCGATGACGAGGGCAAGGCCAAGGAAATCCTGGCCCGGGCCAAGGCCAAGGCTTCCAGCTCGCTCGCCAGCGCCTCGCCCTTCACCGAGAAGGTCGCCAAGGGTGGCTCCACCCTCTTCCGTGCCCGCTTCGCCGGCTTCGACGACTCGAAGGATGCGCAGAACGCTTGCAACCAGCTGAAGCGCGGCGGTTTCTCCTGCTTCGCCACCCGCACCTGACCAAGGACCAGGGAAAGGAGTTCACGACATGTCGCAGACCCACTCCCCGACCCCTTCGCTAGCGCTGCTTCAGAAGGACGTCCTTGGCCTGGTTGACGCGAGCGGCAAGGCCGCTGGTGCCCCCGGCATCCGGGTGGATGCGCTTCATCAGGGCCCGATGGGCTTCGCGGACCGCCTCCTCGCCCGCCCCCGGCTGAAGCCCCACGATATCGTAGGCCTCCTGCTGCGTCATCGCGCCCGCGCCCGGCGCGCCGCGCTGCCCCGTGTCGCCATTACGCTGAGCGTCTTCACGCCAGCCGGGCGACCGGCGGTCGAGATATGCCTCTAGCAGGCGAGCGCCGTCCGGATCGCGCGTGAGGCAATCGCGCATCAGCGCGGCCAGCTCAGCCATATCGAGACTGTCGAGCGCCCGCCCCGCATAGGGGCCGGCGGTGACGGTGCCAACCATTGCACCGCTGTCGTGGTCGAGCTCCATTTCCAGCAGCGTCGACTTGACCTTCGAGGTCGCGCCCGGCGTCGGCCCGGAGCGATCGGCCCAGGGAAAGCGGATGCCACCCGGCCCGGTCGCGCTCCAGCCGAGCAGCCACGCGCCGACACCGCCGAGGAAGATCGCCATGTCCATCCGGCCGCGCACCATCAGGAGCCCGGCGACACCGAGCGCGGCGACGCCTCCGCCGGTCTTCGCTAATCGCGCCAGCACCTTGGGATTGGCCCCGGCGAACAGTTTCACCAGCCACCAGACGAGGATCAGGACGGCAACGCCGTAGAGCAGACTCACCGGCGTCCTCCATCCATCGCGGTGATCAGCCCCTTCACCGCCGGGGTCGAGCCCGCCAGCCGCAGCATCGCCTCGCGCCCGCCGGCCGCATAGGCCGCCGCGCCGCGCAGGAGGTCGAGCAGGGACGCCGGCGCATTCACGTCGAAACGAGCATGGGCACCGCCGGTCAGGCGGGCGATCGTCGCGAAGGCCGCGCTCGCCGCCGGATCATGCCCCTCCTGGAAGACGAAGCCGCGGATGCCGCGCAGACCGAGCTCGCCGGCAAGCGCCGCCAGGGCATCGACATCCTCCTCCATCGCATCGCCGACATAAACGAAGGCGCGTACCGGCACGGTCTTGGCCTCGTCGCGGATATGACGCAGCACGCGGGCGATCTGGGTCTGGCCGCCCTCGCAGGCAATGCGGCGCATCAACCCGGTCAGGCGCGCAGGCTCGCCGACCCAGCCCGAGGCGCGGCACTCGCCGATCCCCCTGAAATAGACGAGCTGCACAGCAAGCCCACCGCTTTGCGAGGTGACGTCGAACATTCGCGCCTGCAGCGAGCATGCGAGATCCCAGGTCGGCTGGCGGCTCATCGTGGCGTCGAGCGCGAAGACGAGCCGCCCCGCCTGCCCGGTCGCCAAGGGCGCGAGCTGCTTCGCCGCGCCGAGAAAGCGGTCGATCTCGCCCGGCTGCGAATGCGTCGCCGGCGTGGTCGCTCCCGCCTTGCCGACAGCCCGGTCCTTCCTCTCGCTCATCGACCCCTTCGATCCACCTGAATCATCCTTTGCCCTGATATTGGCCATGGCGGCGGCATTTGCTACCCGTGCGCCGAACGGAGGACGCGATGTCCCTTCAGCCTTCATCCTGAGGAGCAAGCGAAGCTTGCGTCTCGAAGGATGCTCCAGATGGTTCCGGAGCCTGCTGGACCATCCTTCGAGACGCCGCTGACGCGGCTCCTCAGGATGAGGGCTGAGGAGAGCAGCGCAGGCGGGAAAGGTCGGAAAGTGACTGGAATCACGGTTTTCGAGACGGTCGCCGCGATGCGCGAAGCCGTCGCCGGCTGGCACGCTGCCGGCGAGAAGGTCGCGCTGGTGCCGACAATGGGCGCGCTGCACGAGGGCCATATCGCGCTGGTGAGCGAAGGCCAACGCCACGCGAAGCGGGTGATCGTCACGATCTTCGTCAACCCGACGCAGTTCGCGCCGCATGAGGATTTCAAGAAATACCCGCGCACCTTCGACGACGATTGCGCCAAGCTCGTCGCGGCGGGTGCCGATGCGGTGTTCTTCCCCTCGGTCGAGGAGATGTATCCGGCTGGCTTCGCCACCCGCGTGCTGCTGCTCGGCCCGGCCGCCGTCGGGCTGGAGGACCGCTTCCGCCCGACGCATTTCGAGGGCGTCGCGACCGTCTGCTGCAAGCTGTTCACGCAGTCGCGCGCCGACTGCGCGATCTTCGGCGAGAAGGACTATCAGCAGCTCAAGGTCGTGACCCGCATGGCCGCCGATCTCGATCTCGGTATCAGGATCATCCCGCTGGCGACGATCCGCGAAGCGGATGGCCTCGCCATGTCCTCGCGCAACCGCTATCTCTCGAACGAGCACCGGGCACTGGCGCCGTTGCTCCAGCGCGTGATGCAGGACCTCGCCGCGCGCATCCGCAACCGCGACGACCTGTTCAAGGCGGTCGCTGATGCCCAGAACGAGATCATCACGGCCGGCTTCGAGCTCGACTATCTGGAAGCGCGCCATGCCGAGACGCTGGCGCCGGTCGCCTCGCTGGCGGACGGCCCGATCCGCCTGATCCTCGCGGCGCGCATCGGCAGCACGCGTTTGCTCGACAATATTGCGGTGTGAGCCGGAGTCGAGGTCGAGACACCAAACACGGCTCTAGAGATGGCGTTCGACATCCATGCGCTGATGCAGAATGCGGATCACGTCGATTCCAGCAGCCGATAGGCGATAGAAGACCACATGCGAGCCGACAGCGTACTTGTAATAGCCGTCTCGAACATCGACTGCCCGCCCCTTCTTCCGGCCACAGCTGAGCCCCTCGAAAGCAGAGATGAGGCTGGCGTGATAACTTTCGGCCTGTTCCGCCGACCAGCGTCGCTCTGTCCAGAACCAGATACGTTCGAGGTCTGTAACCGCCAGTCGAGAGAGGCGATAACCGGCCTCAGCCATGCCTGGCGCGCATCCGCTGCAGAAATGCGCCGTTGTCGAACGGCTCCGGCTCGCCGGATTCCTCGCCGGTAATCAGCGCGTCCTGCAGGGCTTTCACGCGCGCCTCGTGTGTTTCCAGCAGGCGCAGGCCAGCACGCACGACTTCACTCGCCGAACCATACCGGCCGCTTTGCACCTGCTCGCCAATGAAGTGGCTGAAATGATCGCCCAGCGCGATCGAAGTGTTCTTTGTCATCCATCGCTCCCGAATGCCAATAAGTACCAAATATTGGTAGGGCGAGCAATGAATCCTAGAGCAGCCCCAACCCCGCCAGCTCGCGACGCAGCTCCTCCGGCATCTCGCCGACATCGCCGCCATGCTCGGAGAGGTCGCGCGGGGCGTCCTTGGCCTGCAGGTAGCGCCAGCCCTGGAAGGGCCGGAACGGCCGCGGCTCGACCGGCACCACGACCGGCTCCATCACCAGATGGCAGCGGCCGATGCCCTCGGCATCGGAGAAGGGGCGGATATCGGTCAGGCGCTGACGCGCCGAAATCTGGCCCTTGATCACCCAGTAGAGCGAGCCGCCATCGAGGATCTCCTCGATCTTCTTCGGCACCATGCGGGTGGTGTGCAGTTGCTCGGCCGGCTCGCCACGGGCGCGGCGCTGCGCCTGACGCTCGGCGATCCAGTCCTCGAGATCGCTGATCGATTCCGCGCCGACGCAGAGCTTGAGCAGATGTAGGGGCATGGCCGCAAAATAGGCCTCGGAACGCCAGCCGACCAGCCTCCCCGCTTATTCTCCACAGCCCGGCGTCAACCGCGATGCTCCGGCACGCCGATGATGGCGTGCATATCGAAAATGTCGCCGTAGAAAGGTTTGGCCAGCCTCGGCTCGGCGGTTAGCATGTCCGCCACAACACGCTTCATCGTCATACTCATTTCCTGGACAGGCTACGGACGCTCCATCATGCGCGGACTTGCAGGCAAGGTCATTCTCGTCACTGGTTCCTCGACCGGCATCGGCTTCGCGATGGCCGAGCGCCTCGTCACTGAGGGCGCCAAGGTGCTGATCCACGGGCGCGACGCGGCGGAAGTCGATGCGGCCGTCGCGAAGCTCGGCACGGCGACGGCAGGCGCGACCGGCGACCTCGCCGAGCCCGCGACCGCCCAGGCCATCGTCAACGCCACGGTCGCCGCCTTCGGCCGCATCGACGGGCTCGTCAACAATGCCGGCATCTATCCGCGCGGCATCCTGACCGAGACCACCGCCGCCTTCTTCGACCATATGTTCGCGATCAACACCCGCGCGCCGTTGCTTTGCGCCGAGGCCGCGATCCGCGCCTTCCGTGCCCAGAAATCGCCCGGCGCCATCGTCACCGTCGGCTCGATCAACTCCTATTGCGGCCTCTCGAACCTCACGGTGTATTCGATGTCGAAGGGCGCGCTGATGACGATGACGCGCAATCTCGCCAACACGCTCGGCCCCGAGCACATCCGCGCCAACCAGCTCAACGTCGGCTGGACCTGGACCGCCAACGAGGACGCGACCCAGCAGCGCGAAGGCCGCAAGCCCGGCTGGCAGAACCATCTCCCGCTGCGCGATGCCCCGACCGGCCGGATCATGCAGCCGGAGGAGATCGCCGCGCACACCGCTTTCTGGCTCTCGGAGGACAGCGCACCGGTCTCCGGCCAGATCTACGAGGCCGAGCAGTTCCCGGTGATCGGCCGCGGATGAGCCGGATTTCCGGGACGGTCTTCGAACCCTGGCTCGCCCGCTGGGGCCTCGTCGCGGACGGCAAGCCGATCAGGACCCATGCCAGCCATCTGCTGCCGGTCCTTCAGGACGGCGCGCCGGCCATGCTGAAGCTGCCCGAGGTCGAGGACGAGCGGCGCGGCTACCTGCCGCTGGGCTACTGGAACGGCGACGGCGCCGCCCGCCTGCTCGCCCGCAGCGGGAACGGCGAGGCGATGCTGATCGAGCGCGCCACCGGCCAGCGCTCGCTCGCTTCCATGGCCCGCAGTGGCGCCGCTGGCGACGATGAAGCCACCTCCATCCTCTGCGATGCCATAGCAGGACTTCAGAAGCCGCGCGGCCCAGCCCCCGCCGGGCTGATCCCGCTCGATATCTGGTTCAAGGACCTGTTTCCGGCAGCTGCCCGGCACGGCGGCTTGCTCGTCCGAGCCGCGGCGGAGGCGAGCGCGCTGCTGCCGGTCCAGCAGGAGATCATGCCGCTCCATGCCGACCTGCATCATGACAACGTCCTCGATTTCGGGGAGCGCGGCTGGCTCGCCATCGATCCGAAATCGGTGATCGGCGACCGCGCCTTCGAATACACGATCCTGTTCTGCGACCCCGACCTTGCCGATCCCGAGCCGCCCGTCGCGGTCGCGCCCGGTGCCTTCGAGCGCCGGCTGGAGATCGTGCTGGCGAAGTCGGGGCTGGAGCGGCAGCGCCTGCTGCGCTGGATCATCGCGTGGTGCGGATTGTCGGCAAGCTGGTTCCTGGAGGACGAGGACCCACTGGTGGAGATCAACCTGACGATCTTGGAAAGAGCGGCCGCGGCGCTGGCCGACTAGCACTCCCTTCACTCCAATCCTCGTCATCCCGGACGGAGCGATGCGGAGATCCGGGATTCATGCCTGAACCGATCCGGAATGGATCCCGGATCGGCGCGGCTTCGCCGCTTGTCCGGGATGACACGAACAGGGACATCCGAAGCGGAATCAATTCCTCAGCGATCGCCCGCAAGCGATTCCATCGACTCGCCTATTCCCCCAGCACGACCACCTTCGCGCCCTCCGCGACCTGCGCGCCGGGCTCGCCCGCGACCTCGCTGACCGTGCCGTCACGCGGGGCGGTGAGGACATGCTCCATCTTCATCGCCTCGACGATGGCGAGGCGCTGGCCCTTGGTTACGGCCTCGCCCGGCGCCACGAAGAGCGCCACGAGCTTGCCGTGCATCGGCGCCTTGACCACGCCGCCCGAGCCGGCCGCCGCATCGAGATCGACGCTGAACGGATCGAACAGCGAGACCGCCGTCTGCCGCCCGCGATGCAGCGCGAACCAGATGCCACTCTCGCCCTCGGCCAGCGCGATCTCGTGTTCACCTTCGCCGATCTCGTGACCGGGCAGGCTGACGCGGGCGTCGTCGCCATGCCACTCGATCCGGGCATCGATACGCTCGCCATCGACCGTCAGCGGCAGGCCCAAGGGCTGGCGTGGCATCAGCGAGAAGGCGTCGGGGTCGAGCCAGGGTGAGCGCGCCTCGCCCTCAGCCCGGCCCGCGGCCGCAATCATGCCCGCCGCCTGCCGCTCCTCCTCGAGCTGCAAGGCCGCCGCTGCGACTGCCGCCGCATCGAGCGGCTGCGGCTCGGCGCCGAGCGCGCTGATATTGCGGTCGATGAAGCCGGTATCGAACGGCCCCTTCCGGAAGCCCTCGGCCTCGGTCAGCTTCTTCAGGAAGGCGAGATTGGTGCGCGGGCCGGCGACCACCGTCTCGCCAAGAGCTGAACCCAACCGATCGAGCGCCTCGTCGCGCGTCGCACCGTGGGCGATCACCTTGGCGATCATCGGGTCGTAGAACGGCGTCACCGTATCGCCCGCCTCGACGCCGGTATCGATGCGAATGCCCTCGCCTTCCGGGAACTGCAGCGCCCAGAGCTTGCCGGTCGAAGGCAGGAAGCCCTTCTCCGGGTCCTCGGCATAGAGCCGCGCCTCGACAGCATGGCCCGTGGCCGAGACGTCCGCCTGCGTGAAGCCGAGCGGCTCGCCCGCCGCGACCTTCAACTGCAACTCGACGAGATCGAGCCCGGTGATCGCCTCCGTGACGGGATGCTCGACCTGGAGCCGCGTGTTCATCTCCATGAACCAGAAGCCATCGGCCTTCAGGCCGTCGCGCCCGTCGGCGATGAACTCGACCGTACCGGCCCCGACATAGCCGACCGCCTTCGCGGCCTCGGTCGCTGCCTTGCCCATGGCGGCGCGGACCTCGGCGCTCATGCCCGGCGCTGGCGCCTCCTCGATCACCTTCTGGTGGCGGCGCTGCAACGAGCAGTCGCGCTCGTAGAGATGCACGACATTGCCATGGCTGTCGCCGAAGACCTGGATTTCGACATGGCGCGGCGAGAGCACATATTTCTCGACCAGCACGCGCGCATCGCCGAAGGCGTTCTGGCCCTCGCGCTGGGCACTGGTCAGGGCGTCCGCGAAATCTTCCGCACGGTCGACCTTCTTCATGCCCTTGCCGCCGCCGCCCGCAACCGCCTTGATCAGCACGGGATAGCCAATGCGCTCGGCCTCCTTCGCCAGGAAGGCGACATCCTGTTCGGCGCCGTGATAGCCCGGCACCACCGGCACGCTGGCCTTCTCGACCAGCGCCTTGGCGGCGTCCTTCAGGCCCATCGCCCGAATGGCCGAGGCCGGCGGGCCGACGAAGACGATGCCGGCCGCGGCGCAGGCATCGGCGAACTCGGCATTCTCGGAGAGGAAGCCGTAGCCCGGATGGATGCAGGCGGCGCCCGCCTCCTTGGCAACGGCGAGGATCTTATCCGCGTCGAGATAGCTCTCGCGAGCCGGGGCCGGGCCGATATGATAGGCCTCGTCCGCCATCTGCACGAACAGCGCCTCGGCATCGGCATCCGAATAGACGGCGATGGTGCGCAGGCCCAGCCGCTTGGCCGTGCGGATCACCCGGCAGGCGATCTCGCCGCGATTGGCGATCAGGATGGAGGGCAGCTTGGCGGCGATCGTCATGGCGGCGGCATCCTCAGGAGACGTGCCGCCTTTATAGCCCGCCCGTGGCGTCTGTCTGCGCCTTGTTGCGCAAACCGGTTTGGGATGCTTCCGAATCCACGCTCCGCCGCAGCGACCGCCAGATCGCCCATGTCGCCTGGAAGCAGATGCCGGCGACGACGAGGTCGAACAGATATTCCGGCCAGCGCACCGGCGCGACGCGGGCGGCGAGCCCGACCAACGCGAAGCCGGTGGTCGAGATCGTGTCGTTGCGGCTCGACAGCCAGGTCGCCTTGATGACCGGGTTCTCCTCGCGCCGGAAGCGCCAGAGCGCCCCAACGACGAGGAAGGCGATGACGATCGCGCTCGCCGCCGCGAAGCCGAGCGTCCAGACCTCGATCGGCCGTGGCCGGACGACCTTGTCCCAGAGATCGTAGAGCGTGTGCAGCCCGGCCACCGCCATGACCGCGCCGATCGCCACGGCCGCCAGCCGCTCGATCCGCGCATCGCGGCCGAAGACGATCGCCGCGATGCCATAAAGCGCGACGTCGTAGACCCAGTCGACGCCGTCCTTGAAGAGCTGGGCATTGCCGATGGCGAGTGCCCACGCGACGGTCGCCACCGCCTGGATCAGGATGCCGAGCGCGATGCCCCAGATGGTGAGCGTGTAAGCGCGGGCAGTCCTGCTATTGACGCCTTGACCGTCATGGTCGGGCTTGTCCCGACCATCCACGTCTTCAGGAGCTTGCGGCAGGCTGGCAGCTGACAAGGTCGCGCTCCGATGAGAGCTTCGTCTGTCTCATGCCCTTGGTAGCGGCGGCAAGACGTGGATGGTCGGGACAAGCCCGACCATGACGATAGCGGCTGTCGTTGCCCTCACCCCCGTCCGACGAGCGGCGCCTTGGTCGCCATCACGGTGACGAACAGCACGTTCGCCTCGGGCGGCAGGCCGGCCATGTGCAGCACGGTCGTCGCGACATGCTCGACATCCATCACCGCCTCGACCTTGATCGTGCCGTCCGCCTGCGGCACTCCCGTCGTCATCTTGCGCGCCATTTCGGTCAGCGCGTTGCCGATATCGACCTGGCCCACGGCGATGTCGTATTTGCGCCCGTCGAGCGCCGCCGTCTTGGTCAGGCCCGAGATAGCATGCTTCGTCGCGGTGTAAGCGACGGAATTCGGCCGCGGCGCATGGGCCGAGATCGAACCGTTATTGATGATACGCCCACCCTGGGGCACCTGGTCCTTCATCGCCTTGAAGGCGGCCTGGGTGCAGAGGAACGGCCCGGTCAGGTTGGTGTCGACGACCTTCTGCCAATCCTCCAGCGAAAGGTCCTCCAGCAGCACGCCGCCCGGCGCGTTGACGCCGGCATTGTTGAAGAGAACATCGACGCGGCCGAAGGCTTCCTTCGTCCTGGCGAACAGGTTCTCGACCGAGGCCTTGTCGGTGACGTCGGTCGGCACGGCGAGCGCACGGCCCTTGTCGACGCCGGAGAGCTGGATCGTCTCTTCGAGCGCATCCGCCCGGCGGCCGGCCAGCACGGTGCGATAGCCGTCCTTCAGGAAGGCGATGGCGACCGAGCGCCCGACGCCCGAACCGGCGCCGGTGATGATCGCGACCTTGTTATGTCCCGCCATGCGTTTCCCCGTGTTTCCCTAGACCTAAATCGTTTGAGATGGCGTCCGACCATAACGGGCGAAACCGCCCAGGGGAACCACGGGATGGCCTGCGCTCCATGCGCTTGCCGCCCGCCATCCGTGCCGTATCGTTGTAGTCGGGAGGACGACGCGATGACCAGCCTGAACCGCCGCCATCTGCTTGCGGCCGGCGCCGCCGCGCTTGCCAGCCCGGCATTGGCCCAGCAGCAGGGCCACGAGCATCACGGCCCGCAATACGAGCGGCTCAGCCAGCCCGGCCGCATCGAGAAGCCGCCGCTGGCGGCAACGCAGAACGTCTTCGATTCGCCGGCCCCGAAAGCCGCCACGCCGGGCCGCTGGAGCGCCAAGGCGCCGCTGCCGCTGCCCCGCTCGGAAATGGCCTGGGCGACCGCCTTCGAGGACAAGATGCATGTCGTCGGCGGCTATGGCGAGCAGCGCACGGACCGGGCCTATCACCATGTCTACGACGGCAAGGCCGACAAGTGGAACGACGGCGCACCGCTGCCCCAGGGCGCCAACCATGTCGGCGTCGCCTTCCTCGACGGCAAGCTCTACGCCATCGGCGGCTTCCTCGAGCAGAACCGCAAGCCACATCCGCGCTGCTTCACCTACGATCCGAAGGCTGACCGCTGGGCCGAGATCGCCGCCCTGCCCCGTGCCGCCGGATCGACCGCCGTCGTCGGCCTCGGCGGCGTGCTGCATGTCATCGGCGGCGCGATCGGCGACACCACCGAGACAAAGCGCTCGATCGACTGGCATCTGGTCTACGACCCCAAGGCCGATCGCTGGAGCGAGCGCAGGCCGATGCCCACCGCCCGCGACCACACCGGCACGCTCGCCATCGGCAGCCTGATCCATGTCGCCGGCGGCGGCCCGGTCATGGGGGGTGGCGTGCAGAGCGCCGTGCACGAGGCGTTCTCGCTGGGGTGACGCACAAACCAGCCGTCATGCTGGGGCTTGACCCGAGCATCTCGGAAGCCAGTGCCCTCTCGTCCTGAGATTCTCGGGTCTTCCTGCGGTCCCCCGAGAATGACGCGCGGACGATCTCACATCCGGAACACGCCGAACTTCGTCTCGGGCACCTCGGCGTTGAGCGTCGCCGAGAAGGCCAGCGCCAGCACGCGGCGCGTCTCGGAGGGCAGGATGATGCCGTCGTCCCAAAGCCGCGCCGTCGCGAAATAGGGCGAGCCTTCTTCTTCGTAGCGGTTGCGGATCGGCGCCTTGAAGGCCTCCTCGTCGGCGGCCGGCCAGCTCTTGCCCTCGGCTTCGATATTGTCGCGGCGCACGGTCGCGAGCACGCTCGCCGCCTGCTCGCCGCCCATCACCGAGATCCGCGAGTTCGGCCAGGTGAACAGGAAGCGCGGCGAATAAGCCCGCCCGCACATGCCGTAATTGCCTGCGCCGAAGGAGCCGCCGACCAGCACGGTAATCTTCGGCACCCGCGCCGAGGCCACCGCCGTGACGAGCTTGGCGCCGTCCTTGGCGATGCCGCGCGTCTCGACATCGCGCCCGACCATGAAGCCGGTGATGTTCTGCAGGAAGAGCAGCGGAATCCGCCGCTGGCAGCACAATTCGATGAAATGCGCGCCCTTGACCGCGCTTTCCGAGAACAGGATGCCGTTATTGGCGATGATGCCGACCGGAATGCCGTGGATGCGCGCGAAACCCGTCACCAGCGTCGTGCCGTAGAGCTTCTTGAACTCGTCGAACTCCGAGCCGTCGACGAGCCGCGCGATCACCTCGCGGATGTCGTATTGCTTCTTGAGGTCGGTCGGCACAACGGCTTCCAGCTCGGCCGGATCGTAGAGCGGCTCGACCGGCTCGGCGATGTCGATATCCGGGCGCTTCACGCTGTTGAGGTTGCCGGCGATCCGCCGGGCGATCGCGAGCGCATGGGTGTCGTCGCCGGCGTAGTGATCGGCGACGCCGGAAAGGCGGGCATGCACGTCGGCACCGCCGAGATCCTCGGCCGAGACGACCTCGCCGGTCGCCGCCTTCACCAGCGGCGGGCCCCCGAGGAAGATCGTGCCCTGCTTCCGGACGATCACCGTCTCGTCCGACATCGCCGGCACATAGGCGCCGCCGGCGGTGCAGGAGCCCATCACCACCGCGACCTGCGGAATGCCCTCGGCCGAGAGCGTCGCCTGGTTGTAGAAGATGCGGCCGAAATGCTCGCGATCAGGGAAGACCTCGGTCTGGTGCGGCAGGTTCGCGCCGCCGGAATCGACGAGGTAGATGCAGGGCAAGCGATTCTCACGGGCGATCTCCTGCGCCCGCAGATGCTTCTTCACCGTCATCGGATAGTAGGTGCCACCTTTGATCGTCGCATCGTTGCAGACGATCATGCATTCGCGGCCGGCGACGCGGCCGATGCCGGCGATCATGCCGGCGGCATGGACATCGCCCTCATACATGCCGAAGGCGGCGAGCGAGCCGATTTCGAGAAAGGCCGAGCCCGGATCGGTCAGCCGCAATACGCGCTCGCGGGGCAGAAGCTTGCCGCGCGCCGTGTGGCGTTCGCGGGACTTGGCATTGCCGCCGAGCGCGGCGGTGGCGCGATGCTGCTGGAGTTCGTCGCGCAGGCCGGCCCAGGCTTCGGCATTGGCGCGCGTCTCGGCCGAATTCAGATCGACCTTGCTCTCGATGACAGGCACGGGCGCGCTCCTCGGTAACAATCTCTGCCGAGTTTATGGCGCGCCGCGTCGAAAACGCCAACCGGCGCGGACGCACGGACGCGGCCGTGCAAATCCGCGCCGCTGGATCGGCTCATTCCTGCATCTTGTTGATCGAGCCCGTGACGGACGGCGCCGCGACGGCGCCGATCGCGCCGCCGGCAATGGCCCCGATCGGCCCGCCGACGAGCGCGCCGGCTCCCGCGCCGGCCGCGGCGCCGGCAATGCGCTGGTCGGTCGTGTTGCAGCCTGCGAGCAGCAGGGCGAGGCCGCCTGCCAGGAAAAAGCTTCGCATCATGGTCCCCATCTTCAACCCAACCCCGAGGGCGAAGATGGCGGCGCCATGGCTAACGGTTGGTAAATCAGGCCTAAACTGTCGGTCCGAACACGCGCTCGAACGCCTCGCGCAGCACCGAGTCGACCTCCGGCATCGTCACCGGCAGCCCGAGATCGACGAGCGAGGTCACGCCATGCTGGCTGACGCCGCAGGGCACGATACCGTCGAAATGCGACAGGTCTGGCTCGACATTCAGCGAGATGCCGTGGAACGAGACCCAGCGCCGGACGCGGATGCCGATCGCGGCGATCTTGTCCTCGATGCCGGCGCCCTTGGTGGGCCGGCGGACCCAGACGCCGACGCGGTCCTCGCGCCGCTCGCCCCGAACATTGAAATCATCGAGCGCGCCGATCAGCCAGCCTTCCAGCGCGGCAACGAAGCGGCGCAGGTCCGGCTGGCGGCGCTTCAGGTCGAGCATGACATAGGCCACGCGCTGGCCGGGGCCGTGATAGGTGAACTGCCCGCCCCGCCCGGAGCGGAACACCGGGAATCGCTCCGGCGCGATCAGGTCCTCGTCGCGAGCCGAAGTACCGGCAGTATAGAGCGGCGGATGCTCGACCAGCCAGACGCGCTCGCGCGCCAGCCCGTCCGCGATCAGCCCGGCACGGGCCTCCATCTCGGCGACGGCCTCGTCATAGCCGACGAGCCCTTCGCTCACGACCCACTCGACCGGCTCGGACACCCCTTCCGGCAGGAAGGAGACGGCCAGTTCTTCACGCATCTTCACCATGGCTTAACCATGTTCCGCTCAAAGTTTCCGGGCTGGCGACACACCGGCACGGCCCTCGCAACGCCTCTTGCGCCCAAAACCGGCAGGCAGGCAAGTTTCGCTGGTCCAATTCTGAAGTAGGGTTCCGGAGACAGAACTTGAAGGCCGATCTCGATCTCGTCCCGGTGGAACTCACGGTGGTGCTCGGCCAGACACAGATGCCGATTTACAAGCTGCTCCGCCTCGGCCGCGGCGCCATCATCGAGCTGAACACCAGCGAGACCGACGAAGTCCAGATTCTCGCCAACAACCACCCCTTCGCCAAGGGAATCGTCGTGGTCAGCGGCGCGCGAATCTCCGTCGAGATCACCCAGATGCTCAAGCGCCCGACGATCTACACCCTGCAGACCGTCGCCGACGCCGCCTGAATCGCCCCGTCCTGGGGAAAAATCGCGCTTCTGCGTTTTTCCTTCATGACGCTCTTGTGGCGGCGGATTCGATTTGCTAGATCGGCGCCGCTCCCTGGTTGCACCGCCCGCAACCGGAACCGAGCTGCGGTCGTGGCGGAATTGGTAGACGCACTACCTTGAGGTGGTAGCGGGGAGACCCGTGGAGGTTCGAGTCCTCTCGACCGCACCAAATTCGGATGAAAGTCCAGCGAAAGGCGACCTTCGGGTCGCCTTTCGCGTTTCCGGGCGATACCAACCGCTTCGGCTCAAATCTTCAGGTTGCGCGTCAACCGCGATTCGCCTCGCCGCCAGGCCCCGGCTTCGTTCCGCCCAAGATCGGGCTGACAGATGGCAGAACTTTGGTAACGTAAACCGGCCGTCAAGCATTCCCAGCAATTCTCCGCGACATGAACGCTCGCCGCATGCCTCGCTTCCGTGCCCTGTCCCTTCTGGCCGCTGCCGCTTTCGCCGTGCTCGGCGGCTGCGTGGCGCTCGACAACTACCCGTCGAAGGGCGATGCCCGGCCGCATCCGGGCGTCGCGGCAGCGCATCAATATCCAATCCACGGCATCGATATCTCGCGTTGGCAGGGCGAGATCGACTGGAACGCCGTCAAGGCGGCCGGCACCCGCTTCGTCTACATGAAGGCGACCGAGGGCGGCGACCATGTCGATCCGACCTTCCGCCGCAACTGGGAGGGCGCGCGCCGCGCCGGCATCGCCCGCGGCGCCTACCATTTCGTCTTCTGGTGCCGCCCGGCCCATGAGCAGGCGGTCTGGTTCAAGCAGCAGATCCCGAACGATCCCGATGCCCTGCCGCCGGTGCTCGATGTCGAGTGGAACGGCCATTCGCGGACCTGCCCGCAGAAGATCGACCGCGAACTCGCCCGCGAGAAGATCGCGCTCATGCTGACCGAGCTGGAGCAGCTCACCGGCAAGAAGCCGGTGATCTATACCGACATCACGTTCCATCGCGAGGTGCTGGAGGGGCAGTTCAACAACTACCCCTACTGGATCCGCTCGACGGCGGCGTTGCCGGAAACCCGCTACAACAACCGCCCCTGGGCCTTCTGGCAGTTCACCACGACCGGCCGCGTGCCGGGCATCCGTGGCGATGTCGATCGCAACGCCTTCTTCGGCAGCGAGAGCCAGTTCGCCAGCTGGCTGCGCGGCGAATACGACATCGGCACGCGCCGCTGGGACAAGCGCGAAGGGCCGGCACAGCCGGCACCGGTCCAGCAGGCGCCGCTGCCTCCCCCTGCCGCTCCCGAGCCGCAGGAGCCGAGCGACGTGCCCATCGCGCGCATCCCCGGCAGCGTGCCCCCCGTCGCCTCGACCATGCGGGCCATCGACAACCAGGTCGAGCCCGTCGTTCTCGACTGAGCGGACGCGCCGAACCGCGCCGGTTAACCAAGGCTGAAATTCATTGTTCGACTGCGCCGCAATTCTAACCGGCGCTTAACCACGCTCCCCGCATCTGGACCTGTGATGCGGGAGAGACACATGCCAGCGCGCAAGCTGACCAGCGGACGGATCGGGCTCAAGGCCCTCGCCTTCATGGCCCTGATGATAGGTCTCGTCGAACCGGCGCAGGCGCTCTATCCGAAGAAGGGCGACAGCTCGCCCCATCACGGCGTCCGCGATGCGCGGCGCAAGGTGATCCAGGGCATCGACGTCTCCCGCTGGCAGGGCGAAATCGACTGGGCCCGGGTCAAGGATGCCGGCACGCGCTTCGCCTTCATCAAGGCGACCGAGGGCGGCGACCACCTCGATCCGAATTTCAAGCGCAATTGGGCCGAGGCGAAGAAGCACGGCGTCGCCCGCGGCGCCTATCACTTCGTCTGGTGGTGCCGCTCGGCCAAGGATCAGGTGCGCTGGATCAAGAAGCACATCCCGCGCGACCCGGACGCCCTGCCGCCGGTGCTCGATGTCGAATGGCAGAACGACTCGCAATGCACCCGCAAGATCTCGAAGGAACTGGCCATGGCCAAGATCAACGAGATGCTCAAGGGCCTGCGCGAACACACTGGCAAGAAGCCGGTCATCTATACCGACATCAACTTCCACGAGGACGTGCTGGAGGGTGAGCTCAATGACCACCCGTTCTGGCTGCGTTCGACGGCGGCTCCATTGGCGAAGCGCTATGAGCGCGACCGCTGGGAGTTCTGGCAGTTCACCACCACCGGTCGCGTGCCGGGCATCACCGGCGATGTCGACCGCAACGCCTTCTTCGGCAGCGAGCGCGAGTTCGAAGCCTGGCGGCAGGGCCGCTTCGACATCGGCACGCGCAAATGGCATGGCGGCGAGCCCAGGATCGCGGCGCGGGCGCCGACGCCCACTCCGGCGGGCCTGCGTGCGCCCAGCGACGCTGGCGGCACGAAGCTGAAATTCGCCCCGCCCGGCCGCATCCCGAACGCACGCACGGCCGATAACCGCCGCGCCGACGCAACCGGCTCGATCAGGCGCGACTGAGCCACCTTTTGCCGGCTGTCATGCCGCCGTCATATCCGCGGCGCCCTTAGGCGCCGCGCTGCCGGATCGGCCCCGCAGTGTCAGCGGAAGCCCGGCATGCTCAGCGATCTCCAGTCCCAATCCGGCATCATCTGGGCCTATCGCTTCGACGCGGACGGAGCGCCCAGCCGCATTCCCCGCGACGAGATGCCGGAGCTCGCCCCGACTGAGGGCTTCGTCTGGCTCCATCTCGATCTCGTCCACACGCGGGCCCAGAGCTGGATCGCCGAGCAGGAGCTGCCGGACGCGACGCAGGAAGCCTTCCTCTCGCATGAGCCGCACCAGCGGCTCGACCATTCCGCCAATCTCGCCTGGGGCGTCTCGCACGACCTGATCCGCGACATCGCCGACAAGTCCGAGGATGTCGGCGCGCTGCGCTGGATCATCGGCGAGAAGTTCCTGCTGACCGGCCGGCGCGAGGCGCTGCACTCGATCCGCATGACCGCCGAGGCGTTGGATCGCGGTGAACCGGCCGCGAGCCCGGCCGGGCTCTTCGAGCAGATCATCGAATACATCATCGACGACGTCACCGACGCGGTGGTGCGTCTCGTCGACGAGACCGATAGCGTCGAGGACCATATCCTGCTCGACCGCCTGCATGACGGGCCGCAGCGCGTCGGCTCGATCAGGCGCACGGCGGTCCGGCTGCATCGCCAGCTCAGCGGCCTGCATGTCCTGTTCCGTCGCTTCGCCGAGACCCAGTCCGGCCGCAGCGCGCCCGATGCGGTCAAGGGCGCAGCCTCGCGATTGCTCCAGCGCGTCGACGGCCTGCATCACGATGTCCAGTCTGTACAGGACAGGGCGCGGCTGTTGCAGGACGAGATCGCGGCCCGCTCGGCCAGCCGCACCAATCGGCAGCTCTATGTGCTCTCGCTGCTGACGGCGCTCTTCCTGCCCGCGACCTTCATCACCGGCCTGTTCGGCATCAATGTGAAGGGCCTGCCCTGGGTCGAATCGGAGGCCGGCGCCTTCTTCGTGGCGCTGACCTGTCTCGCCGCCGCCCTGCTGACCCTCGTCCTGCTCCGGCGCCGGGGCGTGATCGGGAGCTAGGCATCACTCTTCGCGGCCTGCCGCTGCGCCCGCTTCTCCTCGGCCTTGGCGCCCCAGAAGATCGCAGCACGGATCAGCAGGAATTCCAGCACGAAGATCCCGGTCAACGCGCCGGCAATGAGCATCTGATCGCTGCTGCGGTATCGCGCGATGCTCGCGAATCCACCGGGCATGAAGCCCGCGATGACGAGGACGAAAACAGCCTGCAGCACGAAGGTCGCGAGCGCGCAGAGCAGCGCGACGGACCATGCACGGCCGGACGGCGGACGGGCCTGCTCGCGCTTGAACCAGATCTGGCCGGCCCACGAACCAGCGCTCCAGACCAGGATCAGGCCCAGCGCTCCCATGCTGCCCGGAGCCGCGTTGAAATAGGCCTCCAGAGCGATGACCACCACATTGAGGATGATCACCGCGACAACCAGGAAGGCGGTGTAGCGCAAGACGAGAGCGCCGTTGGAAATGGGCGATGCGATCGACGGCAGGGACATTCGGAAGCTCCAGGCAGGCATGGTCCAATCCGCCGGCTACGATGGTTGGCAACGCCGGTAAAGCCCCGAGCTCTGCACAAGGGACAGGCTCATCGGGCGGCGGACCGGTGCAAAACCGCCCACACCGCCCTCTGATCCGCTCGGCCTGACACCGGCATTCCCGACCTGTAAGCTCGCGACAAAGCGGCCCCGTTCGGGCTGCACAAAGCTATTCGAGCCGGGAGGACATCATGCTCGTCAACGCGCCGCGCCCGTTCAATTTCGACCTCGGCGAGACCGCCGACGCGATCCGCGACACCGTCCATGCCTTCGCGCAGGAGAAGATCGCGCCGCGCGCCGAGGAGATCGACAAGACCAATCAGTTCCCGCGCGATCTCTGGCCGGAAATGGGCGCGCTCGGCCTGCACGGCATGACGGTCGATGAGGAGCATGGCGGCACGGGCTTGGGCTATCTCGAGCATTGCATCGCGGTCGAGGAGGTCTCTCGCGCCTCCGCCTCCGTCGGCCTCTCCTACGGCGCCCACTCGAATCTCTGCGTCAACCAGATCAGCCGCAACGGCAACGAGGCGCAGAAGCGCAGATACCTGCCGAAGCTGATCTCGGGCGAACATGTCGGCGCGCTCGCCATGTCCGAGCCGGGCTCTGGCTCCGACGTCGTCTCGATGCGGACCCGCGCCGACAAGAAGGGCGACCGCTACGTCCTCAACGGCAATAAGATGTGGATCACCAACGGCCCGATCGCCGAGACGCTGGTCGTCTACGCCAAGACCGATCCCGAGGCCGGCCCGCGCGGCATCACAGCCTTCCTGATCGAGAAGGGCATGAAGGGCTTCTCACCCCATCAGAAGCTCGACAAGCTCGGCATGCGTGGCTCGGATACCTGCGAGCTCGTCTTCCAGGATTGCGAGGTGCCGGAGGAGAATGTGCTCGGCACGGTCGGGCGCGGCGTCAACGTGCTGATGTCGGGCCTCGACTATGAGCGCGTCGTACTGGCGGCAGGCCCCCTCGGCATCATGCAGGCGGCGCTCGACGTGGTCATGCCCTATGTCCACGAACGCAAGCAGTTCGGCCAGTCGATCGGCGAGTTCCAGCTCGTCCAGGGCAAGGTCGCCGATATGTATGTCGCGATGAATTCCTGCCGGGCCTATGTCTATGCCGTCGCCAAGGCCTGCGACCGTGGCGAGACCACCCGCGAGGACGCCGCCGGCGCCATCCTGATCGCGGCCGAGAAGGCGACGCAGGTCGCGCTCGACGCGATCCAGCTCCTCGGCGGCAACGGCTATATCAACGACTACCCGACCGGCCGCCTGCTGCGCGACGCCAAGCTCTACGAGATCGGCGCCGGAACGAGCGAGATCCGCCGGATGCTGATCGGGCGGGAACTGTTCAACAAGACGAAGTGAGAAGCTCCGCCGTCATGCTCGCCCTTGTGGCGAGCATCCACGTCTTGACCGCGCCCCTCGAAAGGCGAAGACGTGGATGGTCGGGACAAGCCCGACCATGACGGAAAGCGCGCAGTCGAAACGATGCCCCTCTACTTCGCCTACGGCCTCAACATGGACCCGGACGGGATGGCGCAGCGCTGCCCGAAGGCGCAGCCGCTCGGCCCGGCCCGCCTGCCCCGCCATCGCTTCATCGTCACCCGCGACGGCTACGCCTCGGTAATCCGCGATCCCCGCGAGGAGGTCCATGGCGTGCTCTGGGACTGCTCGCTCAGCGACATGCGCGTCCTCGACAAGTTCGAGGAACTCGCCAGCGGGCTCTATGTGAAGATCAGCCAGCCGGTGATCGTGCCGGGCGGAGCCAAGCGCGCGCTGATCTATATCGGCCGCTCGGCCGATCCGGGGCGGCCGCGCCCAGGCTACATGGAAGCGGTCATCGCCGGGGCGAAACACTACGGCCTGCCAGAGACTTACGTCGCCGGCTTGAATCGTTTTCTGACCAAGCCGAATCTCGATCTGAAGGGCTTGAATCAGGATGCGAGCGCGCCGCTCCCGCCCGGCCCGGTGAAGGGCGTGCGGCCAAGGGCGCTGGCACCGAAGTAAGCCTTTCCTTCTCCCCTTGCGGGAGAAGGTGGCTCCGCGCAGCGGAGACGGATGAGAGGTCGCACAACCTCAAACGCCAGCGCAACGACGCTAACGATGAAGGTCGTGAGACCCCTCACCCCAACCCTCTCCCGCAAGGGGAGAGGGGGTAGGTCGAGTCTTACGCCGCCAGCCCCTTCGCCAGCTCGCTGACCTGCTTCTCGAACAGCGCGCGATAGGCGCCGTCCTGGCGGGTCAGCAGGGCCTCGTGCGGCCCCTCCTCGATCACCCGGCCGCGATCGAAGACCAGGATGCGGTCCATGGCCCGCACCGTCGAGAGGCGGTGCGCGATCACGATCGTGGTGCGGCCTTCCATCAGGCGCTCGATCGCCTGCTGGATCAGCGCCTCCGACTCCGAATCGAGGCTCGAGGTCGCCTCGTCCAGGATCAGGATCGGCGCATCGGCCAGGAAGGCGCGGGCCAGCGCGACACGCTGGCGCTCGCCACCCGAGAGCTTGATGCCGCGCTCGCCGACGAGCGTCGCGTAGCCCTTGGGCAGGCGCATGATGAACTCATGCGCGTTGGCGAGCTTCGCCGCCTGCTCGACCTGCGCCAGGCTCGCGCCCGGCCGGCCATAGGCGATGTTGTCCGCCAGCGAGCGGTGGAACAGCACCGGCTCCTGCTGCACGATCGCGATCTGCTGGCGCAGCGACGCCTGCGTGACATCGGCGATATCCTGCCCGTCGATCGCGATCCGGCCCCCGGTGACGTCGTAGAGCCGCTGCACCAGCTTGACGAAGGTCGTCTTGCCGGAGCCCGAGCGGCCGACGAGGCCGACCTTCTCGCCGCCACGGATGGTCAGCGAGAAATCGCGGTAGAGCGGATCGTGATGCCCACCGTAATGGAAGGTCACGTCCTCGAAGGCGATCTCGCCCGCGGTCACGCCCATATCCACCGCACCCTTCCGGTCCGGCACGCCATAGGGAAGATCGTGCATCCAGACGAGCTCCTCCATGTCATTGACCGAGCGCTGCAGGTTGTGGACGTGCTGACCGACATCGCGCAGATAGCCATGCACCACCGCATAGGCCGTCAGCACGAAGGCGACGTCGCCGGGCGAGGCTTGCCCGTTCGCCCAGAGCCAGATCACGAGACCGATCACCGCCGCGCGCAGAAAGAGCAGCACGATGTTCTGGCCGGTGCCCGACCAGGTCCCGCGAATCCAGGCGCGCCGCGTCCTGCGGCTCCACTTGGAGACGACCGTCGCCAGCCGCAGGTCCTCGCGGGCCTCGCCGCCATAGGCCTTCACCACCGGGTTGCAGGTGATGGCATCGGCCAGCGAACCGCCCAGGCGCGTGTCCCAGGCATTGCCGAGCCGGGCGGCCGGCGCGACGAAGCGCAGCGAGAGCGCCAGCGTCAGCCCGATATAGGCCAGTGCACCCAGCGCCACGACGAGCCCCATCGCCGGCCAGTGCCAGGCCAGCACCGCCGTCATGCCGAGCAGGATGACCAGCGACGGCAGGAGCGCGATCAGAACGGTGTCGGTCAAGAGGTCGAGCGCCCACATGCCGCGCGTGATCTTGCGAACCGTCGAGCCCGCGAAGTTGTTCGCGTGCCAGTCGGTCGAGAAGCGCTGCAGGCGCGCGAAGGCCTCCTGCGAGCCGTCGCTCATCGTGCGCAGCGTCATCGTGGTGATGCCGGTGAAGGCGAAATGCCGCCCGACCACCATGATGGCGGCGAGCACCATCATCGCGCCGAGCGCCCAGAGCGCCGCCTCCGCGCCTCCGGCGCTGGCACCACCCGCCACCGCATCGACGAGGCGGCCGGCATAGACCGGCGTGAACAACTCGGCGAGCGTCGCGACGATGGTGACGCCGGCCACCCAGGCGACCTGCCCGGGCTGGCGTGCCCAATGCTTGAAAGTGAAGCCGAGAACGGCCCGGAACGGCTCGCGCCGCCCGGTTTGAGTATCATGAGACATAGCGTCATTCGGCGCCAGGACGGCAGCCGACTCCGAATCAGGCGAAGACGACGACGCGCGCCGGCTTCGGCAATGAAAGAAACTGGTTTGAAAAAAGGCTCAGGAGACTGCCCCGGGGGCGGGCCTCGTGCGAGACCGACCTAGTGCCGGGTTGGTCGCATGGGAGTGGCTGCGATGTTGATGAATTTCATTCAGCCCTCCCTTTCTTGAGTTGGAGCCAAGGTGAAGGAAGGTGCCTGATTGTAGGGCAGCGCGCAAGCCCGCCTCCCATGCAATGGCTGCACGAGGCGTCTTCGCTCAATTCAAGGCGGAGTAGCGCGTCGGCTTACCAGAACAGCGCCACCAGACGCGCCGCGATCACCAGCAGGAAGGCCGCGATGATCGTGCCCAGCACCTGTTGGCGCTTGGCGTGGTTGGGCCATCGCCGCGCGAGCAGCCTGCCCAGCGGCTTGCGGAAAACGAAGGCCGCGACCAGCAGAACGATGACGTAGTGGGACAAGGTCTAAGTCTCAGGCCTTTTTGTCGGCCGGGGCCGTATCGACCGGCGCACCGGCCTTCTTCCAGGCGCCGAAGCCGCCGGCCACATGCGCGACCGGCTTCAGGCCCATCTCCTGCGCGGCTTGTGCGGCCAGCGCCGAGCGCCAGCCACCGCCGCAGAAGAAGACGAAGCGCTTGTCCTGCTGGAAGACCGGCTTGGCATAGGGGCTTTCCGGGTCGATCCAGAACTCCAGCATGCCGCGCGGGCAATGGAAGGCACCGGGCATCCGCCCTTCCCGCTCCAGCTCGCGCGGATCGCGCAGATCGACGAAGACCACGGCATCACTTCCGTGCAGCGCCTGTGCCTCCGCGATCGACAGCGTCTCGATCCGGCTTTCGGCCTCCGCGACCAGCGTCTTGTAGCCCTTGGTGATGGTCTGCGGCACGATCATGCCCTCCCCGATTCCGGCCGCACCGTGACGGCTCACCGCTACAGCGTCAATGCCGCCCGGCTTGTCGCCCGCGCGGCTTCGTCACAAGCTGCTTGCCTCTCCGGCTCCCGAAATGGCAGAGCGGCAGCATGCTCGGTTTCAGCAATCTGGACGTCATCGCGCTCGCGTTCTTCGCGATCTCCTGGGTCGGCTATCACTATGCGGTCGAGCTTGGGCCGCATGCCGCCCGGACGCTCAACATGCGGATGAACCTGCGCCGCGCCCGCTGGATCAACGAGGCGGCGGGCCGCGAGGTGCGGATCGTCGACACGCAGGTGATGGGCGGACTGCAGAACGGCACCGCCTTCTTCGCCTCGACCTCGCTGATCGCGATCGGCGGCACGCTCACTCTCCTGAACTCGACCGAGCGCGTGGTCGCGATCTTCAGCGACCTGCCTTTCGTGCCCGTGACGCTGCGCTCGGTCTGGGAGATGAAGGTGATCGGCCTCACCGGCGTCTTCGGCTACGCCTTCTTCAAGTTCGCCTGGGCTTACCGGCTGTTCAACTACTGCGTCATCCTGCTCGGTGCCCTGCCGCCCTTCGACAGCAAGGACGCGAAGGCGATGGCACATGCGGTCCATGAAACCGTGGAGATGAACATTGCCGCCGGCCGGCATTTCAACCGCGGCCAGCGCGCCTTCTTCTTCGCGCTCGCCTATCTCGGCTGGTTCCTCGGGCCGGTCACCTTCATCGGCTTCACCGCTGCGGTGCTGGTCGCGATGTATCGCCGCCAGTTCGCCTCCGACGCCGCCCGCGTCTTCAAATATCCGAGCCAGCCATGAGCATCGAACCCGAAGCGATCGAGAGCGCGATCCTCGACCTGCTCGCCCAGCGCGAAGCGGGTCTGACGATCTCGCCGATGGATGTCGCCCGCCGCCTCGGCGGCGACCATCCCGACGGCTGGGGGCCGTTGATGCAGCCCGTGCGCCGGGCTGCCGTGAAGCTGATGAAGGAAGGCCGGCTGGTCATCACTCGCAAGGGCCGCCCGGTCGACCCCGACGATTTTCGCGGCGTCTATCGGTTGGTGCTGCCGGTTATGTCTTGAGACCGACCCGATTTTCCGCGGAAACACGCGGGTCATCCCGGGCTTGACCCGGGATCCATTCCGGAACGCTTCCGATCAAGGTTCAGGCATGGATCCCGGATCTTCGCTTCGCTACGTCCGGGATGACCTGTGTTTCCCAAGGAGGGCGATTGGCTCTGACTTACGGCGCCGGGAAGAGTTCGTCCGTATAGCCCGCGAGCCGATACGCCACGAGGCCGACCCACTCCTTGAAGCCGTTATCGGCGATTTCGAGCCCGCGGGGTGCCCGGCTGTACGGCCGGATGAAATCGTCGGGCTCGCCGCTTGTCCAGTAATCGACCGGGAAGGCCTCGACCGCGAACCCGGCCTTGCGGAACACACCGATCGAGCGCGGCATATGCCAGGCCGAAGTCACCAGGAGCCAGCGCTCGCCGGGCTTGGGGTCGACGAGCCTGCGGGTGAAGGCGGCGTTCTCGCGCGTGTTGCGTGACTTGTCCTCCAGGATGAGCCGGGCGGGCTCGAGCCCCAGCCCCTCGAACAGCAGCTTGGCGCCATCCGCTTCGGTCACGGTCGTTTCCGAGATCAGGTTGGCCGCGCCGCCCGTGAAGACGATCTTGGCCTGCGGATGCAGCCGCGCCAGTTCCACCGCCTTGGTCATGCGCGCCGCCGAGGAGTTCATCGCGACATCGCCGCGCGCGACGCCGACGGCGCCGCCGAGTACGACGATCCCGGTCACCGGGCCTTTGCGGGCATCCTGCTGCGGGAAGCGATCCTCCAGTGGCCGCAGCACGATGCGCGGCAGCGGGCTGAAGGCCATGAGCCCGAGCGCGATCAACGAGATCAATCCGATCCAGCGCGCCGGGCGGGCAAGGCGCGTGAAGGCCAGCAGCCCTGAAAGCCCGGCAAGCAGGATCGCGAAATTCACCGGCGACAGGACGAACCAGACGACCTTTGAGAGAACGAAGAACATCGCGCGGCCGGACTGAGGACAGATCACTCAAATTCTATCGGCAAATACTGACGGCTTTCTGAACCGGGATACCCTGAAACTACGCTCGGGAATGGCGAGTGCTGTCAGCGAATGATCTGCGGCGGCGATTGCGGGCGCCGCCCGCCGGCCTGCGGCAGGGCTTTCGCGAGCTCGATCGCCCGGCCGGCGACCTCGCGCAATTCACAGCCCGCCTGCCGCCCGGCTTGCAGCGCCTCACGCTGGGTCGCGCCATAGAAGGCACATTTCTGCGTGACATAGCTCTCCCAGGCGAGCTGCAACGCCGCTAGCCGGCTGCGCTGGCCGGCATCGAGGGCGCGTCCCGTGACTTGCAGCGCGAGCGTCAGGCGCTCGCGCCACGCCGCCTCCTCGCGCCGGGCACAGGCGGCTTCAGCCCCGCGCGGATCGTTGCTGGCGGCCCGTACGCAGGCCACTGCCACCGCGCCGATACAGGCCGAAGGCGAGGACCCGCTGTCGCGCAGACAGCCGGAGAGCGCCGCGAGATCGGTCCGTAGCGTCGGTGACGTTTGTGCCACCGCAGGCGCGGTCGCAGCGAGGCTGCACAGGAGCAGGATCGTCCGAAAGGCGCTCATCCCGCTATCATGCCAGCGACTGCGCCCGGATCAAGCGGGGCGTTGCGATCTCACGCGATCGGCAACGGCAGCGCGGCCTGCGCTGCCGGCCGGGCGAAGAGCGTTTCATACCAGCGCTGGACACGAGGCCTCGCGATCCGCTCCACCGGCATGTTGAGCCAGCGATGCACACCGCAGCCCACCGCGATATCCGCCATGCCAAAGCGCTCGCCGGCCAGGAAGGGCCGGTCGGCCAATTGCGCCTCGAGGATCGCCATCAGCACCTCGGCACGGGCAACGCCGTCGGCGATCACCTTTGGCTCGGTGAAGGCCGGCACCTTGCGCACCACGCCCCAGAGCACCGGCGCCAATGCCGGCTGCAACTCGGACTGCATCCAGTCGATCCAGCGATCGGCCAGGACGCGCCGGGCGGGATTCTCCTCCCAGAGCACACCCGAGGCATAGCGGGCCGCGAGATAGCGCAGGATGCTGCTCGACTCCCATAGGACGAGCTCGCCGTCGCGCAGCACCGGAATCTGGCGGTTCGGGTTCATTGCCGCGAATTCGAGGGTGTCGAGCCCACCGAAAGGCCCGCCGACATCGATGCGCTCGAAGGCCTGCTCGGCCTCGCCCGCGGCCCAGACCACCTTCTGGACGTTGATCGAGCTCAACCGGCCCCAGATCGTCAGCATGAAACCCTCCGGACCGTCATGCTCGCCCTTGTGGCGAGCATCCACGTCTTGAACACAACTTTGATGAGCAAAGACGTGGATGGTCGGGACAAGCCCGACCATGACGGCAGAGCCGCGTCCTGCATCATCCGCTCAGGCGAATTCCATGATGACGGCGTCGACGGCGAGCGAATCGCCCTCCTTCGCCAAAATCTTGGCGATGGTGACGTCCTTCTCGGCGCGCAGGACGTTCTCCATCTTCATCGCCTCGACCATGGCGAGCGGCTCGCCGGCCTTGACCTCCTGGCCGACCGCGACCGAAATCGCCTTGACCAGGCCCGGCATCGGGCAGAGCAGGAACTTGCCGGTATCGGCAGCGACCTTCTCCGGCATCAGCGCGGCCAACTCCGCTTCGCGCTGCGTATAGACATGGGCATTGGCATAGGCGCCGGCATGGCCGAGCGCGACGCCGTTCAGGATCGGCCGGACCTGCGCCGCGACCTTCACCCCGTCGAGCGTGCCATGCCAGACCGGCTCACCCGGCACCCAGTCACTGGCGACGCTGACGCTGCGGTCGGCAAAGGCGATGACCACCGCCCCGCCCTGCTCCGTAACCTCGCCCTCGAAGCGCTCAGGCCCGAGCTGCACGATGCGCAGCCGGTCGAAGGCGACCTTGCGCCAGCCCTCCATCTGCGCCGAGACGTTGCGCTTGCGCTGGTTCATGCGGTGGTCGCAGGCGATCGCGATCGCAGCCATGCGCTGCGCCGTCTCACCCTGCGGCACCGGCAGCGAGAAGCCCTCGGGAAACTCCTCGGCGATGAAGCCGGTCGAGAGATTGCCGGCGATCCAGCGCGGATGCTGCATCACCGCCGCGACGAAGGGGATGTTGTGGCGGATGCCGTCGATGGCGAAGGCATCGAGCGCGCGCGCCTGCGCCTTGATCGCCGCCTCGCGCGTCGGCGCGTGCGTGACGAGCTTGGCGATCATCGGGTCGTAATAGATCGAGATCTCGCCGCCCTCGAAGACGCCGGTATCGTTGCGCACCATCGCTTCGCCATCCGGCCCCTCGCTCGGCGGCCGGTAGGTCACGAGCCGCCCGGTCGAGGGCAGGAAGTTGCGCGTCGGGTCCTCGGCATAGACTCTGGATTCGACCGCCCAGCCATCGAGCTTCACATCCGCCTGCGTGATCGCGAGCTTTTCGCCATAGGCCACGCGGATCATCTGCTCGACGAGATCGATGCCGGTGATCATCTCGGTCACTGGGTGCTCGACCTGCAGACGCGTGTTCATCTCGAGGAAGTAGAAGGACTTGTCCTGGCCGGCGACGAACTCGACCGTGCCGGCCGAGTCGTAGTTGACCGCCTTGGCCAGCGCGACCGCCTGCTCGCCCATCTTGCGGCGGGTCGCCTCGTCGAGCAGCGGCGACGGCGCCTCCTCCAGAACCTTCTGGTTGCGGCGCTGGATCGAGCATTCGCGCTCGCCGAGATAGATGACGTTGCCGTGCTTGTCGCCGAGAACCTGGATCTCGATATGGCGGGGATCGACGATGAACTTCTCGACGAAGACGCGGTCGTCGCCGAAGGAGGACGCCGCTTCCGACTTGGCGCGGGCAAAACCCTCAGCGACTTCGCCGGCCGAATGGGCGATGCGCATGCCCTTGCCGCCGCCGCCGGCCGAGGCCTTGATCATCACGGGATAGCCGATCTCGTCGGCGATGGTCACCGCATGCTCGGGGCTCTCGATGATGCCGAGGAAGCCCGGAACGGTCGAAACCTTGGCGGCGGCCGCTGCCTTCTTCGACTCGATTTTGTCGCCCATCGCGGCGATGGCGCCGGGGTTCGGGCCGATGAAGACGATGCCGTTATCCTTCAACGCCTGGGCAAAGGCCTCGCGCTCGGACAGGAAACCGTAGCCGGGATGCACGGCCTGCGCGCCCGTCTGCTTGCAGGCGTCGATGATCTTGTCGATCAGGAGGTAGGACTGGGCGGCGGGTGCTGCGCCGATATGCACGGCCTCATCGGCCATTTCGACATGCAGAGCGTCGCGATCCGCATCGGAATAGACGGCGACCGTCTTGATACCCATGCGCCGCGCCGTCTTGATGACACGGCAGGCGATCTCGCCGCGGTTCGCGATCAGGATCTTCGAGAACATGCGCGGCCACTCCCGGCTTCAGACCAGACTGCAATAACCGGGGTCTATGGGATGCCGCAACTGCCGTCCACCGATGCGAAAGTCGGCTATCGGCCAAGCCGTTGTGCAAGGATGCGCAGGCCGGGGCTGTCTTCGGTCCGGCCGGATCTCCGAAATCGCCATCATCGAAAGCCGGCGGCGGAGCAATCCCGCGTGGAGGAAGCTCCACGGTTTGGGTTCGCTCCGCCGACAAAGATATCTGGAGCGAGCTGAAGAACGGGCTCAGCTCGCCAGCAGGACGACGCGGGGAGCGGCGCCGACGCCGGCCCGGACCACGTCCTTCGCAGCGCCCTTGGCAAAGGCGAAGGCGAGCAGCGTCTCGTCGCAATGCTCGGCTTCGCGGGCGATCTCGTTGGCGATGCGCTGGGCCGTCGTGGTCGGGCCCTCGCCGGCCGAGAGCGTCGTGACCAGCCAATGCGCCTTGTCGCGGTCGATCACGCCGGTCGGGCGGTTCTCCCAGACGGCGAAATCGACGACCAACGCCACGAGGTAATCCGCATAGGCCTTGCAGTTGAGCGGCACGGCCCGGTCAAGCGCAATGAGAACATCGACGATGTCCCGCGTGATGACGATGTCGCTCAAGATATTGCGTTGAAGCATCTTGACGTCTTCTTCGTCGATCGCGCGACGATCCATCACGCGATCGACGAATTCACGAAGCTCACGATCCATCATGTTCGAACCCCTGTCCGGCGTTGTTTTGGGCCGGTATGTTCCTGTTGTGGGAACACCATGCCTCTCGCCTCGCCATCAGGTGGTTAACGCGCAAATCTGAACGGTTATTCAGGTTAAACGGAGCTGAGTCGGCGTGGTTGCGAGGATGTTACTGAGGCGCGGGCCGCGGCCGGAATCTTGCCGGCGAACGGCAGCGGCCGAGCGGGCGGACAGGAGGCTGCACAGGCAGGTTCGGGGCGGTGACAGCTACGCCCCGTAAGGCAAGGCGTCGGGCTCTACGCCGCCACGGCCTTCGACAGCCCGAGCGCCGCCGGCAGCTCCGGGAATTCGCGCAGGACATACCGCGCGCCGAGCGTCACCAGCTTCTCGACTGGCTGGAAGCCCCAGGATACGGCGACGGGCACCACGCCGGCGGCCACCGCCATCTCGATATCGAAGGAGCTGTCGCCGACCATCGCAGTACGCGCGGGCGCAGCTCCGGTCTCAGCCATCGCCCGCTGGATCATGCCGGGATGCGGTTTCGAGGGCGCGTCGTCCGCCGACTGCACCGTGTCAAACAGGCCTTGCCAGCCATGCCGGGCGACGATGAATTCGGCTCCCTTGCGCGACTTGCCGGTGGCGATGCCGAGTTTCAGCCCGCTCTGGCGCTTCAGCTCGGCCAGCGTCTCGGCAACACCCGCGAAGAGCGGCTCATCCAGCGACGGATCGGTCTCGGCCCGCACCCGCATCCCGCTGAAGACCTGGCGATAGGTCTCGGTCAGCACGTCGTCGGGCTCCGCGAGCCCGGCAAGCTGCGCCATTGCGATGTCCAGGGTCAGCCCGACGATGCCGAGCCCGGCCTCACGCCCCGGATGAACCCGGCCGCAACGCTTGAATGTCTCGTATTGCGCTTCGAGGATGATCGCCTCGGAATTGATCAGCGTGCCGTCGAGATCGAAGATGATGAGGTCCATGCCGGCGCTTTAGCGCGGATCGCCCCGGCAATCCACTGCCAGCCCGGCATGGCGTCATCCCACCTGCCGACGGCTCAGCCCTTGGCCTCGCGGGCGCAGGCATCGACCGCCTTGCGCAGATCGGCGCCGTCGAGCCCCTTGGAGCGCGCCTCCTTGCGGCATTCGGAGCGCTGTGCGAGG
Source organism: Allobosea sp. FG18 (assembly GCF_057809495.1). Lineage (NCBI taxonomy): Bacteria > Pseudomonadati > Pseudomonadota > Alphaproteobacteria > Hyphomicrobiales > Alloboseaceae > Allobosea > Allobosea sp. FG18. The sequence goes on from NZ_JBMDKB010000017.1 coordinate 130,498, forward strand.
TCCGGCCGCTTGCCGTTGAAGCAGGCCGTCAGCGCCGCGATGCGCTCGGAACCCTGCAGCTTGCGCCCGTCGACCTCGTCCTTGCAGGCGGCCCGCACCGCCACCGCCGTCGGCTTGCCGTCGCGGGTCACGCCGTCACGGGCATAGAGCTGCACGCCCGGAAACTTGCCCTGCATGCAGATGCGCATCGCCGCGCGCAGGTCGTCGCCGGTCAGCGCGATGTTCTCGGATACGCAATCCTGCCGGGCCTTGGCCCGTTCGGCCCGCGGAATCGGCTCGTCCGCAGATGTGGCAGCAAGTGTCGGCGCAGGCGCCTTGGCCGGCGCGGCATTCTGCGCCTGGGCGGTTCCGCAAAAGCCGAGAACGAAGGCGGTAACGATCAAAACTGAACGCATGGTCAGCCCCTCCCGATGATGAGAACATAATTAGAACAGAAAGCGCTTTGTTCCGCAACTGTTCTCTTACGATTCGTCATCAGCCAAGGAGAGGCAGGTGAGGCGTCACTCGTCCGGCGCCTCGACGATCGGGTCGTAGGGCGCGTCGTCGAAGCCGAGCAGGTTCCAGCTCTGGCGCATATGCGGCGGCAGCGGCGCGCTGACATCGATCGTGCCCTTGCCGCGCGGATGCGGCAGCACGATCCGCCGCGCCAGCAGATGCAGCTTGTTCTGGATGCCGCCGGGCAATTCCCAATTCTGGATGTTGAAGTATTTGGGGTCGCCGATGATCGGGTGGCCGATATGGGTGGTATGGGCGCGCAGCTGATGCGTACGCCCCGTCACCGGCTTCAGCGAGAGCCAGGCGAGCTTCTGCGCCGCCGTCTCGACCACCGCGTAATAGGTCACGGCATGCATCGCGCCGTCCTCGCCATGCTTGGCGACGGCCATGCGCTGGTCGCCGTCATAGGCCTCCTCGCGGGCGAGATAGGTCGAGATCCGGCCCTGGCGGACGCGCGGCACGCCGACGACCAGCGCCCAGTAGACCTTGCGGGCCGAGCGTGAGCGGAAGGTCTTGGCCAGCGTCGCCGCCGCGAAGCGCGATTTTGCGATAACGAGGCAGCCGGCCGTGTCCTTGTCGAGCCGGTGGACGAGGCGCGGCTTCTGCCCGTCCTTGGCCGTCAGCGCTTCCAGCATCTGGTCGACATGGCGCGTCGTGCCCGAGCCGCCCTGCACGGCGAGCCCCGCCGGCTTGTTGAGGACCATGACGTCATCGTCCTCGTAGAGCGTGATCGAGCGCAGGAAGCCGATCGTGTCGGCATCGGCCTTGGCCGAGCGCGGCCGCTCGGCCTGCTCCTCCAGCTTGAGCGGCGGGATGCGCACAGTCTGGCCCTCTGTGAGCCGGTCCTTGCTGTCGGCACGCTTGCCGTCGACCCGCAACTCGCCCTTCCGGACGATGCGCTGGATATGGCTGAAGGAGAGCTGCGGGAAACGCGCCTCGAGGAAGCGGTCGATCCGCATCTCGTTCTCGTCCGGCGTCACCACGAGCTGCTGCACGCCGGTCGAGAGCACCTGCGCCGTCTCGGCCTTCACCTGCGCACGGGTCGGCTTGGGAGCTTCCTCCACCGGCCGCGGGCGAACGGGGCGTTGAACGCGCTCCTCGCTGCCGGCCGGGCGCGCCGCGGCGCGTCGCCGGGCATCATGGCTCGGCCGCTTGCCGCGCGGGGCACCGGCAGATGGCGGCTTGCCCCCACGAGAGGCATTGCCGGTGCCCTTGCTGCCCGTGCCTTTGCCGCCGGCGCCCTTGCTGCCGGGGCCTTTGCCGCCCGTCTTCATGACATGCTCCGCATCATCGCGAGGCCACCGACCAGCGCCGCCAGCGACAGCACGACCGAGCCGATCACATAAGTGGCCGCCAGCATCGCCTCGCCGCGCTCCCAGAGCAGGACGGCATCAAGCGAGAAGGCCGAAAAAGTGGTGAACCCACCGAGGATGCCTGTCGCCAAGAACAGGCGCAGGTCCTGCGGCACGCCCTCGCCGGCGCGGAAGGCGAACCAGCCGGCGACAAGCCCCATCAGCGCCGAGCCGATGACGTTGATGGCCATGGTGCCATAGGGAAAGCCCAGGCCGAACCAGCGCGGCGAGACGACATTGATGCCGTGGCGCAGGGCGCCGCCGATGCCGGCGCCTAAAAAAACAAAAGCGGTGGAGATCATCGCTGTGGAATAGAGCGCACAGCCGCCTTGCACAAACGAAATCCGCCGCAATTGCACGGCTCCGTGCGGTCGGGCGGGAAGATCGGTGTCGGAAATCGACCGATCGCAGCGACGGGAATGGAAGCGATGGCTCTTCAGGCTCGGATCGGCGGCGCTGGACTGCTCGCCGTCATGATCATCTTCGGCAGCATGGCTGCCTTCGCCCAGCAGGGCGGCAGCGCGGACACAGACTGGCCGACGGAGAAATGCAACCGCTACAGGAAGGCCTATGACCAGTCGATCGCGCGGCTCGGGAAGAAGGGCCTGGGACTGGACTTCCTTGCCAGCCACGACGCCTTTCTCGCGTCGAACTGCCAGGCGCGCGCCGACGTCTGCGCCCGCAGCAAGGAGGAGCTGGAGCTCGCCAACCGGCTCGTGGTGATGGCGATGAACGCCGGCATGGCGAGCACCTTCCTGCCGTTCAACTGCCGGAGCTGAGCGCTGCCTCGGGAATCTGCTGGCTTTAAACGGAACCATACCGTCATTGCGGGGCGCCGCGCAGCGGCGAGCCCGGAACCCATGAACACGTCTGTCCGTCATGGTCGGGCTTGTCCCGACCATCCACGTCTTCAGCTATGCCGTACGGTATCCGAGACGTGGATGCTCGCCCCAAGGGCGAGCATGACGAACTGGATTCGCCTCGTGTTCATGGCTTCCGGGCCCAGGCTGCGGCGTGCCCCGGAATGACGGCGATGGTTCCGCGTAAATCAGCAGGCTCTAGGAGCCCCTGCGCCGCCGCAGCCAGGGATGCACATAGAGCTCGAAGGCGATGGTCAGCACGATGAAGACCAGCGCGATCACGAAGGCCACGACCCAGTAGGAGACATCGTCCTTCGGGACGAACCAGCCCGCGATAATCGAAGGCACGATCAGGAGCAGGCGCGCCAGCAATTGCATCCCTATTCTCCCCGCTCCTGCCGCAGCCGTTCCCAATATTCCAGCCGCTTGCGGATCTCGCGTTCGAAGCCGCGCTCGGGCGGGTCGTAGAAGCGCTGCCGGCCAAGCGCATCCGGCCAGTAGTTCTGCCCGGAGAAGGCGTCGGGCTGATCGTGGTCATAGGCGTAGTTGGCGCCGTAGCCCTCCTCGCGCATCAGCTTCGTCGGCGCGTTGAGGATGGTCTTGGGCGGCGTCAGCGATCCCCGCTCCTTCGCGACGCGAACCGCCGCCTTGTAGGCGGTGTAGGCCGCGTTCGATTTCGGCGCGGTCGCGAGATAGATCACGCAATTGGCCAGCGCGAGCTCGCCCTCCGGCGTGCCGAGCTGCTCATAGGTCTGCGCCGCCGCGCGGGCATGCAGCAGCGCCTGCGGATCGGCGAGCCCGATATCCTCGACCGCCATCCGCACCAGCCGCCGCGCCAGAAAGCGCGGGTCCTCGCCGGCATCGAGCATGCGTGCGAAATAATAGAGCGCCGCGTCCGGGTCGGAGCCGCGGATCGTCTTGTGCAGGGCGGAGATCAGGTTGTAGTGGCCGTCCTGCGCCTTGTCGTAGATCGGCGCGCGGCGCTGAATGACGTCGGATAGGCCATGCTCGTCGAGGATTTCGCCCGGCTTCGCTGCCCGCCAGATTTCCTCTGCCAGCGTCAGCACGGCGCGGCCATCGCCATCGGCGAAGCGCGCCAGCGCCAAGCGCGCCTCCGGCGTCAGGGGCAGTTCCCGGCCCTCCAGAACCTCGGCGCGACCGAGCAGGAAGAGCAGCGAGCCTTCGTCCAGCGACTTGAAGGTCAGCACCCGCGCCCGCGACAGCAGCGCCGCGTTGAGCGCGAAGGACGGGTTCTCTGTGGTCGCCCCGATCAACGTGATCGTGCCGTCTTCCATGACGGGCAGGAAGGCGTCGAGCTGGGCGCGGTTGAAGCGATGGATCTCGTCGACGAAGAGCAGCGTGCCCCGCCCGCCCAGCCGGCGCCCGCGCGCCGCCTCGAAGACCTTCTTGAGATCGGCGACGCCGGAGAAGATCGCGCTGATCTGCTCGAAGCCGAGATCGACCAGACCGGCGAGCAGCCGCGCCACCGTCGTCTTGCCGGTGCCGGGCGGGCCCCAGAAGATCAGGCTGCCGACCGTGCCAGACGCGACAAGCCGCGTCAGCGCGCCGTCCGGCCCGGTCAGGTGCTCCTGGCCGGCAACTTCGGCGAGCGTCGTCGGCCGCAACCGGTCGGCGAGCGGCCGCGGGCCGGACTTGTCCAGCCCCGAGGCTGCGAACAGATCGCTCACCCCGGAAAGACCGAGGTGATCGTCTGGCCATTGCGGATGATCGTCACCTCCCAGGCACGCCTGCGATCCCTCAGGATCGCCTCGACCTCGCGCGAAGTGGTCATCTGCTCGCCGTTCAGCGCCTTGATGATGTCGCCCCTCTGGAAGCCGACATTGGCAGCGGTGCTACCTTCCTCGATCTCGCTGACCACGACGCCATCATTGCCCGTCTCGATCGAAAGCTCTTCGGCCAGCGCTGGCGACATGTTTCCGACCGTCAGGCCTGCGAGCGGGGAGCGGCTGGTGAGCTTCACCATGTCGCGCGGCCGGGTCTCGGGCGCTGCGACGAGCTTGACCGGGATCGAGATGCGCTTGCCGCCCCGCAACACGCTGAGCATCGTCGTCCCGCCGATCGGCCGGGTCGCGAAGCGATAGCCGAAGGATTCGGGGTCATCGACATTGACGCCGTCGACCGAGAGAATGACGTCCGAGCGCTTGAGGCCTGCCTGATCGGCTGGGCCCTTGTCGACGACGCTGGCGACGACAGAGCCGGCAGGGCGGTCGAGGCCGAGACCGTCGGCAACTTCCGCCGTCAGGCTTTGCAGCCGCGCCCCGAACCAGGGCCGTTTGACCGTCTTGACCCCGGCCCTGGCGCTGTCGACGACGAGGCGCACCATCGCCGAAGGAATGGCGAAGCCGATGCCGACGCTGCCGCCGGAGCGCGAATAGATCGCGGTGTTGATGCCGACGACGCGGCCGCGCATGTCGATCAGCGGCCCGCCCGAATTGCCGGGGTTGATCGCGGCATCGGTCTGGATGAAGGACTGCGCGTCGCCGACGCCGATCTGCGTGCGGGCCAGCGCCGAGACGATGCCCTGCGTCACCGTCTGGCCGACGCCGAAGGGATTGCCCATGGCGAGCACGATGTCGCCGATCTGCAGCTCGTCGGTATCGGCGAGCTCGATCGCGGTCAGATTCTTCGCATCGGCGAGCTTGAGCACGGCGAGATCGGTGCGCGGATCGCGCAACAGGATCGTGGCCTCGACCTCGCGCTTGTCGGCGAAAGCGACCTTCACCTCGCTCATGTTCTCGATGACGTGGTTGTTCGTCACCACGAGGCCGGCGCCGGCATCGACGACGACGCCGGAGCCGAGCGAGCGCTGCACCCGCTCGCGCGGCACGCCGAAGCCGCCATCGCCGAAGAAGCGGCGGAAGAACGGATCGTCCATGAACGGGTTCTGCGGGCGCTTCTCGACGCGCGCGCCGTAGACGTTCACGACCGCGGCCTGCGTCTGCTTGACCAGCGGCGCGAAGGAGAGCGTCACCTGCTCGCGCGTCTCGGGCACCTGGCGGGCCTGGCCGAGCGCCGGCCACGGCGCCACGCCGGCCATCAGGGCGCCCGCGAGGGCAGCCATGGCCAGGGTCTTCCGATGTGTTGCGGGGCGGTGGATCATGCTCGTCCTCGTTCAGAGACAAAAAGCGCCGGCACGGAGTTTTCCGTTCAGGCGAGACACCCGCTATACCCATGCAGAGCCCTGCGGTTCCCGCAGCGGCATCCCCCAACCCGATATGGCCTTTCATGGCCGGATAGGAAGAGCAGGATGAGCCTGATTCGGCTTGTGTACGCCAGCGAGAGCCGGCTCGTCGACGCCAATCGCCGCTCGGAGCTGGACGGCATCCTGGCAAGCGCCCGCCGCTTCAACGACCAGAACGGCATCACCGGCTTCCTCTTGGCGACGGACGGCGCCTTCGCGCAGGTGCTGGAGGGTCCGCGCGACAGCGTGATGGAAACCTATGGCCGGATCGTGGTGGACGTGCGCCACGCGGCATTCAGGCTGCTCGAGGAGGAACCGATCGCCGCCCGCTCCTTCCCCGGCTGGGCCATGGGCATCGCCGAGCGCGACGAGACGACCAGCTTCATCTTCGGCCTCTACGGCGTCTCGCCTGAAGCCGATCTCCACGCTCAGCCCCTGGAAACACTCGTCGACCTCGCAGGCGAGCTTGCCCGACGGCCGGGTTGAAGCTCCTACAAATGATCGCAAATCCGCTGAACCACGCCGTCATCCCGGGCGTGCCCCGAGATCCATCGTAAAGCGCAGAGCCCTCCGATGGATCCCGGATCTCCGCTTCGCTGTGTCCGGGATGACGACGTTGCCTGGCAGCTCCTCCGGCCCGACCAAAGAAAAAGGCGGCCCGCGAAGGCCGCCTTTTCCAATTCTGTCTGAAGAAGCCGATCAGGCGGCTTCGTCTTCCGCCGTGAAGACCGGGCCGGAATCCTTGCCCTTGGCGTCGACGTCGCGGTCGACGAACTCGATGATCGCCATCGGGGCGTTGTCGCCGAAGCGGAAGCCCGCCTTCATAATGCGGAGATAGCCACCGTTGCGCTCCTTGTAACGCGGGCCGAGGACCGCGAAGAGCTTGCCGACCAGCTCGACATCCTTGATCTGCGCGATCGCCTGACGGCGGGCGTGCAGGTCGCCGCGCTTGCCGAGGGTGACGAGCTTCTCGACGACCGGACGCAGGTCCTTGGCCTTCGGCAGGGTGGTGGTGATCTGCTCGTGCTTGATCAGGGCTTGGGCCATGTTGGCGAACATCGCCTGGCGATGCTCGGCCGAGCGGTTGAAACGACGACCGCGGAAACCGTGACGCATTGTTTGGCTCCTTCGTTGCTTACGGCCGCCGTGCCACGGTACGGCCGTTCGTTATGCTCCGGCTCTTGTGAGCCGGGCGGGGTTGGCGCGGGATGCCTCCCGCGCCGTTGGGGCTCAGTAGTGCTCTTCGAAGCGCTTCGCGAGCTCTTCGATGTTCTCCGGCGGCCAGCCCTGGACGTCCATGCCCAGGTGCAGGCCCATGGTCGCCAGCACTTCCTTGATCTCGTTCAGCGACTTGCGGCCGAAGTTCGGGGTGCGCAGCATCTCGCCCTCGGACTTCTGGATGAGGTCGCCGATATAGACGATGTTGTCGTTCTTGAGGCAGTTCGCCGAGCGGACCGAGAGCTCGAGCTCATCGACCTTCTTGAGCAGCGCCGGGTTGAAGGGCAGCTGCGGCGCGGTCGAGACGGCCTCTTCCTTGCGCGGCTCCTCAAAGGTGATGAACACCGCGAGCTGGTCCTGCAGGATGCGGGCGGCGAGCGCCAGCGCGTCCTCGGGCGAGACCGAGCCGTTGGTCTCGATCGCCAGCGTCAGCGAGTCCTTGTCGAGGTTCTGGCCCTCGCGGGTGTTCTCGACGCGGTAGGAGACCTTCTTGACCGGCGAGTACAGGCTGTCGACCGGAATCAGGCCGATCGGCGCGTCCTCGGGACGGTTCTGCTCGGCCGGGACATAGCCCTTGCCGGTGTTGACCGTGAACTCCATGCGGATCTCGGCCCCGTCGTCCAGCGTGCAGAGCACGAGGTCGGGGTTCAGGATCGCGACGTCGCCGATGGTGTTGATGTCGCCGGCGGTGACGGTGCCCGGGCCGGACTTGCGGAGCGTCATGCGCTTCGGGCCCTCGCCCTGCATCTTGACCGCAATGGCCTTGATGTTGAGGACGATGTCGGTGACGTCCTCACGGACACCCGGAATCGAGGAGAACTCGTGCAGAACGCCGTCGATCTGGACGGCGGTCACCGCCGCGCCCTGGAGCGACGACAGCAGCACGCGACGGAGCGCATTGCCGAGCGTCATGCCGAAGCCGCGCTCGAGCGGACGCGCGATCACGGTGGCCTGACGCTTCGGGTCGTCTCCGACCTTCACTTCGAGCTTGTTCGGCTTGGAAAGATCCTGCCAGTTCTTGCTGATCACGACCGCACTCCTGGTGCTGAATTCTTCTGGCGGCCACCGCCGCCCCGGACAGGCGCCCGCCCCTGCGGGCGCCTTCAAGGCTACAAGTCAGGCGTCAGACGCGACGGCGCTTGCGCGGACGGCAGCCATTGTGCGGGATCGGCGTCACGTCGCGGATCGAGGTCACGGTGAAGCCCGCGGCCTGGAGAGCGCGAAGAGCCGACTCGCGGCCCGAACCCGGACCGGTCACCTCGACCTCGAGGGTGCGCATGCCATGTTCGGCAGCCTTGCGGGCGGCGTCCTCGGCGGCGACCTGAGCGGCGTAGGGGGTCGACTTGCGCGAACCCTTGAAGCCCATCGTGCCGGCCGACGACCACGAGATCGTGTTGCCCTGCGCGTCGGTGATGGTGATCATGGTGTTGTTGAACGAGGCGTTCACATGCGCGACGCCGGAGACGATGTTCTTGCGTTCGCGACGACGGACGCGCTGGGCTTCCTTGGCCATATCTCTTCTTCCATCCTTCAGGCGCGCCCGTCATGCCAGGCGCTGGGGATGCCGGCGGCCCGTGAGCGGACCGGCCGGCGTATTGACAACGGGCCGACTAGCGGCCCGCCGAAATCACTTCTTCTTGCCGGCGATCGGCTTCGCCTTGCCCTTGCGGGTACGGGCGTTGGTGTGCGTGCGCTGGCCGCGGACCGGCAGCGAGCGGCGATGGCGCAGGCCGCGATAGCAGCCAAGGTCCATCAGGCGCTTGATGTTCATCGAGACTTCGCGGCGCAGATCGCCCTCGACGAGGTAGTCGCGGTCGATCGTCTCGCGGATCTGCAGGACTTCGGCATCGGTCAGCTGGTTGACGCGGCGCTCGGCGGCGATGCCGACCTTCTCGCAGATCTCCTGGGCCTTGGCCGAGCCAATGCCGTGGATGTACTGCAGGCCGATGACGACGCGCTTGCCGGTGGGAATGTTGACGCCCGCGATACGAGCCATGGTCTCATCTCCATGTCGGCCGAAGCACCCGATGGCACCCCGGCGGTGGGAAAAACCCTGCGTCCGGTGGAGGCCGGCTCATGCAGAGCGTTGAACGGTTCCACGCGATAATGCGACGTCGTCCCTTCTCGCGAAGGCAACGGCATCGCTCCCATGAAACCGGATGGCGGCTCGTTAACCGGTTGGGCACAACGAGTCAACCCGCAGCAACCAAGAAACATGCCAAGGCAAGCGGAAGCGGCCGAAGCACTGCGAGGTCAAGGCGGTAGCCGAGCCCGCTATATAAGGGCTCCGTCATTCCGGGCAAGCGGCGTGGCCGTGCCCCGGAATGACGTGCTCACGGATGCCCCTTACTTCTTCACCAGACTGCACTTGCTCTCCGAGAGCGGCGCGATGATCTCGGCCGCCGGAATCTTGCGGACGACCTTGAAGTAATCCCACGGCGCCTTCGAATCGGTGGGCTTCTTCACCTCGACCAGCAGCATATCGTTCATCAGGCGGCCGTCCTCGCGAACCTTCGCGCCGCGCGCGTAGAAGTCCTCGACCGGCAGTTCCTTCATCTTCGCCGCGACCGCAGGGCCCGCTGCCGTACCGGCCGCCTTCACCGCCTTGAGATAGTGCAGCACCGAGGAATAGACGCTGGCCTGGATCATGCCGGGCATCTTCTTGGTCCGCGCCATATAGCGATCGGCGAAGTCGCGGCTCGGCTTGTCGGCGTCATGGTAATAGGCGGTGGTGGTGATCAGCCCCTTGGCCTTGTCGAGGCCGAGGCCGTGGACGTCACTGAGCACCACGACCATCGCCGCGAGCTTCTGCCCGCCATCGACCAGGCCGAACTCGCCGGCCTGCTTGATCGAGTTGATCGTGTCCGTGCCGGCATTGGCGAAGGCGACGATCTTGGCCTTCGAGGCCTGCGCCTGCAGCAGGAAGGAAGAGAAGTCGGGCGTCGAGAGCGGCGCGCGCACCGTGCCCAGCGTCTTGCCGCCATTTGCCTTGACCGTCGACTCGATATCCGCCGTGAGCTGATGGCCGAAAGCGTAGTCGGCGGCGATGATGTACCAGCTGTCGCCGCCCTCGCGCAGCACCGAAACCGCAGTGCCCTTGGCCGAGGTCGCCGTGTCGAAGGTCCACATGAAGCCGGTCGGCGAACAATCCTCGTTGAAGAGGCGCGTCGTAGCCGGGCCGTTATAGAGGGCGATCTTCTGCTTTTCCTTGGCGATGCCGGCCACCCCCAGCGCAACGGCGGAGTTGGTCAGGTCCGCGATCGCGGTGACGCCATCGACATCGTACCAGCGCCGGGCCAACCCGACGGCGATGTCCGGCTTGTTCTGATGGTCGCCCGCGACGATCTCGATCGGCTGGCCGAGCACCGAGCCACCAAAATCCTCGATCGCCAGCTTCGCCGCCTCGACCGAGCCCAACCCGCCGAACTCGGCGTAGTTGCCGGACTGGTCGTTGAGGATGCCGATCTTCACCGCGTCCTGTGCGCGTGCCGCCGCCGGCATCAGCGCCAGCGTGCTCGCGACCAGCAATGCTCCAAACCTCGTCATGCGCCTGCTCCCTGTCCTGCCTCCGGACCAAGAAAGCCGCTTCGCCTTCCGGTCGACGGATGCTTGCCACCGCTTCGCGCGGATTGGGTCTCAGCACATCCGCCGGGCATGAGCCTGTCAACGCACAGGCGGAGCGAGAAAAGGCAAAGGCATCAGCGCAAAAGCGCACCGTAGAAACGAAGAACCCGGCCAGACCGTGAGGTCCGCCCGGGTTCGAAACAAGCTCCGGCGAGTTTCGGTCAGCCCTGGGCGGCGACCGAAAGTGCGTCCGTGATCGCCTGCGAGACGCTGTCGATCGGCTGCATGCCGTCGATGGCGGTCAGCTGGCCGCGCTTGTCGTAATAGGGAGCGACCACAGCCGTATCGCGGTTATAGGCTTCGAGCCGGGTCTTGAAGACTTCCGGGTCATCGTCCTTGCGCACCGGCTGCCCGGCCGCCCTCGCCTCCTCGGCGCGGCGAACGATGCGGTCGACGAGCTTGGTCTGATCGACCTTGAGCTCGAGCACGGCGTCGAGCTTCAGGCCCTTGCCGTCGAGCATCTTATCCAGCGCCTCGGCCTGAGCCAGCGTCCGCGGGAAGCCGTCGAGAATGAAGCCCTTCTTGGCATCCGCCTCTTCGATACGGTCGGCGACGATGCCGATGACGATCTCGTCCGAGACCAGCCCGCCCGCGTCCATCACCGCCTTGGCCTTCTGACCGACCGGCGTACCGGCGGCGACGGCTGCACGCAGCATGTCACCGGTGGAAAGCTGCGGAATGCCGTGCTTCGCGACGATGCGCGCCGCCTGAGTGCCTTTACCCGCCCCCGGCGGCCCCAGGAAAATCAACCGCATTTAGCGCCTCGCTCCTCGCAACTTGGCCTTCTTGACCAGCCCTTCGTACTGATGGGCCAGCAGGTGCCCGTGAACTTGCGCCACGGTGTCCATCGTCGTCGTCACCACGATGAGCAGCGAAGTACCGCCCAGCAGGATGATCGGGATCTGAGCATAGGTGATCATGAACTCGGGGATAAGGCAGACGATCGTCAAATATCCTGCGCCCAGAACGGTGATGCGCGTCAGGATGCGATCGATATGCTCGGCGGTCCGCTCGCCCGGGCGGATGCCCGGCATGAAGCCGCCATGCTTCTTGAGATTGTCGGCCGTCTCGACCGGATTGAACACGATCGCGGTGTAGAAGAAGCAGAAGAAGATGATCAGCGCCGCGTAGAGGATCATGAACGCCGGCCGGCCATGGGCGAGATAGGTCGCCATCGTCGACAGGAAGCCGGTGCCGCCCGAGGCTTGCTGGAAGCTGGCGACGGTCGTCGGCAGCAGCAGCAGCGACGAGGCGAAGATCGGCGGAATGACGCCGGCGGTGTTGAGCTTCAGCGGCAGGAACGAGGTCTGGCCCTCATACATGCGGTTGCCGACCTGGCGCTTCGGATAGTTGATCAGCAGGCGGCGCTGGGCGCGCTCCATGAACACGCAGAAGGCGATGACGCAGACCGCCATCACAAGCACGCCGAGCAGCAGGCCGGTCGAGATCGCGCCCTGGCGGCCGAGCTCGAAGGTCTGGGCGAGCTGCGAGGGGAACTCGGCGATGATGCCCGCGAAAATGATCATCGAGGTGCCGTTGCCGATGCCGCGGCTGGTGATCTGCTCACCCAGCCAGAGCAGGAACATCGTGCCGCCGACCAGCGTGATCGTGGTCGAGAGCAGGAAGAACGGCCCCGGCTGCAGCACGAGGTTGCCAGAACCCTGGAGGCCGACGCCGATCGCATAGGCCTGGAACACGGCCAGCACGAGGGTCAGGTAGCGGGTGTACTGGTTCAGGGTCTTGCGGCCCTGCTCGCCTTCCTTCTTCAGCGCCTCGAAGCTCGGCACCACGCTGGAGAGCAGCTGCACGATGATCGAGGCCGAGATGTAGGGCATGATCGCCAGCGCGAAGATCGCGAGGCGCCCGACCGCGCCACCGGAGAACATGTTGAACATGCCGAGCATGCCGGACTGCGTCTGGCGGAACAGGTCGGCCACCGCATCCGGGTTCATGCCGGGCAGCGGGATATAGGTGCCGAGCCGGTAGATGACCAGCGCGCCCAGCGTGAACCAGATTCGCTTCTTGAGTTCATCCGCCTTGGCGAAGGCCCCGAAATTGAGGTTCGCCGCAAGCTGTTCAGCCGCCGATGCCATGCGTCCGGTCCCTGGGTCTCAAACTGGTCCTAGATCATCGCGCGTCCCACCGGACGCGGTAACGATGATCTGTCTCATTGTCGGAGCATCGGATTGATCCGAAAAGTGGATTCCACTTTTCGGTCCGATGCCCTGGAAGCACGTTTCCCAACGCACGCGTGGTGCTGTCTGCGGATTCGTGCCTTGCGTCAAACAGTCAAACGGCGGCCAAGGCGCTGGGCCCGGCCGCCGTTCGCAAACGTCATGTAGGCGTTCGGATCACGCCTGTGAAGCGGCAGCCAGAATCTTGACCGAACCGCCAGCCTTCTCGATCGCAGCGACGGCCGACTTGGACGCGCCGTACACCTCGAAGGCAAGCTTGGTCTTGAGCTCGCCGACGCCGAGAATCTTGACGCCGTCCTTGGCCTGGCGGGTGATGACACCGGCGGCGACGAGCGCCTCGATGGTCACGGTGCCCTTGGCATCGAGCTTGCCGGCTTCCACCGCCTGCTGGATCCGGCCGAGGTTCACCTCGTTCAGGTCCTTGGCGAACAGGTTGTTGAAGCCGCGCTTCGGCAGGCGACGATACAGCGGCATCTGGCCGCCTTCGAAGCCCTTGATGGCGACGCCGGCGCGCGAGGTCTGACCCTTCACGCCGCGGCCACCGGTCTTGCCCTTGCCGGAGCCAATGCCACGGCCGACACGCATGCGCTGCTTCAGAGCGCCTTCGTTGTCACGGATCTCATTGAGTTTCATGTGTCGCCCTCCTCACTTCGCGTCGACGACGCGGACGAGGTGCTTCACCTTCTCGACCATGCCACGCACCGCGGGGGTGTCCTGGAGGGTCGAGCGGCGGCGGATCTTGTTCAGGCCGAGACCGATCAGGGTCTGGCGCTGGGTGGCCTCGCGGCGGATCGGCGAACCGGTCTGCTCGATGGTGAAGGTCTTCTCAGCCTTTGCCATGATGTCCCCCTCACGCTTCCGCGGCCGCATCCGTGCCGGCATCGCGGCGACGGGTCTGCAGGGCCGAAACCTTGAGCGAGCGACGAGCCGCGACCGAGCGCGGGCTGTCCTCGTTCTTCAGCGCGTCGAAGGTGGCGCGCACGAGGTTGTACGGGTTGGAGGAGCCGAGCGACTTCGACACGACGTCCTGCATGCCGACCGCCTCGAAGACGGCGCGCATCGGGCCGCCGGCGATGATGCCGGTACCGGCCGGAGCCGCGCGCAGCACGACCTTGCCGGCGCCGTGGCGGCCCTGCACGTCGTGATGGAGGGTACGGCCCTCGCGCAGCGGGATACGGACGAGGCCGCGCTTGGCAGCTTCCGTCGCCTTGCGGATCGCCTCAGGAACTTCACGAGCCTTGCCGTGGCCGAAGCCGACGCGGCCCTTCTGGTCGCCGACGACGACGAGCGCGGCGAAGCCGAAGCGACGACCACCCTTCACCACCTTGGCGACGCGGTTGATGTGGACGAGCTTGTCCACGAATTCGGAAACTTCCGTTTCCCGATCTTTACGCTCACGCGGCTCTCTAGCCATGTGTCTGTCCTCTTACTTGCGCGGACGAGGATCGAAGCCCCGCCGCTCGCTCGAGCCTAACCCCGTGCATCATTGCCCGGAGAAGCCAGTAAACAGGCGTCGCCCGGCCAGCGTATGACGCCGGGCCGGGCGAAACCCGATAACCTCAGAAGCTGAGGCCGCCCTCGCGGGCTGCATCGGCCAGCGCCTTGACGCGACCATGGTACATGTACGGGCCGCGGTCGAAGACCACTTCCGTCACGCCGGCCTTGACCGCGCGCTCGGCGACGATCTTGCCGATCTGGCCGGCGGCCTCGACATTCGCGCCGGACTTGATCTGCTCGCGCACATCCTTGTCCCGCGACGAGGCGGAAGCGAGGGTGACCCCGTTCACGTCGTCGATGACCTGGGCGTAGATCTGCTTGCCGGTGCGATGCACCGACAGGCGCGGGCGACCATTGGCAACGGCCTTGATCGCGCGGCGGACGCGGGCCTTGCGGCGCGCAGTCACATCGTTCTGCTTGCTCATGGCTGGCGTCCTTACTTCTTCTTGCCTTCCTTGCGGAAGATGAATTCGCCGGCGTACTTGACGCCCTTGCCCTTGTAGGGCTCGGGGCCACGATAGTCGCGGATCTCCGCGGCGGTCTGGCCGACGACCTGCTTGTCGATGCCGGTGACGACGATCTCCGTCGGCTTCGGCGTCACGATCGCGACACCGGCCGGGATTTCGTAGTCGATGTCGTGGCTGTAGCCGAGCGACAGCTTGAGCACCTTGCCGTTGACGGCGGCCTTGTAGCCGACGCCGTTGATCTCGAGCTTCTTCTCGAAACCGGCAGTGGTGCCGATGACGAGATTGTTGATGCGGGCGCGCGAGGTGCCCCAGAGCGCACGGGCGCGCTTCGACTGCGAACGCGGCTGAACCGCGATCGCGCCGTCCTCCAAGGCGACCGAGACGTCCTCGGGAACCTCGAAGGAGAGCTCGCCCTTGGAGCCCTTGATCTTGACCAGCTGGCCGGTGACCGAGGCGGTGACGCCCGCGGGAACCGAAACCGGCTTCTTACCGATACGAGACATTTGGATCTCTCCTGAAAGTGAGCGGGGCGCCTGTAAGGTCAGAAGACCTTGCAGAGCACTTCGCCGCCCACGTTCTGCTCGCGGGCCACATGATCGGCCATCACGCCACGCGGGGTCGAGACGATCGTCACGCCAAGGCCATCGGCCACGCGCGGCATGGTCTCGACCGACGAGTAAACGCGGCGGCCGGGCTTCGAAACACGCGAGATCGACCGGATGACCGGCTGGCCCTCGTGATACTTCAGCTCGATGTCGAACTCCGTCCGGCCGTTGCCGAACTCGGTCTGGCTGTAGCCGCGGATGTAGCCCTCGGACTGCAGCACGTCGAGCACGCGAGCGCGCAGCTTCGAGCCAGGGGTGGAAACGCGGGACTTGCGACGCATCTGCGCATTGCGGATGCGGGTCAGCATATCGCCGAGCGGATCAATGATTGCCATTGTTCCAGTCCTCCTTACCAGCTCGATTTCACGAGGCCGGGAACCAGCCCCTTGTTACCGAGCTCACGCAGCGCGACACGCGACATCTTGAGCTTGCGATAGAACGCGCGCGGACGGCCCGTCACTTCGCAGCGGTTGCGAATGCGGATCTTCGCCGAGTTGCGCGGCAGTTCGGCCAGCTTCAGGCGGGCGAGGAAACGCTCGTCCATGGGCTGGTTGTCGTCATTGGCGATCGCGAGAAGACGAGCCCGGCGGCCGGCGAATTTCTTCACCAGCTTCCTGCGGCGCTCGTTGTTCTCGACGGAGCTTTTCTTAGCCATCGATCTCTCCTGGTTTCCGCGTATGAACGCTTAGGTTCACTGCCGGAACGGGAAGTTGAAGTGCTTGAGCAGGGCGCGTGCCTCGTCGTCCGACTTCGCAGTCGTGCAGACGATCACGTCCATACCCAGGACCTGGTCGACCTTGTCGTAGTTGATCTCGGGGAACACGATGTGCTCCTTGATCCCGAGCGCGAAGTTACCGCGCCCGTCGAACGACTTGGGGTTGAGGCCCCGGAAGTCGCGCACGCGCGGCAAGGCGATGGTGACGAGCCGGTCGACGAACTCGAACATCTTGGTCTTGCGCAGCGTGACCTTGCAGCCAACCGCCATGTTTTCGCGCAGCTTGAAGCCAGCGATGGCGAGGCGGGACTTGGTGATGACCGGCTTCTGGCCGGCGATCAGAGCGAGGTCGCCAGCGGCAACGTCGACCTTCTTACGGTCGGCAGTCGCTTCACCAACGCCCATGTTGATGACGATCTTCTCGATCGCCGGCACTTCCATGACGTTCTTGTAGCCGAATTCGGCGATCATCGCGGGACGAACGACGTCCTCGTAATGCTTCTTCATGCGCGGCGAGAGCGCCGCCTGCTGAGCCTCAGCCATCGATCAGATCTCCCGAACGCTTGGCGAACCGAACCTTGCGGCCGTCATCGAGCACCTTGAAACCGACGCGGGTGGCCTTGCCATCCTTGGGGTCGGCAATGGCGATGTTCGACAGGTCGATCGTCGCTTCCTTGCTGATGATGCCGCCCTCGGACTGCGCGGACTGCTTGGTGTGCTTCTTGACGAGATTGACACCGCGCACGACGGCGCGGGCATCCTTCGGCAGAACCTGCAACACCTCGCCCGACTTGCCCTTGTCGCGACCAGCGAGCACGACGACCTTGTCGCCCTTCTTGATCTTAGCAGCCATCACAGCACCTCCGGCGCCAGCGAGATGATCTTCATGTGGTTCTTGGCGCGCAGCTCGCGCGGAACCGGTCCGAAGATACGCGTGCCGACCGGCTCCTTCTGGTTGTTGATCAGCACGGCCGCATTGCGGTCGAAGCGGATCACCGAACCGTCCTGGCGCTTGACGTCCTTGGCGGTGCGAACGACGACCGCCTTCATGACGTCGCCCTTCTTCACGCGACCGCGCGGAATGGCTTCCTTGATCGAAACGACGATGATGTCGCCAATGCGGGCATAGCGCCGCTTCGACCCGCCGAGAACCTTGATGCACATCACGCGACGGGCGCCGGAATTGTCGGCGACGTCGAGATTCGTCTGCACCTGGATCATGGCCTTGATCCTTCCAATCTGTGTATCAGCGCGGTTTCCCGGCCAGCATCAGTGCCGACGGGGACTACGACTGACGGGGGTCGATCGCCCCCTGGCCTCAAACAAAACACGATCCGCAAAAGTGGTTTCCACCTTTGCGGAGAAACATGTCCGGCTTCTTTCCTGCCCCGCCCTGCCCCTGATTCGGGGCCGGGCGAAGCCGTCTCGAATCACGCCTTGGGGGCGTCCTCGAGCACAACCCAGCTTTTCAGCTTGGAAATCGGCTTGGACTCCTCGATCCAAACCGTGTCGCCGACCTTGAACGAACCCGCCTCGTCATGGGCGTGATAGTTCTTCGTGCGGCGCACCGTCTTCTTGAGCAGCGGGTGCGTATAACGCCGCTCGACCTTGACCACAACAGTTTTGTTCTGCTTGTCGCTGACGACGACGCCCTGCAGTACGCGCTTAGGCATTATTCTCTCCTCACGCGCTCGCCGCGACGGTCTTGGACCGCTGCAGCGTCTTGATGCGGGCGATGTCCTTGCGCACTTCGGTGACGCGCGCGGTGTTCTCGAGCTGCCCGGTGGCCTTCTGGAAGCGCAGGTTGAACTGCTCCTTCTTGAGCTTCAGGAGTTCGTCCTGAAGCTGGTCCGTGCTCATGGCCTTCAGGTCGGACTGACGCTGTGTGATTTTCATCTTGCCCTCCCTCACTCGGCAATGCGCTGGATGAAGCGCGTCTTGATCGGCAGCTTGGCGGCGCCGAGACGGAGCGCCTCGCGGGCGATCTCCTCGGACACGCCGTCGAGCTCGAACATGATCCGGCCCGGCTTGACCTTGGCGGCCCAGAACTCGGGCGAACCCTTGCCCTTACCCATGCGGACTTCGGTCGGCTTCTTGGAAACCGGCACGTCCGGGAAGATGCGGATCCAGACACGGCCGACGCGCTTCATGGCGCGGGTGATCGCGCGGCGGGCCGCCTCGATCTGCCGGGCGGTGACGCGCTCGGGCTCCTGGGCCTTCAGGCCGAACTGGCCGAAGTTGAGGTCCGTGCCGCCCTTGGCGACGCCGGAGATGCGTCCCTTGAACTGCTTGCGGAACTTGGTGCGTTTTGGTTGCAGCATGGCTCTTCTCGATCAGCCTTACGCAGCCTGCTCGCGACGATCGCGATCGCGGTGATCACGGTCACGACCGCTGGAGCGGCCGCCTTCGTCGGAAAGGCGCTTGTCCTGGGCCATCGGGTCGTGTTCCAGGATCTCGCCCTTGAAGATCCAGACCTTGATGCCGCACGTCCCGTAGGTCGTGAAAGCGGTGGCGACGCCGTAGTCGACATCGGCGCGCAGCGTATGCAGCGGCACGCGGCCCTCACGATACCATTCGAGGCGGGCGATCTCGGCGCCGCCGAGACGGCCCGAGCAGTTGATGCGGATGCCCTCGGCGCCGAGACGCATCGCCGACTGCACGGCGCGCTTCATGGCGCGTCGGAAGGCGACGCGGCGCTCGAGCTGCTGAGCGATCGAGTCGGCGACGAGCGTCGCGTCGATCTCGGGCTTGCGCACCTCGACGATGTTGATCGTCACGTCGGCCTTGGTGAGCTTCGAGACTTCCTTGCGGAGCTTCTCGATGTCAGCACCCTTCTTGCCGATCACCACGCCCGGACGCGCCGAGTGGATGGTGACGCGGCACTTCCGGTGCGGGCGCTCGATGATGATCTTCGAGACCGCGGCCTGCTTCAGCAGCTTCATGAGCGCGGCGCGGATGGCCATGTCTTCATGCAGCAGCTTGCCGTACTCGCCCTTGTTGGCGAACCAACGCGAGTCCCAGGTGCGGTTGATGCCGAGGCGAAGGCCGATCGGATTGATTTTCTGACCCATCGTTCTCTCCTCAGGCCTTGGCCGCAGCGACTTCGCGCACCACGATCGTGATGTTCGCGAAGGGCTTCAGGATGCGGGCGCCACGGCCACGGGCACGAGCGTGGAAACGCTTCATGACGAGGGCCTTGCCGACGAAGGCCTGTGCCACGACGAGATCGTCGACGTCGAGATCATGGTTGTTCTCGGCGTTGGCGATCGCGCTCTGGAGGCACTTGCGCACATCGAGCGAGATCCGCTTGCGCGAGAACTCGAGATCGGCGAGCGCGGTCGCGACCTTCTTGCCACGGATCAGCTGAGCGACGAGGTTCAGCTTCTGCGGCGAGACGCGAAGGTTGCGAGCGATCGCAGTGGCTTCGTTCTCGGGCAGCGCACGGGGGGCGGATGCTTTACCCATGGCTTACTTCCTCTTCGCCTTCTTGTCGGCAGCGTGGCCGTGGAAGGTGCGGGTCGGCGAGAACTCGCCGAACTTGTGACCCACCATCTCCTCGGACACGGACACCGGCACATGCTTATGGCCGTTGTAGACGCCGAACGTCAGACCGACGAACTGCGGCAGGATCGTGGAGCGACGGCTCCAGATCTTGATAACTTCATTACGAGCCGAGGTCCTGGCGACCTCGGCCTTCTTCAGGAGGTATCCGTCGACGAACGGACCTTTCCAAAGCGAACGCGCCATGACGGACCTCAGTTCTTCTTCTTGCGGGCGTGACGGCTCGACACGATGAACGTATCGGTCCGCTTGTTCGAGCGGGTCTTCTTACCCTTGGTCGGCAGACCCCAGGGCGTGACCGGATGACGGCCACCCGAGGTCCGGCCTTCACCACCGCCGTGCGGATGGTCGACCGGGTTCATCGAGACGCCGCGGTTATGCGGACGGCGACCGAGCCAGCGCGAGCGACCAGCCTTGCCGTCGTTCCGGTTCATGTGATCCGGGTTCGAGACGGCGCCGACGGTGGCATAGCACTGACCCGAGATCAGACGCTGTTCGCCCGAGTTCAGGCGGACGATGACGTAACCCTGGTCGCGGCCGACGATCTGAGCGTAGTTGCCGGCCGAACGGGCCAGGGCGCCGCCCTTGCCGATCTTCAGCTCGACATTGTGGACGATCGTGCCGATCGGCAGCGAACCCATCGGAGCCGCGTTGCCGGGCTTCACGTCGACCGAGTCACCCGCGACAACCGTATCACCAACAGCCAGGCGCTGCGGCGCCAGGATGTAGGCCTGCTCGCCGTCCTGATACTTGATCAGGGCGATGAAGGCGGTGCGGTTCGGATCGTACTCGAGCCGCTCGACGGTCGCCGGGATGCCGGCCTTGCCGCGACGCTTGAAGTCGACGAGACGCAGCGTGCGCTTGTGACCACCGCCGCGGAAGCGGACGGTGACGCGGCCGGTGTTGTTGCGGCCGCCCGAGGAGCTCTTGCCCTCGGTCAGCACCTTGACCGGCTTGCCCTTGTAGAGCTCGCTGCGGTCGACGATCACGAGCTGGCGAAGGCTCGGCGTGATCGGCTTGAAATGTTTCAAAGCCATGATGCTTCCCTCACAGGCCCGTGGTCACGTCGATGGAGTGGCCCTCTTCGAGGGTCACGACCGCCTTCTTGACGTCCGAACGCTGGCCGGGACGGCCACGGAACATCTTGACCTTGCCCTCGGTGACGATCGTGTTGACGCTCTTCACCTTGACGTCGAAGAGCTTCTCGATCGCCGCCTTGATCTGCGGCTTCGTTGCGGTCTTGGCAACCTTGAAGACGACCTTGTTATGCTCCGAGAGCATCGTCGCCTTCTCGGTGATGACCGGCGCCACGATCACATCGTAGTGGCGCGGGTCGAGGTTCTTGGCGGACTGGCTCATTTGAAGCGCGCCTCCAGCGCATCGACGGCCGCGCGCGTCAGGACGAGCTTGTCGCGACGCAGGATGTCGTAAACGTTGATGCCCTGGACCGGCAGCACGTCGACATTCGGGATCGAGCGAGCGGCCAGGCCGAAGTTGGTATCGATCTCGGCGCCGCCGATGATCAGCGCGCTCGACAGGTCGAGCTTGCCGAAATGGCCGAGCAGCACCTTGGTCTTCGGCTCGGAGAGCGTGGCATCGTCGATCACGATGATGCCGGCGTCCTTCGCCTTGGCCGAGAGAGCGTGGCGCAGAGCCAGCGCACGGACCTTCTTGGGAAGATCATGACCGTGGTCGCGCAGGACGGGGCCGAAAGCCTTGCCGCCGCCGCGGAACTGCGGAGCCGAAGCCGCGCCGTGGCGAGCGCCGCCGGTGCCCTTCTGCTTGTAGATCTTCTTGCGGGTGCGATCGACTTCCGAGCGGCCCTTGGACTTGTGAGTCCCGGCGCGGCGCTTGGCGAGCTGATAGCGGACCATGCGGGCGAGCAGATCGGCGCGCGGCTCGAGGCCGAACACCTCATCCGACAGCTCGACCGAACCGGCCGACTTGCCCTCGAGAGTGGTGATATCGAATTTCATCACGCGTTCTCCTCAGCCTGGGCCGCAGGAGCCTCATCCGCCTTGCCCTCGCCGGAAACCTTGAACTTGCCCGGCAGCGGCGCATCCTTCGGCAGGGCGCGCTTGACGGCGTCACGGACGTGAATCCAGCCGCCGGCGACGCCAGGAACGGCACCCTCGACGAGGATCAGGCCGCGCTCGACATCCGTCTGGACGACGCGCAGGTTCTGCGTGGTGACGCGCTCGGCGCCGAGATGGCCCGGCATCTTCTTGTTCTTGAAGGTCTTGCCCGGGTCCTGACGGCCACCGGTCGAACCGATCGAGCGATGCGAGACCGACACGCCGTGCGTGGCGCGCAGACCGCCGAAGTTCCAGCGCTTCATACCGCCGGCGAAACCCTTACCGGTGGTGGTGCCGGAGACATCGACGAACTGGCCGACGACGAAGTGGTCCGCGGTCAGCTCGGCGCCGACAGGGATCAGCGCGTCATTGCTGACGCGGAACTCGACCACCTTGCGCTTCGGCTCGACCTTGGCGACCGCGAAATGACCGCGCTCGGCCTTCGAGACATTCTTCACCTTCGCCTGAGCGGAGCCCAGCTGCACGGCCACATAGCCGTTCTTCTCGATCGTGCGATGCGCGACGACCTGGCAGTTGTCGAGCTTCAGCACGGTGACCGGGATGTGCTCGCCGGCATCCGTGAAGATGCGGGTCATCCCGACTTTCTGTGCAATCACACCGGAACGCATCGGTGCATACCTTCCTTTGGGGTCATGTCCATCCGGGGTCGCCGGAAACAGAGGACCCGTTTAATCGGATCCGAAGATGGTCCGACGAAGTGGAAACCGCTTCGTCGTTCAGACCATCTCCGACTTAAAGCTTGATTTCGACGTCGACGCCGGCGGCGAGATCGAGCTTCATGAGGGCGTCGACCGTCTGGGGGGTCGGGTCGACGATATCGAGAACCCGCTTGTGGGTCCGCATCTCGAACTGCTCGCGCGACTTCTTGTCGATGTGGGGCGAGCGGTTGACGGTGAACTTCTCGATGAGCGTGGGCAGCGGAATCGGTCCGCGGACCTGGGCGCCCGTCCGCTTCGCGGTCGACACGATCTCGCGCGTCGAAGCGTCGAGGATGCGGTGGTCGAACGCCTTGAGGCGGATCCGAATGTTCTGACCGTTCATGGTCTCAATTCTCCGTGACGTGAGAAAAGGCAAAGGCCCCGAAGGGCCCCTGCCCCTCACGCAAACGCGTTACGCGATGATCGAGGCGACGACGCCGGCGCCGACGGTGCGGCCGCCTTCGCGGATGGCGAAGCGGAGCTTCTCTTCCATCGCGATCGGGG